>NZ_JAQGJD010000173.1 GCF_028290785.1 Tardiphaga sp. | reverse complement strand
GAGCCGAAGGCCGTGCTGTTCCTGCTCGGCACCGAGATGGACTACAAGTCCGACAAGATGCAGTCGCAGTTTATCTTCAACAACCCGAACCAGACCGGCGCCTGCGGCTGCGGCGAGTCGGTGCAGCTGACGGCTGCCAAGTTGGACTGAGTTGGCGTTCTGAGGAAGATGCTCCTTGACGTAGCATCTTCGCAAACTCCGCCGTCATACTGAGGAGCCAAGCTTTTTGCGCGGCGTCTCGAAGGATGCGTGGCAAGCGCCGGTGTCTGTCGCCGCATCCTTCGAGGCTCGCCAACTGGCTCGCACCTCAGGATGACGGCAGGAGCATGGTGCTTTCGCAACCGCTCGACCCATCCTACACTTCCCCATGGACCGCGATTTCCTCATCGAACTGTTTGCCGGCTTCGGGCCTGTCGCGATCCGGCGGATGTTCTCCGGCTATGGCGTCTCCGCCGACGGCATCAACTTCGCGCTGGTGCTGCGCGGCGCGATCTATCTGCGCGCCGACGCGCCAAGCATTCCGCGATTCGAAGCCGAGGGCTGCGGGCCGTTTCAGTATGAGGCGAAGGGCAAGCTGCGGACGATCGGCTCATACTGGAAATTGCCGGAGCGATTGTATGACGAACCCGACGAAGTGACCGACTGGGCGCGTGTTGCATATGCGGCAGCGGGCAGAGCAGCGTTGGCGAAGCAGGGCAAGGTGAAGCGGGTCGGGAAAAGCCCCAAAAAGCGACCAAGAAAAACGTAACGAAGGCCGCGGCATTTCAGCCGTCATTGCGAGCGAAGCGAAGCAATCCAGAAAGCAACAAAGCGAAGGCTGGATTGCTTCGTCGCAAGGGCTCCTCGCAATGACGGCCAGAAATTAATGTGACTTCCGAGTTACGCCACCTGGATCTGAGTGATCTCCGCAGAATATTCCGGATCGACTTCGCAGATCACGCGGTTGCGGCCGTTGCGTTTGGCGGCGTAGAGACAGGCGTCGGCGCGACCGATCAGCGAGTCCATGTCGTCGCCAGCCTGCAGCATCGAGACGCCAATCGAGATGGTGACGCGGCCTAAAATCTCGCCGGTGGATTTCTTCTTCAGTTCTTTCGACATCACCGCGCGGCGGAGGTGATCGGCGACCGTGAGCGCCTGGCGCAGCGATGTGTTCGGCAGCACCACCGCGAATTCCTCGCCGCCGTAGCGCGCGGTGATGTCCTGCCCCTTGATGGTCTGCTTCAGCGACTGGCCGACCAGGCGCAGCACCTGGTCGCCGGTGAGGTGGCCGTAATTGTCATTGAAGGATTTGAAATGGTCGATGTCCAGCATCAGCAACGACAGCGGTTCGCTGGCATTGACGGCGGCCTGGATCGCGCCGACCAGCGCGCGGTCGAAATACTTGCGGTTGCCGAGCGCGGTGAGGGGGTCGGTGAGGCTCTCGGCGCGGATCGCCTCGAGGCTTTGCTGCAGGTTGCTGACTTCGCTCTTCGAGCAGTGTAGCCGCTCCTCCAGCGCCTTGTTGGTGTCGTGGACCTCGCGGGTCGATTTCACGAGGCTCTCGATCACGAGCTTGACCTGGGCGCGGTCCTTGGCCAATCCGAGCGTGTGGCTGGCGCCGACCAGGCTTTCGTTGAAGTTGACCGCCATCTCCAGCGCATCGGTGATCAGCGCCATCACGTCGTCGATCTCGCCGATGACGCGGGCGCCGACCTGATCGATGCGATCGGTGGTGCGGACCTGAGACAAGTAGGTGTCGTGGAGCTGGTCCAGGTCGGCCTCGGTCAGCCTGCCGTTACGCGCCAGGGTCTCGTTGATGACCTTGTTGAGCGCGGAATTGTATCCGGTCGCGTAGACGTACCAGATCTCGTAATTGCGCGGAATGGCGGTCTGGCGCAGCGATTTGATCTGCCCGAGCGCGATCTCGGCGAAGGCCAAGGTTCGTTCTTGTTCGTCCAAAATTCCGGTCACGTTCTGTGTCCTCGCCGGCGGCATAAACGCTCTACCGGTAGTTGATCGCGAAATGATTAAAATATCGCAATCAAGCTACGGCGAAAGCATTAACGCCCGGTAAGTGACAGAGAGTTGCGCCGCTACATTAAACGCGGACCCGCACTGGACGCAGCAAGAATGCCGGCAAATGCGAGTGATCGGCGGGTTCGGAGGCTTCCTCGCGGCGCGGGCGCGGCGCTTCGGCGCGGCCGATCGATGGCGTGCGGGAAGCCGGCGGCGCCACCGGCGGCGTGAAGGCGGCCTCTGCAACCTGAGGCTGCGCGACGGGAGTGGTGTTGCGCTCGCGATCGCCGCCACCTGCACGGCGGGGTTCGCGCTCGCGGCGCGGCTTGCGGTCGCCCGAAGCTTCCCGGTTACCGGACGCTTCCCGGTTGCCCGAGCCCTCACGCTTGCCGCCGCGTGAATGGTCGCGGCCACGTCCGCCGCCGCGCGGCTGCTCGGCATTGGCTTCGCGGTTGCCGGTGCGCTGGCGGGCCGGGCGCGGAGCCTCAGCGCCGTCGGCAGGTGCGGCGCCTTCGATGGCTTCGCCGATCATCACACCGCTCTCGGCGTGGGGAATCGGTTGGCCGATCAGTTTCTCGATGGCGGCGATGGATTTGACGTCGGAAGGTGCGACCAGCGAGATCGCAGTGCCGGTACGCCCGGCGCGGCCGGTGCGACCGATCCGATGCACGTAGTCATCGGGATGATGCGGCACGTCGAAATTGAAGACGTGGCTGACGGCGGGAATGTCGAGGCCGCGGGCGGCGACGTCGGAAGCCACCAGGATCGGCAATTCGCCCTTTCGGAACTGGTCGAGCGCCGCGGTGCGGGCCGACTGCTCCATGTCGCCGTGCAGCGCGCCGACGCTGAAGCCGTGCTTCTCGAGCGACTTCGCCAGCAGGGCGACTTCGCGTTTGCGGTTGCAGAAGATGATCGCGTTGTTGAGGTCGGTGGCACCGCGCATCAGGGCCCGGAGGGCCTCGCGCTTCTCGTGCGGCTCGCGGCCGACGGCGACCTGGGACTGGCTCACGGTGATCGCGGTGGAAGCCGGCTTGGAGACTTCGATCTTGACGGGGTTGTGCAGGAAGGTCTCGGTGATGCGGCGGATTTCGGTGGGCATCGTCGCCGTGAAGAACAGCGTCTGGCGGGTAAAGGGCACCAGCTTGCAGATGCGTTCGATGTCGGGGATGAAGCCCATGTCGAGCATGCGGTCGGCTTCGTCGATCACCAGCAGTTCGACGCCGGTGAGCAGCAGGCCGCCGCGTTCGGTGTGGTCGAGCAGGCGGCCGGGGGTGGCGATCAGAACATCGACGCCGCGGGTCAGCTTGGTGTCCTGGTCGCCGAATGAGACGCCGCCGATCAAGAGAGCGACGTTGAGTTTCTGGCCGACGCCGTATTTGTCGAACTGCTCCTTCACCTGGGCGGCGAGTTCGCGGGTCGGCTCCAGAATGAGGGTGCGTGGCATGCGGGCGCGGGCGCGGCCCTTTTCCAGCATGGTCATCATCGGGAGAACGAAGGCCGCGGTCTTGCCGGTGCCGGTCTGGGCGATGCCGAGCACGTCGCGACGCGCCAGCACGTGGGGAATCGCCTGCTCCTGAATGGGGGTAGGGGTGGTGTAGCCGGTGGCCGCGACTGCGGCGAGAACCTTGTCGGACAGGCCGAGATTGGAAAAGGACATTGAGCCTCTGTTATGGGGGCATGATCTCTGCCGAAAACCGGAAAGACCACTTTTCGGGACCATGCCTCTGGAAGAAACCGCCGCTTGGATTCACGGAAAACACTGTCGCGCTCAACCCCGGAGCGGCACGCTGAATTGCACGGGGATCGCAGGGCGCAGACAGGCGGCTTACTCGAGGTATCGCGTTTCGATACCGGGCCGCGTCGCAGCGGAAGATAGGCGGGAAACCGCCAAAGTCAATGCGGGAAACCGGATTTGCGCCGAAAAGCTGAACGTTTTCGGGGCAAATGACGGCAATTGGGCCGTCATTCTGGATCTGCCGTTACGGGTGGTGCTTTCCGCGACGGCGTTTGCGGCCGTGCTCTGCCGCGACGGTCGCACGGCCTCGCGGTTGCCACCTACTTGCCGTAGGTGCCGAGTTGGCGACCGAGGTCCTGCATCACGAACACGTTCATGCGCAGGTTCACCGGCGCGCCGCCCTGCGCCTTGGCATCGATTTCGTAGGTCGTGGGGTCGATCTGGCGGATGCCGACGATCTGGGTGATTTCCGTCGCGCCGGGCAGCTTGGGCGTTGCTGGTGCGGCGGGAGCCGCGCGAACCACCGGCTTGCGCGCCGCCTTGGCCGCTGGAGCCGCAGGCGCGGTCGGGGCGGCTTCGGGCGCGGCGTCCGGGGCAGGCGCCTGCGCCATGGCCATCGAGGCCGTCACAAGAAGAGCGGCGGCTGCCACTAGCGTTGATTTCACGATCATCTCTCCGTCGTCGTCAGGAGCGCGGCTTGACGCGCATGGTTGCAGAATTTATGGCCGATCGCGGCGACAAAGCCCAGAGTGCCAGCGGGCTGCGGCCATTACCTTTTGGAAAGGATCGCCATGAACCTGCACAAGCGCGGGTTCGACCAAGCCAGAGGATGGCCGTACAGTGCGGCAATGGTGATGGATGGGGGCATGATGATATCGCGGTGGACCCGGTGCGCGATGCAGCTGGGCATCGGAGCGGCGCTGATGGCGCTGGCGACGTCTGCGCACGCCGAGAAGCGCGTCGCGCTGGTGATCGGCAACAATGATTATCGCAACGTCCCCAAGCTGCAGAAGGCGGTCAACGACGCCCGCAGCATCGGCGACGCCCTGAAGCAACTCGGCTTCAGCGTGATGGTGGCGGAGAATCAGACGCGGCAGGCGTTCAGCCAGTCGCTGCTGGCGTTCGATGCCACGATCGAGAAGGGCGACACCGCGTTCTTCTTTTTCGCCGGCCACGGCTTCGAGATCGCCGGCCAGAATTATCTGCTGCCGACCGACGTGCCGGCGGCGACCGAGGGCCAGGAGGAGTTGGTGCGGGATTCCGCCGTGCTCGCCGACCGCATCGTGTCGCGGCTGCAGAACAAGGGCGCGCGGACCTCGATCCTGGTGTTCGATGCCTGCCGCAACAATCCGTTTGAACGCGCCGGCACCCGCGCGGTTGCCGGCTCGGGCGGACTGGCGCCGATGACGACGCTGCCCGAAGGCGTGTTCTCGATCTTCTCGGCGGGGCCGCGGCAGACGGCGCTCGACCGGCTTTCGGACAGGGACGACAATCCGAATTCGGTGTTCACCCGCGTCTTCGTCAAGGAGCTGCAGCAGCCATCGCTCAACCTGGTGCAGGTGGCGCAGCGCACCCGCCGCGTCGTCAGCGAGATGGCCGACACGGTGAAGCATCGCCAGGTGCCGGTGTATTTCGACCAGATGGTGGACGACGTCTTTCTCAGCGGCCCGGCGGTGGTGCGCGCTGATGTGACGACCGCCGCACCGCCGCAGCAACTTGCGGCGCTGCCGCCGCCGACTCCGATGCTGCCGCGCGTGCCCGACGCGGTGAATGCGCCGATTGCCAGCTTCTCGCGTCACAATGGCGGCTGGAGCGTCGTGTTCTCCATCGCCGATCCCACGCTGGGGATTTCCTGGCGGATCGGCGACGCCGGTGATTTTCGCGAGACCGGATTCATCGATACGCT
>NZ_JAQGJD010000119.1 GCF_028290785.1 Tardiphaga sp. | reverse complement strand
GTTTGTGCCGGAAGCCTGACCCTTGAAGTCGTTAGCGCGATGCACAATTCTAGAAACGGTCACCGCGATGGCTGATCGCAACTGACCGGGGCTTGATGACATCGTCGGACATAACGCTGGAAGCCGTCTCCTCCATCAGCCAGATCCCGGCCGCGGACTGGGACGCCTGCGCCACCTCGCAGGCCGACCTCGGCGACCTTCTGGCCCTCGACACGCTGGCTTCGCCGGCCCGCGATGACGGTGCCTGCATCACTTCCAAAATCGGCTACAACCCATTCGTTTCGCACGCTTTTTTATCTGCTCTTGAGAAATCGAATTCGGCCTGCGCGCGCACCGGATGGGGACCTCGGCACCTGATCGCCAAGCGCGCCGGCGCCATCGTCGGCGTCGTGCCGTGCTACCTGAAATCGCATTCGCAAGGCGAATACGTGTTCGACCGCGGTTGGGCCGACGCCTATGAGCGCGCCGGCGGGCAGTATTATCCGAAACTGCAGGCCTCCGTTCCCTTCACGCCGGCCACCGGCCCGCGGCTCCTGATCCGCGACGCCAGCGACGCCGAGCGCGTCGGCGCGGCGTTGGCCGGCGGCCTTGTCGGACTCGCCGACGCCACCCAAGCGTCCTCGGTGCACGTCACCTTTGCGCGAGAGAACGAGTGGAAGTTTCTCGCCGACAGGGGTTTTCTGCAGCGCACCGACCAGCAGTTTCATTTCCGCAACGAGGGCTACGCGACCTTCGACGATTTCCTGGCGACACTGAACTCGCGGCACCGCAAGGCGATCAAAAGGGAGCGGCGCGATGCGCTAGCCAACGGAATCACCATCCACGCGCTGACCGGCCAAGACATTACCGAGGACGCGTGGGACGCCTTTTTCGCCTTCTACATGGAGACCGGCTCGCGCAAATGGGGCCGGCCGTACCTCACCCGCGCCTTCTATTCACTGATCGGCGAAACCATGGCCGAGGACGTCGCCCTGATCATGGCGAAACGCGACGGCAAATGGATCGCCGGCGCGATCAATTTCATCGGCTCCGACACGCTGTTCGGCCGGCATTGGGGCGCGGTCGAGCATCACCCGTTCCTGCATTTCGAGGTCTGCTATTACCAGGCCATCGATTTCGCGATCCGGCGCGGCCTGAAGACGGTCGAGGCCGGCGCCCAGGGCGAGCACAAGATCGCGCGCGGCTACCTGCCGCAGACCACCTACTCCGCGCATTACATCGTCGACCCCGGCTTTCGCCGCGCCGTCGCCGATTACCTCAAGCACGAGCGCGCGCATGTGGCCGAGGCGGTGCGCGAACTGACCGAGGCCGGGCCGTTCCGCAAGGGCGACATCGAACGCAGCGACGAAGAGCCGGCTTGATCCCCAAGGCGGGCTTGACCGATTCAGGCATGGCGGCGACAGTCGCCGAAATTCCGGGAGGCCCCATGACCGCGTACGATCCCAACAACATCTTCGCCAAGATCCTGCGCGGCGAGTTTCCCTGCTACAAGGTCTACGAGGACGACCACGTCATCGCTTTCCTCGACATCATGCCGCGCACCCCCGGCCACACGCTGGTGATCCCCAAGGCGCCGGCGCGCAACATCCTCGACATTGCCCAGGAAGATTTCGCCCACGTCGCCCGCGGCGCGCACAAGATCGCGCAGGCGGCCAAGCAGGCGTTCCAGGCCGACGGCATGACCATCGCGCAATACTCGGAGGCCTCCGGCGGCCAGGTGGTGTTTCACCTGCACATGCATGTGATGCCGCGCCACGACAATGTCGGCCTGCTGCCGGCCGCGAGCCGCAAGGAAGACCCCAAGGTACTGGAAGACAATGCCACCAAACTGATCGCGGCGCTGGCGGCGTTGTAGCGCATGTGCCGTAGGATGGGTTGAGCGCTTGCGAAACCCATCACCCGCCGACGATGGGTTTCGCAAACGCTCAACCCATCCTACGAAATCACTCCGTCTGGAAATCGCCCGGCTGCGGCGGCGCCAGCGGCGTGAACTCGCAACGGTCCGGTTTGAGGTCGAGTAGCGGCGTCTCGTCGAGACAGTCCAGGCCGCGCACGAAAACCGTCGATCCCTCGATTCCCACCAGTTTCACCAGCGAGGTGCCGAGCGGGTTCGGCCGCACCGGCGAGCGTAGCGAGAAGGTGCCTCGGGCCTGGCCGTCGTTCTTCGGACTCTGCAGCACGAGATCGCGACGCGACAGATGCAGCCAGTAGATCACCTCGAGGGTTTTGTAGAGGTCGAGGCCCTGCAACGCCGGCACCCAGGGCTCGAAAATTTCCAGCCGGCACACCGGGCCGTCATGGCGGCCCTGCCGCGGCGTTTCCAGCCGCGAGGTCCACGGCGTCCGGATCCGGCCGATATACACCAGGCCGGCATTGTTCGGCTTCGGCGCCTCGACGACGGTTTCACCGACGCGGATTTCGCTCTCACGAACCATCGTTCACCCGCCTCAATCCAGCGAGATGTTCTGCGCCTTGATCACCTTCGACCACCGCGCCCGATCCTCGTTGACGAACTCCACGATCTGCGCCGGTGTCTTCGGACGCAGCACCGGGAAACCAATCTTCTCCAGCGAGGCGCGGAAGGTGGGATCGTCCAGCGCGCGGTTGAGGCTGGCGCTGACCTTGTCGGAAATGTCGTCGGGCAGTTTGGCCTGCGCGGCGACGCCGAACCAGACACCGACGACATAGTCCGGATAACCGCTTTCCACCACCGTCGGCACATCCGGCAGATCGGGGCTGCGCTGCGCCGAGGACACGCCCAGTGGCCGCAGCATGCCGGACTTCACCGGCGGAAGCGCGGTCGATAACGTGTCGAACATCACCTGGATATTGCCCGACAACAGGTCGGTCAGCGCGGGCCCTGCGCCCTTGTAGGGAATGTGCGTCATCTCGACGCCGGTGATCTGCTTGAACATCTCGCCGGCGAGATGGATGGTGCCGCCGGTGCCCGCCGAGCCGAAGTTCAGCTTGCCCGGATTGGCCTTGGCGTAAGCGACGAACTCCTGCACCGTTTTGGCCGGCACCGAGGGATGCACTTCCAGCACCACCGGCAGGTCGGTGACAACCGAAAGCATCTTCAGATCCTTTTGCGGATCGTAGGGCAGCTTTTTGTAGAGCAGCGGATTGAGGACCATGATCGAGGCGGCGGTGACGAACAGCGTGTAGCCGTCCGGGTCGGCCCGTGACACCACCTCCGCGGCAATGGCGCCCTGAGCGCCCGGCTTGTTCTCGACGACGGTGGTCTGCTTGAGATCGCGACCCAGATAGTCCGCCACCAGCCGTGCCAGCACGTCGGTCGGGCCGCCCGCGGCATAGGGTACGATCAGCTTGATGGGGCGCGTCGGATATTCCGCAGCACGGGCGAACGGCGCCGCCAAGGCCATCGCCATGACGGCCAGACAGGATATCCAGGCGGAGCCGGCGCGCGCTTTCATATAGCTTCCCCGTTATACTTTTTGAATTGGCCGGACAGTACGCGACGCGCGTCGCAGTGCAAGCGTAGTCGCGGCTTAGCCAAGCCACCATTTGCCTGCGATCATCACCAGTTCGCCGCTGACGACGCCGAACAGAATGGATCGCCGCGTCACCATGAACACCACGACGCCCACCGCCACCGCGCCATAACGCAGCTCTGCCGGAATACTGGCCAGCGCGCCTGGCGGCAGCACCAGGATCTGTGCGATCACGCCGGCAAGGATCGCGGTGGCCACCGCCCTCACCCACACCAGCAGCTCCGATTCTTCATCGATGCCGCCGCCGAGCCACAGGCCGAGCATCCGCCACACCTCGTTGGGCAGGAAGCCGGCGAGCAGCAGCACGAGCAGGGAATGCCAGTCGCCGATGAAATCGCTCATGGCCGTCGCCGCCACCGGTGCACGCCGTAGGCAATAGTGCCGGCGGAGACGCCTGATATCAGGATATCGACACCGGTGTGCAGCAGCGACACCAGCGGAAACAGCGCGATGCCCAGCACCAGCGCCACCACGTCGGAAAGCTGCCGGCAATTGCGCGCGGTGGACAACAGGAACGCCAGCGGCGTCAGCAGCAGGATTGCCGCGCCGAACAGCGACGGCAGGTTGGCGGCGAGCTGATAGCCGATCAACGTCGCGGTCATCGACATCGCAACGAGGCCGCTGCCGAGCCCGTTGACGAAAGCGATGCGGCGTTCGCGCGGTACCTGTGGCAGCAGACGAAAACATTCCACCCACAGAGTGACGGCTATGAAATGCGACGGCAGGATCAATTGCCGCTTGCGGGTCTGCGGCATGCGCAGCATCGGGAGCACCGACACCACCATCGGAAACAGCCGGATCGCACTGACCGCCACCGCCAGCGCCGCCTGGATCACGGTAGCGCCGGAGCCAAGCGTGGAGAGCAGGATGATCTGCGCCGGTCCGGCCCACACGAACAGCGTCGAGGCGAGCGCCCAGAAAAGACTAAAGTGCGTATCATGGGCGAGCGCGCCGATGCCGATATAGGTGGCGAACAGCACCAGCGTCAAAATGGTCGAGACGACCGAGCGCAGGCCAAGCGCAAATGCAGCGGCGGTGCCTTGCCAGTTCGGTGAGTCCAGTGCAGGCAGCGCCACGAACGTCCTTGTTTTTCTTGAGCGGCTTTACCGTCATACGCAGCCAAAAGCGGCAGCGGTCAAGCGGCCCGTTTACCTTAACAAACCGTTTATCCGAACGACCCCTGTTCGTCCCCACGCTACCTCAAGTAGTGTACGGTGGTAACGGGGGATGGCACTATGCTGGATCGACGAAAGAGTTGCCGTGGTCGGGTGTTCTACGGCGGCCGGATCGCCTTCAACGGCCGACAATCGACCATGGACTGCCTGGTCCGCAACTTCTCTCACGGAGGCGCCAGGGTGGAGTTCGGCGGCACTCCCCTGATCACCGATGAGGTCGATCTGACCATCGACCGGAAGGGCCTCGTCTTTCGCGCCCGCATGATCTGGCGACGTGGCGACCATGCAGGTTTCGTGTTCCGCAATCCCCGGCAGGTCGCGACACCGATGCCGCTGGACTGGGCGCTGCGGCTGCGTGCTAGCGAACGCGCCAGCCGCGAACTGCTGCAGCAGGTCGATCGATGGCGCTCGGCGTACTGAGGGATCAACTTCGCACGTTCATATTGCGCAGTACGAGGCAGGCCTGCCCGGCACGGCGGATCCGGCCGCAAAGATCGTCTGCCGCAACGCGCGTGTCCTCGCCGATCCGCACCTGGTAGAAGGTCCGCGTTCCCCGGCTGCGGTACAGCGAACTCAACAAATTCGGATCGCGGTCGCCGATCACCGGACGCAGCCGCACCATCGCCCGCGCGTAACTGGCCAGTGCGCGGTCTCGGTTGAAGCCGCCGGCGAGTTGCACGCCCCACGGCCTGTTCTCGCCTAGCTTTACGCGCTGCTCGAGTTGCGCGATGAACGGATTCGGCGCCCGGCGCAGGAGCGCCATCAATTCGCGGCAGTTCGAGGTCGGCAGCCGCTCCGGCGTCTTGCCGTTGCGGCCGGCGGCCTGCCAGTCGTCCACCGACGCGCCGGTGATGGCGAACACGTAGTTGCGGGTCTCCGAGGGCATGTAGCCCTTGCCGTCGAGCCAGTCCTGCACGCGGCGCGGCCCGGCATTGTAGGCCGCCGCCGCGAGGCCGAGATTGCCGAACTGGCCGCGCAACTCCTTGAGGAATTCCGCCGATTTCGGCAGCGCCTGTACCGGATCGAACGGATCGAGCAACCGCCGCTCGTTCGCGGTGCCCGGCATGAACTGCGCGATGCCCTGCGCGCGCTGGCCGTTGCGGGTCACGGGACCGACGGCGTCAGATTGAAAGCGGCTCTCCTGCCAGATCACGCGGGCAAAGAATTCCAGCGGCAGTTCGCTGGCCCTGGCCGCGGATTCGATCATCAGGCACATCGACTCGCGCGTGCCGGAATCGCGCGCGGTATCGGCGGCCTTGCCTGGCGTTTCCGTAACCATCGGCATCATCCGGTCCGCGCCGGGCTTGGCCAACTCCTGGGGCGACAGCGCCTCCTCGCTGCGCGCAGGCGCGAGCGCCGCCAGCAACGAAGTGGCCATGCAAAGCATCCGGCAGATGATGGCCGCGCGTCGTGTCATCGGGTCCTGCGGTTCTTGACACCGGGATCGAAGCAGCTAGCTATGAATGAAATGGGGCGGAAACGGGAGGCCATCATGACCGAGATGAAGCCCGGCTTTGCCGCCGAAGATGACGTGCCGATCCCCTATATGGCGCGCACCCGCGACTATTACATGGCGATCGGCTACGACACCCCCTACCGCTGGGCGCATTATATCGATGCGCCGTTCCAGCCGTTGCGAAAGCCGCTGGCGCAGTCGCGCGTGGCCATCGTCACCACCGCCGCGCCGTTCGATCCCGCACGCGGCGATCAGGGCCCGGGCGCTAAATACAATGGCGGTGCCAAATTCTACCAGGTCTATGACGGCGACACTTCGCAGAGCCACGACCTGCGCATCTCGCACATTGCTTATGACCGCGTGCATACCACGGCGGACGACAGCGGCACCTGGTTTCCGCTGCCCGCGCTCCACGCACTTGCCGCCGGACGGATCGGCGAAGTCGCGCCTCGCTTTTACGGCGCGCCGACGAACCGCAGCCACCGGGTCACGATCGAAACCGATGCGCCGGAAATCCTGGCGCGCTGCCGCGCCGACGGCGTCGATGCCGCCGTGCTGGTGCCGAACTGCCCGGTCTGCCACCAGACCATCAGCCTGGTGGCGCGGCATCTGGAGGCCAACGGCATCTCTACCGTGGTAATGGGCTGCGCCAAGGACATCGTCGAACACGCCGCCGTGCCGCGGTTCCTGTTCAGCGACTTCCCGCTCGGCAATTCCGCCGGCAAGCCGCATGACAAGGACTCGCAGGCGTTCACGCTGGACCTGGCGCTGCGCGTGCTGGAATCGGCGGCGGGGCCGCAGACCACGGTGCAGTCTCCGCTGCGCTGGCGCGCCGACGTCGCTTGGAAGCGCGACTACAACAATGTCGCGTTGCTCGGCGCCGAAGAACTGGCGCGGCGCCGCGCCGAATTCGACGCCCAGAAGGCCGTCGCGCGCGGCCTGCGCGAAACGGCGGCGTAACGCCGGCTTTCCAACCCTGCCCGGCAACACTTGGTTTACGTTAACGACACGTCTCGCCGTCCCCGACTTCCCTGCCTTGCACAACCGGATACAGTCCGGCGGCGGACAGGGAGAGATGCAAGATGGATGAGCGTCGCAAGGACGTGCGGGACAAGGTGATCTTTGGCGGCATCGCGTCCAGCGATGCCCGGCCGCCGAAGGACTGCGTCGTGCGCGACATCTCGGAGCATGGCGCCCGCATCGAATTCAAGAGCGGCGCGCGGCTGCCAAAGGAACAGATCTCGCTGGCGATCGCGCGCAAGGGCAAATCGTTTCTCGCGAAAATCATCTGGTGGCGCGACAACATCGTCGGCGTCGCCTTCACCGATCCGTCGGACCAGATTGCGCCGGTCTCCGATCTCGCAGAGCGGCTGCGCAAGTCTGAAAAGAAAAAGCGGCAGCTGCAGCGCAAGATCAACGATTTGCTGGGGCAATAGGCGGTCGAGCATCGTCCCCTCCCCGTCATTGCGAGGAGCCCTTGCGACGAAGCAATCCAGTCTTCGCCTGTGGCTCTGGATTGCCGCGTCGCTTCGCTACTCGCAATGACGGCTGCACCGACATCGCAAACCAAAACGGCCGGCGATTTCTCGCCGGCCGTTTTCGTTTGTTAAGTCGCCTGAAGCCTATGCCTTGACCAGCGGCTTGGCGGGACCTTTCGATCCGCCGGGACCGCCCGGCTTCGGCTTGCGCACCGTCGTGCGCTTGCCCGGCAGCTTCTCCGGCTTCGGCGTCACCGGACCATCGACATATTCGAATCCGATCCGCTCCTGTTCGACGCCGAGCACCGGCTCGTCGGTCATCAGCACCACGCGGACGTGGCCGCCGTCCTTCAGCTTGCCGAACAGCAGTTCGTCGGCGAGCGGCTTCTTGATGTGCTCCTGGATCACGCGCGACATCGGCCGCGCGCCCATCTGCTCGTCGTAACCATGCTTCACCAGCCAGGCCTTGGCGGGCTCGGACAGTTCGATCGTGACGTCGCGATCGGCCAACTGGGCCTCTAGCTGCAGAACGAACTTCTCCACCACCATGCCGATCACGTCGGCATTGAGATGCGCGAACGAGACGATGGCATCGAGACGGTTGCGGAATTCCGGTGCGAACTGCCGGTTGATCGCCTCGTGGTCGTCGCCTTCCCGCTTGCTGCGCGTGAAGCCGAACGCCTGGCGTGCCATGTCGGCAGCGCCCGCATTGGTGGTCATGATCAGGATCACGTTGCGGAAGTTGACCTGCTTGCCGTTGTGATCGGTGAGCCGGCCGTGATCCATGATCTGCAGCAGCACGTTGTAGAGATCCGGATGGGCCTTCTCGATTTCGTCGAGCAGTACCACGCAATGCGGATGCTGATCGACGCCGTCGGTCAAAAGGCCGCCCTGGTCGAAGCCGACATAGCCCGGAGGCGCGCCAATCAGCCGCGAGACGGTATGGCGTTCCATGTATTCCGACATGTCGAAGCGGATCAGTTCGACGCCGAGCGACGCCGCCAGTTGCTTCGCCACTTCGGTTTTGCCGACACCGGTCGGGCCCGAGAACAGATAGGAGCCGATTGGCTTCTCCGGCTCGCGCAGACCGGCGCGGGCCAGCTTGATCGATGCCGACAGCGCCTCGATGGCGTTGTCCTGGCCGAACACCACGCGCTTCAACGTGCTCTCGAGATGACGCAGCACCTCGGCATCGTCCTTCGACACGCTCTTGGGCGGAATCCGCGCCATGGTCGCGATCGTGGTCTCGATTTCCTTGATGCCGATGGTCTTCTTGCGCTTGTTTTCGGCCACCAGCATCTGCGCCGCGCCGGATTCGTCGATCACGTCGATCGCCTTGTCCGGTAGCTTGCGGTCGTGGATGTAGCGCGACGACAGTTGCACCGCGGCTTCGATCGCCTCGTTGGTGTACTTCAGCTTGTGGTAGTCCTCGAAATAAGGCTTCAGCCCCTTCAGGATCGCAATCGCGTCCTCGACGGTCGGTTCGTTGACGTCGATTTTCTGGAACCGGCGCACCAGTGCGCGATCCTTCTCGAAGTGCTGGCGGTATTCCTTGTAGGTGGTCGATCCCATGCAGCGGATCGTGCCCGAAGCCAAGGCAGGCTTGAGCAAATTCGAGGCATCCATCGCGCCGCCGGAGGTCGCGCCGGCGCCGATCACGGTGTGGATCTCGTCGATGAACAGGATCGCGTTCGGATGCGCTTCGAGTTCCTTGAGCACCTGCTTCAGGCGCTCCTCGAAGTCGCCGCGGTATCGGGTGCCGGCCAGCAGCGTGCCCATGTCGAGCGAGAACACCGTGGCAGCCGCCAGCACTTCCGGCACTTCGCTATCGACGATGCGCTTGGCGAGGCCTTCGGCGATCGCGGTCTTGCCGACGCCGGCTTCGCCGACGAACAGCGGGTTGTTCTTCTGGCGGCGGCACAGCACCTGGATCGCGCGGTTGATCTCGGAATTGCGTCCGATCACCGGATCGATCTTGCCGTCACGCGCCTTCTTGTTGAGGTTGACGCAATAGGTATCGAGCGCCTCGCCCTTCTTCTTGCTGTCGTCGCCATTCTTGGTCTCGGTCTCTTCATCGACGCCGCGCACCGGACGCGCTTCCGAGACGCCGGGACGCTTGGCAATGCCGTGGCTGATGTAGTTGACCGCGTCGTAGCGCGTCATGTCCTGCTCTTGCAGGAAATACGCGGCGTGGCTTTCGCGCTCGGCGAAGATCGCGATCAGCACATTGGCGCCGGTCACTTCCTCCCTGCCCGACGACTGCACATGGATCACGGCGCGCTGGATGACGCGCTGGAAACCGGCGGTCGGCTTGGCGTCATCGGCACCATCCGTCACCAGGTTTTCGAATTCGGTTTCGAGATAATTCACCAGGCTGGTACGCAGCTTGTCGAGATCGACGCTGCAAGCCCGCATCACCGCAGCCGCATCGGAGTCATCGACCAGCGACAACAGCAGATGTTCCAGGGTGGCATATTGGTGATGTCGCTCGTTCGCGATCGAGAGCGCGCGATGCAGCGATTGTTCTAGGCTTTGAGAAAAAGTTGGCATTCCGCGTCCTCTTTGGCCCCCGCCATCATGATCGTCGTTGCCGCCGCAGGCAACAGGAACATTTCATATAGGTACGTATGATCGTGGCGGAAGATGGGGTTCCCGATGCTTGGTGTCTCTCCTGAGTCGATGCATCCCCTGCGCCAGAATCCACGGGGATGACTGGCCGACGACACGCCGAAGCTCCGGCTCATATCAATGCAAGACCCGTTCCCACTTCCGGGGCTCGCAGAGAGGCTACTTCTTTTCCATCACGCATTGCAAAGGGTGCTGGTGCTTGCGCGCAAAATCCATCACCTGCGTCACCTTGGTCTCGGCGATCTCGTAGGTGAAAATGCCGCACTCGCCGATTCCGTGGTGGTGGACGTGCAGCATGATCTGAGTCGCCGCCTCGACATCCTTCTGGAAAAATTTCTCCAGCACGTGAACGACGAACTCCATCGGCGTGTAATCGTCGTTCAGGATCAGCACGCGATAAAGGTTCGGCTTCTTGGTCTTCGGCTTGACCTTGGTGATGACCGACGTGGTCGGCCCGGCTGGCGCGCCCGAGCGACCTTCGTCGTCGGCCATCCCGACCGGCCGGTCGTGGGCTGCGCGCTTGAGGACAGGCTGAACAACGGGCATCTGCATCGCGTGTGGCGTGAATTTGGAATCTGTCTGGAACATGGCGTGTGTATTCGAAGTCCCCACAGGAATTGCACAGTCCCAAAGGACGGCCTCGCAAGGATGCCATCCCGATCTGGGGTAAACTTGCCGGATCGCCGCTCCTGATCGGCGCCGTCCCATCGGCTGGACCGACGGTGTGAATATGGGTTCCGGCGCGCCTGTCCGCAAGCGCAGGAAGACGGCTTGTACCCAGCTCCGCGCCGGAGCGGCGGTGCGCCACCACCTCGCAAGGGTTAACCGATCCTGGTCGATTTAGCCAAAATCGCGGGTCGGCGCTTTAGCGGCCGTTGACCATGGCGCGCAAGGAATCAGTCAGCGCGCCCAATAGACGGCAATTTACCGATTTTATCAGCCGCGCTTTACCACCTGTTCAGCCCCGGGGGTCGAAAAGCCGACCAGAAACACAGCTTCTGGTGATGGCAATGTCTATTCGGATGATTTCACGTCGACAGAGGCCGCTGGCGCGGTTTGCCCAGGCCGAGGGCGGCAACATCGCCGTCATCTTCGCGATCGCCCTTGTTCCCTTGCTGGCCTTCGTCGGCGCCGCCGTCGATTATGCGAGGGCCAGCGCTGCACGCTCCGCCATGCAGGGGGCAGCGGATTCCGCCGCGCTCATGGTGTCCAAGGATTTTGCGGCTGGCGCCATCAAAGCGACCGACATCCAAACCAAGGCGGAGGCGTATTTCAAAGCACTGTATTCGGCCGCCGGCGTCAGCAACATCACGGTGACCGCGACTTATACGGCCAAGTCATCAGATGGCACCTCCACGGTCGTGGTGAACACGACGGGAAGTTTGCCAACTTCCTTTATGAAGGTTGCAGGCTTCACTCAGCTTCCGGTCAATGCCAGTTCGACCTCGACCTGGGGATCAACCCGGTTGCGCGTGGCGATGGCACTCGACGTCACCGGCTCGATGGCTGACGACGGCAAGCTCGCGGCGATGAAGACCGCGGCTAAGAAGCTGATCGATACCCTGAAAGCGTCGGCAACCCAGACCGCCGACGTCTATATTTCGATCATCCCGTTCAACGAGATGGTCAACGTTGGAACCTCGAACAAGTCGGCCGCCTGGCTAGACTGGCACGCCCGGCTTCCCGGTAATTACAGGAACTCCGACTCGAACGACTATGGCAACTGCAGCAGTACGCAATACTACACCAAGGCCACTTGCAAAGCTGCGAGCAAGACGTGGACAGCTTACAGCACCAATAATTGGCAGGGTTGCGTGACCGACCGTGACCTGAAGCAGGCCAACGACAACGACACCACCAACGCAACGCCGACTGCATCGGA
>NZ_JAQGJD010000111.1 GCF_028290785.1 Tardiphaga sp. | reverse complement strand
ACGATGAACGCGCGGATCAGGCTGCGCGCCGAGGCCGACGAGACCACGCAGGTGCCTTCGATCATCGACGTGTTTCCCGGCGCGGACTGGTTCGAGCGCGAATGCTACGATCTCTACGGCGTGATCTTCACCGGCCATCCGGACATGCGCCGGCTGCTGACCGATTACGGTTTCGACGGTCATCCGTTGCGGAAGGATTTCCCGCTGACCGGCTTCGTCGAGGTGCGTTACGACGATGCCGAGAAGCGCGTGGTCTATGAACCGGTGCGGCTCAATCAGGAATTCCGTAAATTCGATTTCCTCTCGCCTTGGGAAGGCGCGGACTATCCCGTGCTGCCGGGCGACGAGAAGGCAGGCTCGAAAGTCTGACCATGACTCACCAAAATCAGCGCAACTTTACGATCAATTTCGGAC
Source organism: Tardiphaga sp. (assembly GCF_028290785.1). GTDB lineage: Bacteria > Pseudomonadota > Alphaproteobacteria > Rhizobiales > Xanthobacteraceae > Tardiphaga. The sequence continues at coordinate 19,355 of NZ_JAQGJD010000111.1, read as the reverse complement.
CGCAGCATCCGGCCGCGCATGGCGTGCTGCGCTTGGTGCTCGAACTCGACGGCGAAGTCGTCGAGCGCGTCGATCCGCATATCGGTCTGCTTCATCGCGGCACCGAGAAACTGATCGAGCAAAAGACGTATCTGCAGGCGCTTCCGTATTTCGACCGGCTCGATTACGTCGCGCCGATGAATCAGGAGCACGCTTTTTGCCTCGCGGCGGAAAAGCTGCTCGGCATCGAGGTGCCGCGTCGCGGCCAGTTGATCCGCGTGCTGTACTGCGAGATTGGCCGCATCCTGTCGCATCTTCTCAACGTGACCACGCAGGCCATGGATGTCGGCGCGCTGACGCCGCCGCTGTGGGGCTTCGAGGAACGCGAGAAGCTGATGGTGTTCTACGAGCGGGCGTCCGGCTCGCGCATGCATGCAGCCTACTTTCGAATCGGCGGCGTTCATCAGGATCTGCCACCGAAACTGATCGACGATATCGAGGCGTGGTGCGAGCCGTTCCTGGGCGTGGTCGCCGATCTCGAAACCCTGCTCACCGGCAACCGCATCTTCAAGCAGCGCAACGTCGACATCGGCGTGGTGTCGCTCGACGAATGCTGGGCCTGGGGCTTTTCGGGCGTCATGGTGCGTGGCTCGGGCGCGGCGTGGGATCTGCGCAAGTCGCAGCCCTATGAATGCTACGCCGAGATGGATTTCGACATTCCGATCGGCAAGAACGGCGACTGCTACGACCGCTACTGCATCCGTATGGAAGAAATGCGCCAGTCGGTGCGGATCATGAAGCAGTGCATCGCCAAGCTGCGCGCGCCGGACGGGCAGGGCCCGGTGGTCGTCGATGACCACAAGGTCTCGCCTCCGCGTCGTGGCGAGATGAAGCGCTCGATGGAAGCGTTGATCCATCACTTCAAGCTCTACACCGAAGGTTTTCGGGTGCCGGAAGGCGAGGTCTATGTCGCCGTCGAAGCGCCGAAGGGCGAGTTCGGCGTGTACCTGGTCTCCGACGGAACCAACAAGCCCTACAAGTGCAAGATCCGCGCGCCGGGCTTCGCGCACCTGCAGGCGATGGACTTCATCTGCAAGGGCCATCTGCTCGCCGACGTCTCCGCGATCCTCGGCTCGCTCGACATCGTGTTCGGAGAGGTCGATCGGTGACATCCGCGCAGGCTCCCATTCAGTTCGACCGGGCCTCCGGCGCTTTCCAGGGTGTCAATCCCTGGGAGCGTCTGGCCGCGTTCGCGCTGATGGCGGGCTGCAGGTTGTCGGCGCCGTTCTCGCATCGCGGCTACATCATGTGCGCCAATCTGCTGCGCACCGCAGTGCCGAGCCGCGACATCGTGGTGAAACTCAATCCGGACGCGCTGTTCGCGTTTCCGTTCAGCGATGGCTACTGGAGCAAGCTACTCGATCCCGCATTTTCCTACGAGGACGAACTTGAACTGCTGTTCCGGCATTCCGTCGATGTCGATTACACCCTGCTCGATTGTGGCGCGAATTACGGCTACTGGTCAGTGCTGGTTTCGAGCGCGCCGTTCGGCGCGCACAAGGCGATCGCGATCGAGCCGTCGGCGCAAAATTTCGCCAAATTGAGCAACAACGCCAGGATCAACGGCGGCCGCTTCGAGCCGATCAAATGTGCGATCGGCGCGGTTCGCGGTACGGCCAACCTTTCCGGCACCAAGCACGAGGCGTTCAGCATCGCCGGCGCGGCCGATGCCGCGGGCGAGCAGGTGCCGGTGCTGGCGCTCGACGATCTGCTCGATGACGGCAGGGTGTCGGCGAACGGCAAGTACCTGATCAAGCTCGACGTCGAAGGCGTCGAGATCGAAGCCATCAAGGGCGGCACGCGTTTGCTGCAGGCCGACTCGGTGATCATGTGCGAAGAGCACGGCAACGACCCCGCCCACACGGTGTCGCGCTTTATCCTCGAACACACGCCGCTGAAGCTGTTCGTGCGCGATCCCGCAAGCAACCGCTTCGAGACCGTGGCCGACCTTTCCATTCTCGACCGCATCAAGGTTTCCACCAACGTGGGTTACAACGTGTTCGGCACCGCGAGCGCGTTTTGGCTCGATCGTATCAACAGCCTGAATGCGAGCGCGTCGCGCCGCACTCAATGAGAGACTAGACATGTCCGTCCGCCGCCTGGCACCGAAAGAACTGCAGCCCGCGACCTTCGCCTTCACGCCGGAGAACCTCGCGTTCGCGCAGAAGCAGATCGCGCAATATCCGGCAGGCCGGCAGGCATCTGCGGTCATTGCGATTCTGTGGCGCGCGCAGGAGCAGCATGCCGGCTGGGTTTCGGAAGCCGCCATCCGCTACGTCGCCGATATGCTGGGGATGCCGTATATCCGCGTGCTCGAAGTCGCGACTTTTTACACTCAGTTCCAGCTACAGCCGGTTGGCAAGAAGGCGCATATCCAGGTCTGCGGCACCACGCCCTGCATGCTGCGTGGCGCCGGCGACATCATTGACGTCTGCCAGCACCGCATCCACCACGATCCGTTCCACCTGTCTGATGATGGCGATTTCAGTTGGGAAGAGGTCGAATGCCTCGGCGCCTGCGTCAATGCCCCGATGGCGATGATCTGGAGCGACACTTACGAAGACCTCACCAAGGAGAGCTTCAATAAACTGATCGATGGCTTTGCCGCCGGCATGCCGCCGAAGCCCGGTTCGCAGATCGGGCGCCAGTTCGCGGCGCCTGAGGGCGGCGCACGCACGCTGATCGGTGGCGGTGCCATGACGCGCCCGGCGATCGAACTGGACGCGCCGAAGGAACCGGCGCTCGCCGACGGCGACGCCAAGAAGCCGACCAAGTCCGCCAGCGACCGCGAGAGCCCGGCGCCGAAAGCGCCTGCGGCCGACGCGACCAAGGAAAATACGCCTTCCGGTTCGGGCTCCAAGAAGGCCCCGAAAAAATGATGTTGGATTTTGTGATTTCCGCAACGCGCACAGGTGCCGCAGCTATGAACAAGTGGCTCTACGTCGCCCTGCATACCGCTGCGGCCGCAACCTTCATATTTCTGCTGCAGCGCTTCTTCTTGAGCGCCACGCTTGAATCAAGCCTGCTGTGGGCCGTGGTGTTCGGCGCTTGCGCCGCAATGCTCGCCTACAAGCAAGCCAATCGCTGATCGAGGAAGCCATGCTCGACGACAAGGACCGCATCTTCCGCAATCTCTACGGCCTAGAGGACTGGGGCCTCGAGGGCGCGCGCCGTCGCGGCGCGTGGGACGGTACCAAGGCCGTTCTCGACAAGGGCCGCGACTGGATCGTCGCCGAAATGAAAGCGTCTGGCCTGCGCGGCCGCGGCGGGGCGGGCTTCCCAACCGGCATGAAGTGGTCGTTCATGCCGAAGGATTCGTCCGATGGCCGGCCGAGCTACCTCGTCGTCAACGCCGACGAATCCGAGCCCGGCACCTGCAAGGATCGCGAGATCATGCGGCACGACCCGCATCTGCTGGTCGAAGGCTGCCTGATTGCGGGCTGCGCCATGGGCGCCCACGTCGGCTATATCTACGTGCGCGGTGAATTCATCCGCGAGCGCGAGCACCTGCAGGCGGCGATCGACCAGGCCTATGCGGCGAAGCTGATCGGCAAGGACAACGTCCACGGTTTCCCGTTCGACCTCTACGTCGCTCACGGCGCCGGCGCCTATATCTGCGGCGAGGAGACCGCGCTGCTGGAGAGCCTCGAGGGCAAGAAGGGCCAGCCGCGGCTGAAGCCGCCATTCCCGGCCAACGTTGGTCTGTACGGCTGCCCGACTACGGTGAACAACGTGGAATCGATCGCGGTGGCGCCGGACATCCTGCGTCGCGGCGCCGGCTGGTTCGCCAGCATCGGCCGGCCCAACAATGTCGGCACCAAGCTTTACGGCATCTCCGGCCACGTCAATACACCCTGCGTCGTTGAAGACGCCATGAGCATTCCGTTCCGCGAGTTGATCGAGAAGCACGGCGGCGGCATCCGCGGCGGCTGGGACAATCTGCTGGCGATCATTCCCGGCGGCGCCTCGTGCCCGCTGATCCCGGCGGCGGATTGCGAAGAGCTGATCATGGATTTCGACGGCACCCGCGCGGTGAAGTCGTCGTTCGGCACCGCCGGCGTCATCGTCATGGACAAGTCCACCGACGTGGTCGCGGCGATCGCCCGCATCAGCTACTTCTTCAAGCATGAGAGCTGCGGCCAGTGCACGCCGTGCCGGGAGGGCACCGGCTGGATGTGGCGCGTGCTCAACCGCATGGTCGAGGGCCGCGCCCACAAGCGCGAGATCGACATGCTGCTGGAAGTCACCAAGCAGGTCGAAGGCCATACCATCTGCGCGCTCGGCGACGCCGCCGCGTGGCCGGTGCAGGGCCTGATCCGCGCCTTCCGCCCGGAGATCGAACGCCGCATCGACGATTTCAGCCGCAAGGCCAGCGTCGATGACCAGGGCATTCTCGATCCCGCGCATATGGTCGCGGCGGAGTAACGTTTGGCAGAGGAGGTGGTGATGGCGACGAAAACCATGAATTGCTTTCTACGAGTTGTGGCCAATCTAGAGCGGCTCGGCATGATTATGGGAATCGCGGTCACGATCGCGCTCCTGGTTTACTTGACGCTTCGCTCATCGTGAGAGCTACGGAACAGAAATGACCAAACTTATCATCGACGGCAAAGAGATCGATGTCCCCGCGGAGTACACGCTGTTGCAGGCATGCGAGGCGGCGGGCGCCGAGATCCCACGCTTTTGCTACCACGAGCGGCTGTCGATCGCCGGCAATTGCCGGATGTGTCTGGTCGAGGTGAAGGGCGGACCGAAGCCGGTGGCAAGCTGCGCCTGGGGCGTGCGCGACTGCCGACCTGGTCCCAAGGGAGAACCGCCGGAGATTTCCACCAAGTCGCCGATGGTCAAGAAGGCCCGCGAGGGCGTGATGGAATTCCTGCTGATCAACCACCCCTTGGATTGCCCGATCTGCGATCAGGGCGGCGAGTGCGATCTGCAGGATCAGGCGATGGGCTACGGCGTCGATTCCAGCCGCTTTGCCGAGAACAAGCGCGCGGTCGAGGACAAGTACCTCGGCGCGCTGGTCAAGACCTCGATGAACCGCTGCATCCAGTGCACGCGCTGCGTCCGTTTCGCCACCGAAGTCTGCGGCGTGCCCGAGATGGGCGCCACCGGCCGCGGCGAGGACATGGAGATCACCTCCTATCTCGAGACCGCACTGACGAGCGAATTGCAGGGTAACCTGGTCGATATCTGCCCGGTGGGCGCGCTGACCTCGAAACCCTACGCCTTCGCCGCGCGCCCTTGGGAGCTCGGCAAGACGCAGTCGATCGACGTGATGGACGCCGTGGGATCTGCGATCCGCGTCGATACCCGCGGCCGCGAAGTGATGCGCATTCTGCCGCGCGTCAACGAGGCGGTGAACGAGGAATGGATTTCCGACAAGACCCGCCACATCGTCGATGGCCTGCGCACCCAGCGGCTGGACCGGCCTTTCGTCCGCGAGAACGGCAAGCTGCGCGCCGCGACCTGGGCGGAAGCGTTTAGCGCCATCGCTGCCAAGGTCGCGCGCACCGATGCCAAGAAGGTCGGTGCCATCGCCGGCGACCTCGCCGCCGTTGAGGAGATGTTCGCGCTGAAGCAGTTGCTGGCCGGCATGGGCTCGGCCAATTTGGCCACCCAAGGCGCCGCCTTCGATCCGGCCGCCGGCCGTGCCTCCTACATCTTCAACCCGACCATCGCCGGCATCGAAGAGGCCGACGCGATTTTGATCGTCGGCTCCAACCCGCGCAAGGAAGCCGCCGTTCTCAACGCGCGCATCCGCAAGCGCTGGCGGACCGGCCAGCTCAAGATCGGCGTGATCGGCGAGAAGGCCGACCTGACTTATCTCTATGATTATCTCGGCGCGGGCACGGACTCGCTGGGCGATCTCGCCGCCGGCAAGAATGCCTTCGCCGATATCCTGAAGAACGCCAAGAAGCCGATCGTGCTGGTCGGTGCCGGCGCGGTATCGCGCGCCGATGGTGTGGCGGTGCTCGCGATGGCGGCGAAGCTGGCGTCCGACTTTGGCGCCATCAAGGATGGCTGGAACGGCTTTGCCGTGCTGCAGGCGACGGCCTCCAAGGTCGGCGCGCTCGATATCGGCTTTGCGCCGAGCGCCGGCAGCCTCAGCGTCGCACAGATGAGCACCGCGGGGTCGCTCGACCTGCTGTTCTCGCTCGGCGCCGATGACGTCCAGGTCGCCGACGGCACCTTCGTGGTCTATATCGGCACCCATGGCGACCGCGGTGCGCACCGCGCCGACGTGATCCTGCCGGGCGCGGCCTATACCGAAAAATCCGGCCTCTACGTCAACACCGAAGGCCGCGTGCAGATGGCGGCGCGCGCCGCGTTCCCGCCCGGCGAAGCCCGGGAGGACTGGGCGGTGATCCGCGCACTGTCCGATGTGCTGGGCCACAAGCTGCCCTACGACTCGCTGGCCGCGTTACGGCAGGCGATCTTCAAGGCGGTGCCGCATCTGATACGGCTCGACCAGATCGAGGCCGGCGATGCCGGTGCGATCAAGACCCTTGCGGGCAGAGCCGGCAGCGTCGAGAAGACGGCGTTCAAGAGCTCCGTTGAGGATTTCTACCTGACCAACCCGATCGCGCGCGCGTCAGCTATCATGGCGGAATGTTCCCGCCTGGCCTCCGGCCAGATGCTGACGGCGGCGGAGTAAACCGATGGCTGAATTCTGGACCAGTACCCTGTGGCCGCTGATCATCATGATCGCGCAGAGCCTGCTTCTGCTCGTCGTGCTGCTGATCGCCATCGCCTATATCCTGCTGGCGGATCGCAAGATCTGGGCGGCGGTGCAGATTCGCCGCGGGCCCAACGTGGTAGGTCCGTTCGGCCTGCTGCAGTCCTTCGCGGATCTCCTGAAGTTCGTGCTGAAGGAGCCGGTGGTTCCCTCCAGCGCCAACAAGGGCGTGTTCCTGCTGGCGCCGTTGGTGTCCTGCGTGCTGGCGCTCGCGGCCTGGGCCGTGATCCCGATGGACGTCGGCTGGGTGATCGCCGACATCAATGTCGGCGTGCTCTACATCCTCGCGATCTCGTCGCTGGGCGTGTACGGCGTCATCATGGCCGGCTGGTCGTCGAACTCGAAATATCCGTTCCTCGCAGCCCTTCGTTCCGCTGCGCAGATGGTGTCCTACGAAGTCTCGATCGGCTTCGTTATCATCACCGTGCTGCTGTGCGTCGGTTCGCTGAATCTGACCGCGGTGGTCGAGGCTCAGAACGGCAAGTGGGGCATGCTCGGCTGGTACTGGCTGCCGCTGTTCCCGATGTTCGTGATCTTCTACGTCTCGGCGCTGGCGGAAACCAACCGTCCGCCGTTCGATCTGGTCGAGGCCGAATCGGAACTGGTGGCCGGCTTCATGACCGAATACGGCTCGACGCCGTATCTGCTGTTCATGCTCGGCGAATACGTCGCCATCACCACCATGTGCGCGCTCGGCACCATCCTGTTCCTCGGCGGCTGGCTGTCGCCGATCCCGTTCGCGCCGTTCACCTGGGTGCCCGGAATCATCTGGTTCGTGCTCAAGGTATTTTTCATGTTCTTCATGTTTGCGATGGCGAAGGCGATCGTGCCGCGCTACCGCTACGACCAGCTGATGCGGCTGGGTTGGAAGGTGTTTCTGCCGCTGTCGCTGGCGATGGTCGTGATCGTCGCCGCGGTGCTGCAATTCGGGGGGCTTGCTCCGAAATGAGGTCACTATGAATATCAGGGCAACCGCTCATTCGCTGCTGCTGACGGAATTCGTTTCGGCGTTCTTTCTCGCCATGCGCTATTTCTTCAAGCCGAAGCCGACGCTGAATTACCCGTTCGAGAAGGGGCCGATCTCGCCGCGTTTCCGTGGCGAGCATGCGCTGCGCCGCTATCCGAACGGCGAGGAACGCTGCATCGCCTGCAAGCTGTGCGAAGCCGTGTGTCCGGCGCAGGCCATCACCATCGAGGCCGGCCCGCGTCGCAACGACGGCACCCGCCGCACCGTGCGCTACGACATCGACATGGTGAAGTGCATCTATTGCGGATTGTGCCAGGAGGCCTGTCCGGTGGATGCGATCGTCGAGGGACCGAATTTCGAATTCGCGACCGAGACGCGTGAGGAATTGTACTATGACAAGGCGAAGCTGCTCGCCAACGGCGACCGCTGGGAGCGCGAGCTTGCAAAATCCATCGAACTCGACGCGCCGTACCGGTAGGACAGAGTCATGATCCTTCCCGCACTGTTCTTCTACTTGTTCGCCGGCGTCTGCGTCGCCAGCGCGGTGATGGTGATTGCCTCGCGCAATCCTGTGCACTCCGTGCTGTTCCTGATCCTCGCTTTCGTCAACGCGTCCGGTCTGTTCATCCTGATGGGCGCCGAGTTCCTGGCGATGCTCCTGATCGTCGTCTATGTCGGTGCGGTCGCGGTGCTGTTCTTGTTCGTCATCATGATGCTCGACGTCGATTTCACGCAGCTGCGCGAGGGCTTCATCGAATACCTGCCGTTCGGTCTCCTGATCGGCGTGATCTTCCTCGCCGAGTTGCTGCTCGTGGTCGGCGGCTGGGTAATGAACCCGGCCGTGACCAAGTCGATCACGGCGGCGATCCCGGCCAATATCAGCAACACCGAGGCGCTCGGCCTGGTGCTGTATACGAAGTACATCCATTACTTCCAGCTTGCCGCCATGATCCTGCTGGTGGCCATGATCGGCGCCATCGTGCTGACGCTGCGCCACAAGTCGAACGTCAAGCGCCAGGACATCAACGTGCAGAACGCTCGCACACCGGCCCTCGCCATGGACGTGCGCAAGGTCACGGCCGGGCAGGGCCTGCAGGATGCCGACGCCGGGGAGTGGGTGAAATGACGATCGGTCTCGGACACTACCTGGCGGTCGGCGCGATCCTGTTCACGCTCGGTATTCTCGGCATCTTCCTCAACCGCAAGAACGTGATCGTCATCCTGATGTCGGTCGAACTGATCCTGCTCGCCGTCAACATCAACTTCGTGGCGTTCTCGACGCATCTCGGCGACATCGTCGGCCAGGTGTTCGCGTTGCTGGTGCTGACCGTGGCCGCAGCCGAGGCCGCCATCGGGCTCGCCATTCTGGTGGTCTATTTCCGCAACCGCGGCTCGATCGCGGTTGAAGACGTCAATCTGATGAAGGGCTGAGCCAGCTATGATCCAGGCTCTTGTATTCCTGCCGCTGATCGGCGCGCTCATCGCGGGCCTGATCGCTCTGTCGGGCGCGCATGCGCGCAACCCGAGCGGCGACGAACTCGATCATCACGACGATGCGCACGGCCATGCCGCGCATGCCCATGAAGACCACGCCGGCGACGATCACGGCCACGACGACCATCACGCGGTCGAGCCGGCTGCCGCCGGTTCGCGCGCTGCCGAGCTGATCACCTCCGTGCTTCTCGTGGTCTCCGCCGTACTGTCCTGGATGACGCTGATCGATGTCGGCTTCATGCACCACGATGCGCGCGTGGTATTAATGCCGTGGATCACCTCGGGCGACCTGCAGCTGTCCTGGACGCTGCGGGTGGATACGCTCACCGCGGTGATGCTGGTCGTCGTCACCACCGTGTCGTCGCTCGTGCACATCTATTCCCTCGGCTACATGGAAGACGATCCGAACCGGCCGCGCTTCATGGCCTACCTTTCGCTGTTCACCTTCGCGATGCTGATGCTGGTGACCGCCGACAACCTGCTGCAGTTGTTCTTCGGCTGGGAGGGCGTCGGCCTGGCGAGCTACCTGCTGATCGGGTTCTGGTACCAGAAGCCGACTGCCAATGCCGCGGCGATCAAGGCCTTCGTGGTCAACCGGGTCGGCGATTTCGGCTTCCTGCTCGGCATCTTCTCGATCTTCATGCTGATCGGCTCGACCGACTTCGATACCATCTTCGCCAGCGCGCCCGGTCTCGCCGGCAAGACCATCGACTTCTTCGGCTGGCATGCCGATGCACTGACCCTGACCTGCCTGCTGCTGTTCATGGGCGCGATGGGCAAGTCGGCCCAGTTCCTGCTGCACACCTGGCTGCCGGACGCCATGGAAGGCCCGACCCCGGTGTCGGCGCTGATCCATGCCGCGACCATGGTCACCGCCGGCGTGTTCCTGGTGGCGCGGATGTCGCCGCTGTTCGAGCTGGCGCCGAACGCGCAGGCCTTCGTCATGCTGGTTGGCGGCACCACCGCGCTGTTCGCCGCTACCATCGGTCTGGTGCAGAACGACATCAAGCGCATCGTCGCCTATTCGACCTGTTCGCAGCTCGGCTACATGTTCGTGGCGCTGGGGGCAGGGGCCTATTCGGTCGCCATGTTCCACCTGTTCACGCATGCCTTCTTCAAGGCGCTGCTGTTCCTGGGCTCCGGCTCGGTGATCTACGCGATGCATCACGAGCAGGACATCCGCCACATGGGCGGGCTGAAGGACAAGATCCCCTTCACCTACAGCATGATGGTGATCGGCACCCTGGCGCTGACCGGCTTCCCGCTGACCGCCGGCTACTTCTCCAAGGACGCCATCATCGAGGCCGCCTATGTCGCGCACAACCCGTTCGCGCTGTACGGCTTCCTGATGACGGTGATCGCCGCCGGCCTGACCTCGTTCTATTCCTGGCGCCTGATCTTCAAGACCTTCCACGGCGAGCCGCACGACAAGAAGCATTACGATGCCGCGCATGAGGCGCCGTACTGGATGCTGGTGCCGCTGGCGGTGCTCGGCGCCGGTTCGATCCTGGCCGGCTTTCCGTTCAAGGAGCTGTTCGCCGGTCACGGCGTGCACGAGTTCTTCCGCGAGTCGCTGAAGAACAACGCACATATTATCGACGAGATGCACCACATCCCGGCAAGCATCGCCTATCTGCCGACGGTGATGATGGCCGTAGGCTTCCTGGTGTCGTGGATGTTCTACATCCGCCGTCCTTACTTGCCCGTCGAACTCGCCGGCCAGCATCCGCTGCTGTACAAGTTCCTGCTCAACAAGTGGTACTTCGACGAGCTCTATGACCTGATCTTCGTCCGTCCCGCCAAACGGCTCGGGCGCTTCCTGTGGAAGACCGGCGACGGCAAGATCATCGACGGCCTCGGCCCCGATGGCATCTCGGCGCGCGTGCTCGATATCACGCGCGGCGCGGTCAAGATGCAGACCGGCTACCTCTACCACTACGCCTTTGCGATGCTGATCGGCGTCGCCGGGTTGATCACCTGGTTCATATTCGGCCTGGGAGGCCAGTGATGTCGTCGGCTTCCGTCATGACCTGGCCCATTCTCTCCGTCGTCACCTTCCTGCCGACCGTCGGCGCGATTCTGGTGTATCTGCTGGCGCGCGGCGGCGACGAGGCCGCCAACCGCAATGCCCGCTGGATCTCGATCTGGGCAACGCTGATCACCTTCGCGGTCTCGCTGATCCTGGTGATGCGCTACGATGGCGCCAACGGCGACTTCCAGTTCGTCGAGAAGGCACCGTGGCTCGCCAACGCCATCACCTATCACATGGGTGTCGATGGCATTTCGCTGCCGTTCGTGATCCTGACCACCGCGCTGATGCCGTTCTGCATCCTCGCGTCGTGGAAATCGATCACCAAGCGCGTGCCGGAATACATGATGGCGTTCCTGATCCTGGAAACGCTGATGATCGGCACCTTCTCGGCGCTGGATCTGGTGCTGTTCTATCTGTTCTTCGAAGGCGGCCTGATCCCGATGTTCCTGATCATCGGCGTCTGGGGCGGCCCGCGCCGCGTCTACGCGTCGTTCAAGTTCTTCCTCTATACGCTGCTCGGCTCGGTGCTGATGCTGCTGGCGATCATGGCGCTGTACTGGAACGCCGGCACCACCGATATTCCGACGCTGATGCACACCGCCGTGCCGCGCAACCTGCAGATCTGGGCCTGGCTTGCATTCTTCGCCTCGTTCGCGGTGAAGATGCCGATGTGGCCGGTGCACACCTGGCTGCCGGATGCGCACGTCGAGGCGCCGACCGCGGGCTCCGTGGTGCTGGCCGCCATCATGCTGAAGATGGGCGGCTACGGCTTCCTCCGCTTCTCGCTGCCGATGTTCCCGGACGCCTCGGTGTACTTCACGCCGTTGGTCATGGCGCTTTCGGTCATCGCCATCGTCTACACCTCGCTGGTGGCGTTGATGCAGGAAGACATCAAGAAGCTGATTGCGTACTCGTCGGTCGCCCATATGGGCTTCGTCACCATGGGCATCTTTGCCGGCAATACCCAGGGTGTCGCCGGTGCGGTGTTCCAGATGGTCTCCCACGGCATCGTCTCGGGCGCGCTATTCCTCTGCGTCGGCATTGTCTACGACCGACTGCATACCCGCGAGATCGCGGCCTATGGCGGCCTGGTCAACCGGATGCCGCTCTACGCGCTGATGTTCATGGTGTTCACCATGGCCAATGTCGGTTTGCCCGGCACTTCCGGCTTTGTCGGCGAGTTCCTGACGCTGATCGGCACTTTCAAGACCAGCATCCCGACGGCGACCGTGGCCGCGACCGGCGTTATCCTGTCGGCAGGCTATGCCCTGTGGCTGTACCGCAAGGTGGTGTTCGGCGCGCTGACCAAGCCGGCGCTGCAGGGGATCAAGGACATCACCTTCCGCGAAGGCGTGCTGCTCGCGCCGCTGGTCGTTCTCACCATTTGGTTCGGCGTCTATCCGAAGCCGGTGCTCGACATGTCGGCCGCCTCGGTACAGCTCCTCGTCAACAATTATGCCACCGCAGTGACTGCCGTGAAGGCAGCCGCGCTGCTGCCATGAACGCAGCAGGTCAGGACAACGCGCAATGACTTTTGACACCGCCGGATATTCGCTGCTGCCCGTGCTGCCGGAGCTTGTGCTCGCCGTTGGCGCCATGGTGCTGCTGATGCTGGGTGCCTATGGCGGACCCAAGACCGTCGGGCCGGTAACCGTGCTGGCGGTCGTGCTGCTGGTGGTGGTCGGTGCCATCGAATTGATGCTGCCGGCCGGAAAACTGGTCACCTTCGGCGGCAGCTTCATCGTCGATGACTTTGCCCGTTTCCTGAAGATCCTGGCGCTGATCGGCTCCGGCGTGACGCTGATCCTGTCGCGCGAGTTCCTCGAGCATCAGTCCCGACGCATCTTCGAATACGCCATCCTGGTGCTGCTCTCGACGCTCGGCATGTTCGTGCTGATCTCGGCCGGCGATCTGATCATGCTGTACCTCGGCCTCGAACTGATGAGCCTCGCGCTCTACGTCGTCGCCGCCTCCAACCGCGACAATGCCAAGTCCACCGAGGCCGGCCTGAAGTACTTCGTACTCGGCGCGCTGTCGTCCGGCATGTTGCTGTACGGCGCCTCGCTGATCTATGGCTTCACCGGCACCGTGACCTTCACTGGCATTGCCGCCGCCGCAACCACCGGCAGCGTCGGCATCGTGTTTGGCCTCGTCTTCCTGCTCGCCGGCCTGTGCTTCAAGGTCTCCGCGGTGCCGTTCCACATGTGGACGCCCGACGTCTATGAGGGCGCGCCGACCCCGGTCACCGCGTTCTTTGCTTCTGCGCCCAAGGTGGCCGCGATGGCGGTGTTTACCCGCGTCGCGCTGACCGCCTTCCCGGGCATCATGCTTCAGTGGCAGCAGGTGGTGGTATTCGTCTCGATCGCCTCGATGGTGCTGGGCTCGTTCGCGGCCATCGGCCAGACCAACATCAAACGCCTGATGGCGTACTCCTCGATCGGCCATATGGGCTTTGCCCTGGTCGGGCTCGCCGCCGGCACCGCCGAAGGCGCGCAGGGCGTGCTGGTCTATATGGCGATCTACGTGGCGATGACGCTGGGCAGCTTCGCCATCATCCTGACCATGAAGCGGGACGGCCAGCCTATCGAGAAGATCAGCGACTTCGCAGGCTTGTCGCGCACCAACCCGCTGCTGGCGTTCTTCTTCGCCATGTTCCTGTTCTCGCTGGCCGGCATTCCGCCGCTGGCCGGCTTCTTTGCCAAGTTCTACGTCTTTATCGCGGCCATCAAGGCCGGGCTGTTCGTGCTGGCCGTGGTCGGCGTGCTGGCGAGCGTGGTCGGCGCCTATTACTACCTGACCATCGTCAAGCTGATGTATTTCGACGAGCCGAAAGGCTCGCTCGATCCGATGCGAGTCGAGCTGCGCACCGTGCTGGCGGTGGCCGGTCTGTTCAATGTGCTGTTCTTTGTGTATCCGGCGCCGCTGGTCAGCGCGGCGGCTTTTGCCGCCAAGTCGCTGTTCTAGATGGGGTTTTCGCTCGGTCCGCGAGCCGCGGCAGCGGGCTACCGGCTCGCGGCATTCGACAGCACCGGCTCAACCAATGTAGAAGCCATGGACCGCGCCCGCACCGGCGAGCGCGGCCCGATGTGGTTCGTCACCTCGGAGCAGACCGCAGGGCGCGGACGGCGGCATCGGCCGTGGATCGCGCCGCGGGGCAATCTCGCCAGTTCTATTCTTGAAGTCATGGACGTGTCGCCCGCCATCGCAGCCACCCTCGGCTTTGCGGCGGGACTGGCATTGGAAGCCGCCCTCCAGCGGGTCAGCATGGAGGCGCGGCTCAGGTCGCCTGGATCGGAAGATATGAAGTTCGCGCTGAAATGGCCCAACGACGTGCTGGCAGGGCGTGCCAAGCTCGCCGGCATCTTGCTGGAGGCCGAAGCCATGGCCGATGACCGGCTCGCGGTGGTGGTCGGCATCGGCACCAACGTGGTCGCGTTTCCCGAAGGCACGCCGTACCCGGCGACCTCGCTGAACGCGCTTGGCGTCCAGGTCGGCGCCGAAGATCTTTTCAACGCATTGTCCGACTCCTGGTCGGAATATCGCGGCATCTGGGACGACGGCCGCGGCTTTCGCGAGATACGCAAACAATGGCTGGCGCGCGCCGCAGGACTCGGCGAGCCGGTCTCTATCCAATCGGGTTCATCCACCATTTCAGGCATTTTCGACACCATCGACGAAAGCGGCTGTCTGATCGTCAGAACATCGGACGGCTCATGCGTTCCGATTTCTGCCGGTGACGTTCACTTCGGGTCGATCGCGTCGGCAGGGGCATCACAATGACGACCAAACCAGACCAACTCACGTTCGCGCCGCTCGGCGGCGTCGGCCAGATCGGCATGAACCTGTCGATCTACGGCATGGGCAATCGCGGCAATCAGAAATGGCTGGCGATCGATCTCGGCGTCTACTTTGGCGACGAGGAGCATCTGCCGGGCATCGACCTGGTGATGCCGGACGTGCGGTTCCTCGAGAAGGAGCGCAAGAACCTGGTCGGCCTGGTGCTGACGCACGCGCATGAGGATCACTTCGGTGCCATCATCGACCTGTGGCCGAAGTTGAAGTGCCCGATCTATGCGACGCAGTTCAGCGCCTCGCTGTTCGAAGCCAAGTGCAACTCGGAGCGTAACCCGCCCAAAATCCCCGTCACCGTGGTGCCGTCCGGCGGCACCATCGAACTCGGTCCCTTCAAGGTCGAGTTCATTCCGGTCGCGCATTCGATTCCGGAATCCCACGCGCTGGCGATCCACACCTCCCATGGCGTTGTGCTGCACACCGGTGACTGGAAGATCGATCCGACCCCGATCATCGGCAAACCCACCGACGAGCGCCGCCTGCGCGAGCTCGGCGATGCCGGCGTGCTGGCGCTGGTCGGCGATTCCACCAATGCCGTGCGGGAAGGGCGCTCACCCTCCGAGATGGAAGTCGCCAAGACCATCACCGAACTGGTCAAGGCCGCCAAGGGCCGCGTCGCCGTTACCACCTTTGCTTCCAACGTGGCGCGTCTGCGCGCCGTGGCCGAGGCCGCCGAGGCGTCGGGCCGCGAAGTCGTCGTGGTCGGCCGCGCCATGGAACGCGTGGTGCAGATCGCGCGCGAGACGGGTTATCTCGAAGGCATCCGGGCGTTCCGCGGCGCCGACATGTACGGCCATCTCCCGCCGGACCGCGTCATCGCGCTGTGCACCGGCAGCCAGGGCGAGCCTCGCGCGGCGCTGTCGCGTATCGCCAACGACGATCATCCGATGGTGACCCTCAACAAGGGCGACACGGTGATCTTCTCGTCGCGCACCATTCCCGGCAACGAGAAGGCCGTCGGCACCATCATCAACGGCCTGATCACCCAGGGCGTCGAGGTGATCACCGACCGCACCCATCTGATCCACGTCTCCGGCCATCCGCGCCGCGACGAATTGCGTGAGATGATCTCCTGGGTCCGCCCGCAGCTACTGATCCCGGTGCACGGCGAAGCGCTGCATCTGTACGAGCACGCCAAGCTGGCGCGCGAATGCGGCGTGCCGCGCACCATGATCGTCAAGAACGGCGATCTGGTCCGGCTGTCGCCGGGCGAGCCCGCGGTGATCGAGGAAATCCCCTCCGGCAAGATCTACAAGGACGGCCTGCTGCTGGAAGATTCCAAGTCGCGCGCGGTGTCCGAGCGGCGCCGTCTGGCGATGGCCGGCTGCGCCTTCGTGGGCCTGGCCGTGACCGCCAAGGGCGAGCTCGCCGACGAGCCCGCGGTCGATCTGATCGGAATCCCCGAGAAGAACGTCAAGGGCGAGATGATCGACGACATCGTGTTCGACCTCGTCGTCAACATCGTCGAAAACCTGCCGAAGGCGAAGAAGCGTGATCCCGACGCCATCGCGGAATCCGTGCGCCGCGCCGTGCGCTCGGCGCTGCAGGAGCAGTGGGGCAAGAAGACGATGTGCTACGTTCACATCATGCAGGTTGAGAAGTAGGCTACAAAAACAAAGACGGAGGAGACCATGCTGGGCCGGCTCAACCACGTCGCGATTGCCGTGGCCGATGCGGAGAAAGCCGCGAAGATCTACGGCACCGCCTTCGGTGCCGAGATTTCCGCGACGGTACCGTTGCCCGAGCATGGCGTGATCACGGTGTTCGCCACGCTGCCGAACACCAAGATCGAGTTCATCCAGCCGCTGGGCGAGGATTCTCCGATCACCAAATTCGTCGAGCGCAATCCCGACGGCGGCATCCACCACATCTGCTACGAAGTGCCGGACATTCTGGCGGCGCGCGACAAATTGATGAGCGAAGGCGCGCGGGTGCTTGGCGATGGCACGCCGAAGATCGGTGCGCACGGCAAGCCGGTGTTGTTCCTGCACCCGAAGGATTTCTCCGGCGCGCTCGTCGAAATCGAACAGTCCTGATCGATGGCCTATACGATCTCAACAGCGCTTGCCGTCTACTTCGTGATCTGGTGGATCACCCTGTTCCTGACCTTGCCATTCGGCGTGCGCAGCCAGCACGAGGACGGCGAGGGCATCGACGGCACCGATCCCGGCGCGCCTGTCATCGCCCGCATGGGCCGCAAGCTGCTGTGGACCACGATCATCTCCGCAGTGCTGTTCGGCATCGGGATGGTTTGCTACCGGATGGATTATTTCAACATCGAGCGGCTGTCGAAGCTGATGGGCATTCCGATCTAGGACGTCACGCTGCATTCGTTGCCGCGGCCGACGTCGATGAGGCAAAGCATGAAACGCTTCCTGATTTTCCTGCTGCTCGGACCCGCCGTCGGTTTCACGGCGTTCGAGCTGCGCGAATTGGCTTCCGGCAAGACCATCGGCGGCGCGCCGGGTTTCATCATGGGCCTGCCGTTTGCCTACTGGTTCGGGCTGTTGCCGTCGCTGGTGATGTGGCTGGAAGACTGGCTGCTCGAAGACAAGATGGGCCTGTGGCCGAAGGTCATCACCTCCACCGTCATCGGCTACGGTATCAGCATTGCGATGTTGCTGATCTGGACTGCGGTGCCGATCCCGTTGCCGCAGGTCCTCACCTTCGGAATCGTCGGCGCGGCGCAGGGCATGGTGTGCTCATGGCTTTCAGGCGTCAGGCAGAAGCAGGCTTCCTGACTAATTCGGTCGCGCCGACATCTTCACACGTCGTTCGAAAAAAAAGAGCAGGGCCAAAGCCCTGCTCGGAAAATTGTGTCGACCCTATTTACCCGAATTGTTGGAGTTTATCCTTGATTGGCGGGTTGACGCTGCTTGAGCGCGTCAGGGCTCCTCCCGAGACTTGGACCACCAGACTTTGTCCTTGCAGACCGCCTGAGCTTTGAGTCGTAGCCGATCTTTTTTTGTTTGTCATCAATTTCAGCACAGCTGTTTAAAATTGAGGCAGCGATGGAAAATATCGCCGCGTTTCAATTATAAGTTGCGATGCAGCAAGGCCGCCGGCCGCATCGTGGCGGCCGCGACGCATCGGAGCCTCGATGCCGTCATCGGATTTGCGTCGAACCGAATTAAGCCCTGTTTGTCGGGTCAAAGCAGCGCTCTTCCCGCGGAGCAGGCCTCCCGCCCTTGTGTTTTGGCGGCCGATCCGGTTTCACTCGCTGTATCCCGCGTCCCTCCGATTCTTGAGCGTACCCATGCGATTGTCGCGCTATTTTCTGCCCATTCTCAAGGAAACGCCGAAGGATGCGGAGATCGTCTCGCACCGGCTGATGCTGCGCGCGGGCATGATCCGGCAGGAAGCCGCCGGCATCTATGCCTGGCTGCCGCTGGGCCTGCGGGTGCTCCGCAAGATCGAACAGATCGTGCGCGAGGAACAGGATCGCGCCGGCTCCATCGAGCTGTTGATGCCGACGCTGCAGCTCGCCGACCTGTGGCGCGAAAGCGGGCGCTACGAGGCCTATGGCCCGGAGATGCTGCGGATCCAGGATCGCCACAAGCGCGAATTGCTCTATGGCCCGACCAACGAGGAGATGATCACGGGGATCTTTCGCTCCTACGTGAAGTCGTACAAGAGCCTGCCGCTCAATCTCTATCACATTCAGTGGAAATTCCGCGACGAGCAGCGCCCGCGATTCGGCGTGATGCGGGGCCGCGAGTTCTTCATGAAGGACGGCTATTCGTTCGATATCGACGAAGCCGCAGCACTGCGCACCTATAACCGGATGTTCGTCGCCTATCTGCGGACCTTCGCCCGCATGGGCATCAAGGCGATCCCGATGCGCGCCGAGACCGGCCCGATCGGCGGCGACCATAGCCACGAATTCATTCTGCTGGCAGAGACTGGCGAGTCCGCGGTGTACTGCAACAGCGACGTGCTCGATCTGCCGGTGCCCGGCGATGACATCGACTACGATGCTGACCTTACTGACATCATCAAGCAGTGGACCACGGTCTACGCCGCGACCGAAGACGTCCATGACGCGGAGCGCTACGCGCGCGAAGTGCCGGCCGAAAAACAGGTCCACACCCGCGGCATCGAGGTCGGCCAGATCTTCTATTTCGGCACCAAGTATTCCGACGCCATGAAGGCGCTGGTGGCCGGCCCTGACGGCGCCGAGCAGGCGGTCCATGGCGGCTCCTACGGCGTCGGCGTTTCGCGGCTGGTCGGGG
>NZ_JAQGJD010000095.1 GCF_028290785.1 Tardiphaga sp. | reverse complement strand
GGCCGCGGATCCGGCCGGCTTTCGCCCGCCTTCCACCTGTCCGCGTCCAGCCATTGAAGGCAGCGCCCCGTAGTGGGCACGGACGGTTACCCCCGGCCTCCCGAGTGCGCGGGGATACGTCCTCCCCCCGCCCGCAGGCGCCGCTGTCCTTCTTCCACCGCAAGACGCCTCATGAAGCGCCCCTCGTGAAAAAGGATGCGTCGGAATATAATCATATTAGGACTTTTATCAAGAGACCTTCTGTGTCGTCATCCTGAGGTGTGAGCCGTCTTCGGCTCACCTCGAAGGATGGTGTTCCGCGCCGTCGTCCTTCGAGGCTCGCAAGCGCTCGCACCTCAGGATGACGGCGCTGGGCCGCCCTATCGAACTACCGCCTGTAGCGCTCGACGAAACAATTCTCCCCGGCGACGAAACACATTTCCGGCCCGACGCCATCGGCCGGAAACCGCTGCCCGGTACTTCTCTCCACACAGGGAAGCCGCAGAGACGGCAGGAGGCCGCCATGAACCACTCGCTGCACAGTGCCGACCGATCGACCCATCTGAAGATTGTGATGATAGCGCTGGTCGCTGGCGTCGCGCTGGCCGGATTTGGCGTCGTCGCCCGAAACGGCGCTCAAGACGGCGCCACCCAGACCGCCAGCGCCCGCGTCCTCAAGGCCGGCAAGCCGGTCATGGTCACCACCTCCGGCACCAGCGCGGTACGCTGATCAGCGCGTTCTCCGAACCGGGCGGCCTTCGCCGATGCCGGGGTTGATGGCCAGCGACGCGCCGACCACGCCACCCGCCTCATAGGCTTCCATCGACACCATCCGACTGCCGCCGCGCTGGGTCCGCAGCTTGAGGTCCAGCTTGTCGAATTCGGTATCGACCACCGCCGCCTTGACCGCGACAAGGCCGCGGCCGGTGCTGATTCCGACCTGGTCCCGCGCCGCCTTCATCGCCGTCAGCTTGTGGGCGATCGACGACACCATGCCCAGCGCGAACGAAGCGTTGGCGAGGTGACGTTCGTTGTGGCGGAATTTCTGGTATTCGGCCGACGTCTTGTAGCGCCCTTGTTCGGCACGCACGGCGCCGTCGATCAGTTCGGTCAGGTAGTGCGCCACCTCGATGTCCGAGCGCAGGCCGAAGAACACATAGCGGCTTTCGCCGGCGTGGTTCTTCTCGCGCCAGACCCGGCAGTCGCAAAACAGCGCGATCGAGCCGATGCAGTCGTCGAGCGGGATGCGCTTCTTGCGAAACGTCTCGAAGGCGCGCTGCTCGCACGACGACTCGCGGATTTCAACGTCGGTGAGCGACAGGTCGTAGCGATCGAGCAGTTCCGCCACCTTGGCGGCGGCCGACAGCGCCTCGTCCTCGGTGCAGCCATTGTCGATGGTTTTGGCGCGCAACGCCTGGATGCGCGTCTTCAGCTTGTCGAGCGCGGCGAGATTGGGCGATGGGTCCACGAATGCATTTCCCGGGGAGGAGATCCTGCCCCGGCCTTAGCATGCGGCCGCGCTGCCACAAATGCCCCGGCGAGAGCCGGATCGAGCTAATCGACTCTTGTCCCGGGCGCAGTGCAATGCGCCTCCGTCAGGAGGCGTCATGCGCTGCAGAACCGGGACCGTCAAAAACGCCGACGCTTGGCACGGTCCCGGCTCTGCGGAGCGGCATAACAATGCCGCACCGCGTCCGGGACAAGATTGCGTCAATCCGCGCGATCGATCGCGAGCTAGCGGCCCGCCGCATAACCCTGCATGCCGCGCGGATTGGCGGCGGCGCGGCGACGGCGGCCGACCTTCGAGGCGGCCGTCAGGCGGCCTTCCGACCAGCTGGGGCCGACTTCGACGATATGGCGCTGCTTGGTCAGCGCGTCGATGGTCGCCTTCGGCACGCGGTCTTCGATCACCAACACGCCGGGGCGCGAGGTGCGCGGCCAAAACGAGATCGGGAAATGCTCGGAATGCCAGGCCGGCGCGTCGATGGCTTCCTGCAGATTCATCTTGGCGTGGACGTGACGCAGGAAGAACTGCGTGGTCCACTGGTCCTGCTGGTCGCCGCCCGGCGAGCCCCAGGCCATGTAGGGCTCGCCGTCGCGCAGCGCCATCGAAGGGCTGAGCGTGGTGCGCGGCCGCTTGCCGGGCGCCAGCGCCGCCGGATGTCCCTCTTCCAGCCAAAACATCTGCGCGCGGCTGCCGAGGCAGAAACCGAGTTCCGGAATCACCGGCGACGACTGCAGCCAGCCGCCCGACGGCGTCGCGGAAATCATGTTGCCGGCCTGATCGACGATGTCGAAATGCACGGTGTCGCCGCGCACTTCGCCGAACCGGCCGACGGTAGGCTCGCCGGCCCCCATGGCGCCCACCGCCTCGCGACGGCCTTCCTGATGGCGCTGCTGGATCACCGAGCCGAAGCCCTCGATCGAGCCGGGCCGGAACTCGAGCGAGGCGGTATTAGTGACCAGCTTGCGGCGCTCGTCGTTATAGGCGTCGGACAGCAGCGTCGCGATCGGGATCTCGCTGAAGTTGGGATCGCCATAGAATTTTTCGCGGTCGGCGAAGGCCAGCTTGGCGCATTCGATCTGCAGATGGATGAATTCGGGGCCGGCGACGTCCAGGCCGTCGAGCGCAAAACCTTTCAGCAGCGCGAGTTGCTGCAGCATCACCGGGCCCTGGCTCCAGACGCCGGGCTTGCA
Source organism: Tardiphaga sp. (assembly GCF_028290785.1). Classification (GTDB taxonomy): domain Bacteria; phylum Pseudomonadota; class Alphaproteobacteria; order Rhizobiales; family Xanthobacteraceae; genus Tardiphaga. The sequence continues at coordinate 16,848 of NZ_JAQGJD010000095.1, read as the reverse complement.
CACGGTGTAGCGGCCGTAGTCGTAGGTCAGCGGCGCCTCGATGGTCGGCGCCCACTTCGCCATGTCGTCGCCGGTCAGCACGCCCTTGTGCGGCGAGCCGGTGACATCCATGACGTCCTGGGTGCGGCAGAAGCGACCGATCGCTTCGGCGACAAAGCCGCTCGACCACGTCGCGCGGGCGCGCTCGATCTGGGCATCGCGGTCGCCGCCGACGCTCTCGGCCTCGTCGAGAATGCGCTGATAGGTGGCCGCCAAAGCGGGATTGGTAAACAGCGTGCCGGGCATCGGCACTTCGTTGTTCGGCAGATAGACCGCGGCAGAGGTCGGCCAGTGCTGCCGGAACAGTTGTTCGACGGTGGCGATGGTGGCGGCGGCGCGCTCGACCAGCGGATAGCCGTCGCGGGCATAGAAAATGGCGGGTTCGAGCACGTCGCGCAGCTTGACGGTGCCGTAGTCGCGCAGCAGCAGCATCCAGGACTCGAACGTGCCGGGCACGCAGGCCGCCAGCAGGCCGGTGCCGGGTACCATGTCGAGGCCCTGATCGCGATAATACTGGATGGTGGCGCCGGCGGGCGCCGGCCCCTGCCCGCAGATTACTTCCGTTTTCGCGCGCTTCACGTCGTGGACGATGATCGGCACGTCGCCGCCGGGGCCGTTGAGGTGCGGCTCGACCACCTGCAGCGTGAAGGCCGTGGCGACGCCGGCATCGAACGCGTTGCCGCCCTTTTCGAGAATGCCCATGCCAACGGCCGTCGCGATCCAGTGCGTCGAGGTGACGACGCCGAACGTCCCTTCGATTTCCGGTCGCGTGGTGAAGGGATCGGGATTGATGTTGCCCATGAGTTCAGGATCTTTCGCTCGGCTGGATGTTGCCGCGGCAATTGATCACAGCTTGGATCGCATGCCAATCGCAGCGAGTTCCGCGCCACACGAAGCTATATCGTGACACAGCTTTCGCGTGCGCCGGGGGTTACCAACTCTTAATCTCGATGAACCCTCCGCTCATCGGCGGTTCATCGCAATTTCCCTACGATGCATGCACTACCTCGCGCATTGGGAGATCATCATGAAACTGAAACTTGCACTCGCTGGCCTCGTGGCGCTCGGCGGCGCGGCGCTTTCCACCGGAGCCGCCTCGGCGATGCCGATCGGTCTGGCGACCAACACCGACATCGCGTCGAACGTCGAACAGGTCCGGCTGGTCTGCGACCGCTTCGGTCGCTGCTTCCGCACCCGCGGCTATGGGTACGGCTACGGCTACGGCCGCCCGCATTATGGCTACGGCGGCGGTTGGCATCGGGGCGGCTGGCATCGCGGCCACCGCTGGTAAGACGACAAAAGAGGGCTTCGGCCCTCTTTTTTGTTGCCGGCAACCACGGGTTATCCGTCAGGATTGAGCAATTCCATCTTGTCCCGGCTCCGCAGCGTACGACGCCTCCTAGAGCATTTTGGAATGGACGGGCCCAACCGCGTCATTGCGAGCCAGCGAAAATCGCCGAAGGCGACTTTCGCTGAGCGAAGCAATCCAGAGAGCCACACGGACAGTCTGGATTGCTTCGTCGCAAGAGCTCCTCGCAATGACGGTTGAGGGACCGTTCATTGCGAAAAACGCTCACACCCTCGGAATGCTGACGGGCTTGGTCTCCCTGGTCTGCGCGGCGAGCCGGATCGACGCGTTCGCCGCGCCGAACCCGTGATAGTTGCGGCGCTCGACGATTTCGAAAAAGAACCGCTCGTCGAAGGCGTGGGTGTAGATCTGGAAGAACTCGCCGTCGCCCTCGCGGTCGTACAGGATCTGGTTGTCGCGCAGCGCCGCCATGGTGGCTGCATCGAGGCCGTATTTGGCTTCGACGTCGTCGTAGTAGTTCTCCGGAATCTTCAGAAAACTGGCGCCGCGCTGACGCATGGCGGCCACGGCCGCGAAGATATCGTCACATGCGAAGGCGATATGCTGCACGCCGGAGCCGAAGAACTCCGAGATAAAGCGGTTTGACAGGGTCCGCGTTGCCGACGAGCCGTTGAGCACGACGCGAAGCGTCTGGTTGTCATTGATCAGCGCCTGGCTTTGCACCAGGCCGACCAGATCCGCGATCTCCATTTGCGGCAGCCGCTGCAGATCGAGGATGCCGATGTAGAACAGCAGCCACGACGGCATCTCCTCATAGGGCATCGACTGCGAGATGTGATCGACCGCTGTCAGCCGGTCGCCCTCGTCGTCGCTGCGCAACGTCTCGAAATCGGTGTCCCAGTTGTTGCCGGCGTGATCCAGGAAATACAACAGGCTGCCGCCGACGCCGTGGATCGCGGGGATTTCCAACTCGCCGGGACCGACCGGCTGATAGAACGTCTTCGCCTTCAGCGCCTCGGCGCGCGCCATGGTCTTGCCGGCATCGTCGACGTCGAGGGCGATGGCACAGACGCCGGGGCCGTGGGTGACGTAATGCGAATGCGCAAAGCCACCGTGCTCGTGGTTGATCACCAGTTCGATGCGGCCCTGCGACCATCGCTCGACGGCCTTGCTGCGATGAGCGCCGGTCTTGCGAAAGCCAAGCTGCTGCAGCAGCGCGGCGAGGCCGGCGGCGCTGGCTTCGTTGACGGCGAATTCGATGAAGCCGACGCCGTGGCTGCGCGCCGGCGGCTCCAGCATCGCTTTCGGTCCCGCCAGCAGATCCTCCAGCAGGATCAGCGAGCGCAGGCCGTCGGTCGCAATACGCGCGGCAGACCCGGCGCGGAACTGGTCGTTGAAGATTTCCAGCGACCACGGACCGCTGTAACCGGTGGCCATCACCGCCTCCATGAAGCCGGTGACGGGCAGATCGCCCTGTCCCGGGAAACAGCGGAAATGCCGGCTCCACGGCAGCACGTCGAGGCCGAGCTTCGGCGCATCGGCCAACTGCACCAGGAAAATCCTGTCCGCCGGGATCGAGGCGATCGCGGCGACCGGAAAGCCCGGCGCCAGCGCGTGAAAACTGTCGAGGATAACGCCAATCGAGCGGTGGTCGGCGCGGCGCACGATTTCCCACGCGTCGCGATAGTCCCGGACGTGCCGACCCCACGCCAGCGCCTCGAAGCCGACGCGCATGCCGTGCCGTGCCGCGAGGTCGCCGAGCTCGTGGAAGTCCGCGGCGGCGCGGTCGATGCCGCCGAGCGCGGCCGGCGAGACATTGCTGCAGATCAGCATCAGATCGGTCTGCAACTCGCGCATCAGGTCGAATTTGCGTTCGGCGCGGACGAAGTTGCGGGCGCGCTGCGGCTCGGGCATGCCTTCGAAATCGCGAAACGGCTGGAAGGCGCAGATCTTCAGGCCGAGATCACGGCACATCTGCCCGACCTCGCGCGGGCTGCCGCTGTACGACAGCAGGTCCGCCTCGAAGATCTCCACTTCGTCGTAGCCGGCCGCGGCGATGGCACGCAACTTGTCGTCCAGCGCGCCACTAAGCGACACGGTGGCAATGGAATATTTGGTCATGCCGCGGTGTCCGTCATGGCGCCGCCGAGAAATAGCGCCCCGATGCGGGGATCGTTGAGCACGCGGTCGGCCTTGTCGAACAGGCGGGTCTGTCCGAGTTCGAGCACAATCCCGAAATCGGAAATCTCCAGCGCCGAACGGGCGTTCTGCTCGATCATCAGGATCGAGACGCCCTTGTCGCGCAGCTCCTTCAGGATGTTGAAAGTCTGCAGCACCATCAGCGGCGACAGGCCGATCGAAGGCTCGTCGATCAGCACCAGTTGCGGATTGAGCAGCAATCCGCGGGCGATTTCGAGCTGTTTCTGCTCGCCGCCTGACAGCGTGGAGGCCTGCTGCGTCGCCTTCTGGCGCAGCACCGGAAACTTGTCGAGCGCAGATTCGATGCGCGCGGGCAGGTCGGTGATGTCGCGGCCCGCAGCGACCGCGCCGAGCTCGATATTGTGGCGCACCGACAGTTCCGGAAAGATGTTGCGGCCCTGCGGCACGTAGCAGATGCCGGCTGACAAGAGCGCGCGCTGGCTGAGGCCGGTGACGTCGCGGCCCTTGAAGGTGACCTTGCCCTCACGCAGCTTCAACAGGCCGAAGATCGCCTTGAACACCGTCGATTTGCCGGCGCCGTTCGGGCCGATCACGGTGGTGATGGATCCGGCCGGCACCGAAAACGTGGTGCCGTTGAGGATCGTCATCTTGCCGTAGCCGCCGACCAGGTTCTGAACGTCCAGGATCGCGTCGCTCATCGGTCGCTCCTCAATGTCCGAGATAGGCTTCGATGACGGCGGGATTGGCGCGGACTTCGGCGGGGCTGCCCACCGCGAGCACCTTGCCCTCCGCCATCACCATCACGCGCGTACACAGCGACATCACGAATTCCATATTGTGCTCGATCACCACGAAGGTGGCGCGCTTCTCCTGATTGATCGCGCGCAGGCGGTCCTTGAGGTCGGCCAGCATGGTGAGGTTGACGCCGCCGGCGGGTTCGTCGAGCAGCACCAGCCGCGGCCCGCCCATAAAGGCCATCGCCGCATCAAGCAATTTCTGCTGGCCGTAAGAGAGACCGCCCGCGGGCTCCTTCGCCAGATGATCGAGCTTGAAGAAGCCGATCATCTGGTCGGCAGCTGCCGTGAGGCCGGCGTCGGACGGGCCGAGCAGCCGCGACAGCATGTTGCCCTGGTGCTCCTGTCCGGCGAGGATCAGGTTTTCGCGCACCGACAATTTGGGAAACACCTGTAAGAGCTGGAAGGTGCGGCTGACGCCGAGGCCGTTCAGCTCCGAGGGCCGCATTCCGGTGACAACCTTGCCATCGACCTTGACCTCGCCATCGCTCGGCGTGAGCTGGCCGAGGATGCAGTTGAACAAAGTAGACTTGCCGCAGCCATTGGGTCCGATCAGGCCGAGAATCTCGCCTTCCTGGACATCGAAGGAGACGCCGTTGACGGCATGGATGCCGCCAAAACTCTTCTTGATATTGGTGACTTCGAGAACGGCGGTCATGGCGCTGTTTCCAGTCTGGACTTGGCGACGGCGCGCAGGGCGGATGCCGCCTTGGTGCGGCGTTCGGCCATGTAACGGTCAAGGATGCCGAGGATGCCGGTCGGCGAATAGATCAGCAGCAGGATCACGGCGACGGCGTACAACATCAGGTAATAGCCCTGCGTGAAGCGCAGCCATTCCGGCAGCAGCACCGCGATCATCGCGCCGAGAAACGGGCCGAAGAAGAAGCCGGAGCCGCCGACGATCACCATCATCAACAGATCGAGCGACAGCGCGAGGCTGAACGGAACCGGATCGACGTACTGGGTTAGTGGCGCATACAGCGTCCCCGCGACGCCGCCGAGCGCCGAGCCGATGGCGAAGGCCATCAGCGTGTAGCGGCGGGTATCGATGCCGAGCGACAGCGCGCGGACCGGATTCTCACGCAGCGCCACGAAGGCGCGGCCCCACGGCGAGCGGATCAGCCACCATACCGCCAGCGAGACAATGCCGAGCGAGCCCAGGCAGAGATAATAGAACGGCAACGGCCGCCGCGTCGGGAAGCCGAATATTTCCGGCCGGGGAATGTTGCTGATGCCGTAGATGCCCTTGGTCAGCCAGTCCTCGTTGCGGAATACGAGGAAGGCCAGCGTCGAGAACGCCAGCGTGACGAAAGCGAGATAGTGGTGCTGCACCCGCAGCGCCGGGTAGCCGAGAATCCAGCCGATCGCAAAGCACAGCACGATGGCGACGCCGAGGGCGGCGATCAGCGGCAGGCCGTTTGAGGTCATGATCGCCGCGGCATAGGCGCCGATGCCGACGAAGGCGCCCTGAGCCAGCGAGACCTGACCGGCATAGCCCAGCGTCAGGTTGAGTCCCATGGCCGCGATCGTCATCACCGCCCACTGGCTGAGAATGAACAGCCCGTAGCGGTTGAAATTCATCGGCACGACGATCAGCGCTGCGATGACGATCACGCCAAAGGCGATCTGTAGATATTTGCCCGCGGTCATACCGTGCGCTCCTCGGGCCGGCCGAACATGCCCTGCGGCCGCAGCAGGATGACGGCGATCAGCAAAATCAGCGGCACCGCGGCGCGGTACTGCGTCGAGACATAAGCGGCGGCGAGATTATCGACGACGCCGATCAGCAGCCCGCCGGCGATAGCGCCGCGGACCTGGTTGAAGCCGCCGACGATGGCCGCAATGAAGGCGGCCTGGCCGAGCACTTCGCCGCTGGAAAATTTGGCCAGATAGATCGGCGTGATCAGGACGGAAGCCAGCGCCACCAGGAAGGCGTTGATCAGGAAGGTGAACAGGATCATCCGCTCGACCGGCACGCCGATGATCTTCGCCACCGTCGGGTTCTGTGCGGCGGCCTGCATCTGATGGCCGATCGAGGTGCGGTTCAACAGCGTGGTCAGCGCGAGCACTGCGAGGATGGCGAGCGCGAGCACCCCGATGCTCTGCAGCGCCACCGGGCGGCCGAGGATCGAGATGTCGCCGGTCGGCACGATGGAGGGGAACGGCGAGGCCTCGGCGCTCCAGAACTGCTTGACGGCTTCCTTGATGCCGATCGCCAGCGCCATGGTGGCGATCGCCAGCGGCAGCACGCCGTGGCGCAGCATCGGATCCACCAGCAACATCTTGAAGCCGAGACCGAGCAGCAGCATCGACAGCAGGATGCCGATCAGGATCGCCAGCCAGAATGGCGCGCCGGCCTGCATCGCCGCCAGCATCAGGAACGCCGGCAGCATGACGAATTCGCCCTGCGCGAAGTTGATGGTCTGCGAGGTCTGCCACAACAGCGTGAAGCCGACCGCGACAATCGCATAGATCGCGCCGGTGGCGAGGCCGGCGACAAGAAGATCGAGCAGGTTGGACATGGGTGACTCCAAATCTCCAGATAGCTTGCGACGCGATATCGCATTGAAGCACCGGCCGCGCGCTCCCTCGCCCCGCTTTTGCGGGGAGAGGGCTGGGGTGAGGGGCTCTTGTGAGAGAAACTCTGGCTCCCCTCACCCGAAGCCGAGCTGACGCTCGGCTCCGACCTCTCCCCGCAAGTGGGGAGAGGTTAACAGCACCGCTCAGTTATTCAGCTTCGGCAGCACCTGCTTGATGACCTGCTTGCCTTCCACGACTTCCGCCAGAAAACCCTGACGGTCGATGTCGCCATTGGCGTCGAAGGTCGCGTCCATCAGGATGCCGGGCTCCTTGGCGGCGGTGATGGTGAAGCCGTGCAGGGCATCGGCAAACCCCTTGGAGTCGACCTTGCCCATCTTCTCGGTGGTAGCCTTGATCATGTAGATCGCGAGCCAGCCCTTGAGGCCGTTGTGATCCGGCACGTAGTTGTACTTCTTGACGAACTTGTCGCGGAACGCCTTGATCAGTTCGACCGGAGCATCGGTGGTGAGGCCGACGTGGCCACGGGCGCCATTGGCGGCATCGCCGGCGAGCTCGATCACTTTCTGGCCGACCAGGGTGGTCTCGCCCATCAGCGGCACGGTGATGCCCTGGCGCTTCAGCTCCTTGAGGATGCGCGCGCTCTCTTCCTCGTTGACGTAGATGAACACCGCCTCTGGCGCCGCGGCCTTGATCTTGCTGACGTCGGCGGCGAAGTCGGCCTGTCCCGCTTCCGTGGAGATGTCGGCGGCGACCTTGATGTTGTACTTGGCGAATTCCTTGGTGATGACGTCGCGACCGCCCTTGCCGAAGTCGTTATTGACCCAAACGATCGCCACCGACTTGGCCTTCAAGTCATCGTTGATGTATTTCGCCACTTTCGGCATCGAGGATTGCTGGCCGAACGAGGTGCGGAACAGGAATCTGTTGCCGGACTGGGTGAGTTCGGCGGCCTCGCCGCCCATGATCTGTGTGATGCCGGCTTCGGCGGCGAGCGGAGCGGTGACCTTCACCGAGCCGGAGTAGCCGGGTCCGAGCAAAACGTAGGGCTCGGCGTCGAGCGCCTTCTGCACCTGGGCGCGGGCGACGCCGGGGTTGGACTGCGAGTCCGCGTGGGTGACTTCCAGCTTGCGGCCGAGCACGCCACCCTTGGCGTTGATCTCCTCGATGGCGAGATCGATGCCGTTCTTCCAGTTGGTGCCGACTGTGGCGCCGCCACCGGACAGCTCGGCGACGTTGGCGAGCTTGATCGGCGCGCCCTGTCCGAATGCGGCAGTGGTCATGATGGTCGCGAGCAAGGCGCTCGCCAAAAATACAGGCTTCATAAAGTCCTCCCTTGGTTGTCGTTTCGGTCGTTTACCGCGGCCTTGTATCCGGCCGCGTTGTCATGCTGCATTAGTTGCAGGGTACCTTTTGGCCATCACGGCGTCGAAAGCAATTCCCATTTCGACGGTCGAAGGCTTCAATCCTGTAAATAGTTCGAAGGCGTCCGCGGCCTGATAGATCGCCAGGTCGCGCCCGGTCATGACCGGCGCGCCCTTGGCCTTGGCCGCCAGCAGCAGCGGCGTCCACAGCGGCGAGTAGACGGCATCGGCGACCCACAGGTCGGAGCGCAGCAAGGCGTCGGGCACCGGCGTGCCCTTGTTCGGCGACATTCCGACCGGGGTGCCGTTGACCACGCCGACGGCGCCGCGCAACGCGTCCTCGACGCTGGCGGCAATAGCGACGTTCTGCCCGGCCGGCAGCAGCGACACCAGGTGCTCGGCCTTGGCGCGGTCGGTATCGAATATCCGGATTTCGGTGACGCCGAGATCCGCCAGCGCAAAGGCGATCGCCTTGCCGACGCCGCCGGTGCCGATCACCGCGACCGGACCGCGACCGGAGGCCTCGACCAGTTGCCTAACGGCCCGTGCAAAGCCCGTGGTATCGGTATTGTGGCCGGTCAAACGGCCATCGCGCACCACCACGGTGTTGACGGCGCCGATCGCTTTGGCCCCCGGCGACAGATCATCCAGCAGATCGAGCACGGCTTCCTTGTAGGGAAACGTGACGTTGATGCCGGCAAAGCCCAGCCGGCGGACGCCTTCCAGCAACAGTTGCAGTTCGTCACGGCTGGCGCCGGCGACCTCGATCAACTGATAGTGGCAGCGTGCGCCCAGCGCGTCGGCGGCGCGTTCATGCATGGCCGGTGAGGCCGAATGCGCGATTGGGGCGCCGAGCAGCCCGGTGAGAACCCGGCGGCCGGACGATGGCGGGATTGGCGCAAGCGAAATCATAAGCGGATGGCCAATGTGCAAGACGGCATGGAGTGCCACGAAATCGACATCAGGATAGCGCGATGGCGATCTAACACAATTACCCTGTTATGCAACAAACATAACACGATGTTATTTTTTTCGAGACCGCGCCACCGGCTGTTTGGCGGCCCGCGGGCCCACCGCCCGCATCTCGGCGCGCAGGCAGTCGATGAAGTGCTCGATATGCAACGACAGCGGCGCGCCGCGCTTCACGGCAATATAGGTGTCGAAATGGGTGGGCTCGATGATCGGCACCGCGACGACGCCGGGATAGCCGCCATGGGCGACAGTGAACTGGTCGATGACGGCGATGCCCAGCCCGGCCTTGACCAGCGCGCAGACCGTGGTGCCGAACCGGGCCCGGATGGTGATGTCGTATTTGAGTTTATAGCGGGCGAATATCTCGGCCATGATCCGGCCGTAGGGATCGTTGGGATCGATGCCGATCAGCGGATAACGGATGATTTCCTTCGCGGATACCTGCTTGCGGCCCACCAGTTCGTGGCCTTCAGGCACGATGCAGAACAGTTCGCCCGAGGCCAGCGGCAGAAAATCCAGACCGGGGTGCTCGAGCCGGTAGCTCATGGCGACGCAGTCGCCACGGCCGAGCAGCAGGTAGTCGATGGCTTCCTCGAGCTTCAGGATGTTGATGTCGATGCGGACTTCCGGGTAGCGCCGCCGCACCTTCTCGATCGCGCGCGGCACCATCACCTGGGAGATTGACGGCACAGAGCCGATCCGCAATTCCGACAGCGCGCCGCGACCGATCTTTGAGATGATCTCGGTGAGGTCATCGACCTTCTTGTAGACGCCGTTGATCTGCTCGAAGATGTTGTGCGCTTCCGGAGTCGGAAAATAGCGACCGTTCTGGCGCTGGAAGAAACGGATGCCCAGCGACTTTTCGGTGTACTTGACCAGCCGGCTGATGCCGGGGGCCGAGACGTTGAGCAGCTTGGCGGCGCCGCCGATGGTGCCGGTGACCATGACGGCACGGATCACCTCGACCTGACGCAACGTCATCATTCGCCTACCCCCGCAACGAACGCCAGCGCGGGAAAGCGCTGACCGGACCGACCATGGCATGCCTATGCCATGGTCGGCCACCCGTCGTCACGGCGGCAGTTGAACAAGGGTCAGTAGGCGACCGCGTTGGGCCGGCCGACGCCGCAGTACAGAAAGCCGTTCCGCTTGACCTCTTCCGGCGAATAGATGTTGCGCAGATCGACGATCACCGAGCTGGCCATGATCGACGCCATTTCCTGCAGGTCGAGCGCGCGAAACTGCTCCCACTCGGTCACGATCACCAGCGCATGGGCGCCGGTGGCGCAGTCATAGGCGCTGTCGCAGAACGTGACGTCGACGAACACCTTTTTGGCCTGTTCCATGCCGACGGGATCGAAGATCCGCACCTCGGCGCCCATATCCTGCAACGCGGTGATCAGCGGGATCGAGGGCGCGTCGCGCATGTCGTCGGTGTCGGGCTTGAAGGTGACGCCGAGCACGGCGATGGTCTTGCCGCGGATGTTGCCGCCGAACGCGACCGAAACCTTGCGCGCCATCGCCCGCTTGCGCTGGTCGTTCACGGCCACCACCGTTTCGACGATGCGTAGCGGCGACTCGTTATCCTGCCCGGTCTTGATCAGCGCCAGCGTGTCCTTGGGGAAGCAGGAACCGCCATAGCCCGGCCCGGCATGCAGGAATTTGAGGCCGATGCGGTTGTCGAGACCGATGCCGCGCGCCACTTCCTGCACGTTGGCCCCGACCTTCTCGGCCAGATCGGCGATCTCGTTGATGAAGGCGACCTTGGTGGCGAGGAATGCGTTGGCCGCGTATTTCGTCAGCTCGGCCGTTCGACGATCGGTATACAGGATCGGCGAGGAGTTGATGTGCAGCGGCCGATAGACTTCGCCCATCACGCCGCGCGCCCGCAAGTCGTCGGTGCCGATAACGATGCGATCGGGATGCTTGAAGTCGCGGATTGCGGCCCCCTCGCGGAGGAATTCCGGATTCGAAACCACGGCAAAACGGCCGTCCGGCTTTTCCTCGCGGATGATGCGCTCGACCTCATCGCCAGTGCCGACCGGCACGGTCGACTTCGTCACCACCACCGCACCGTCCGGCAGGAAGCCGGCGATCTCGCGCGTCGCCGCGTAAACATAGGACAGATCGGCATGCCCATCGCCGCGCCGCGACGGCGTTCCGACCGCGATGAACACCACCTCGGCATTTTCCACCGCCGATTTCATGTCGCTGACGAAGCGCAGCCGCCCCTGCTTGATGTTGACGGTCACCAGTTCGGAGAGGCCGGGCTCATGGATCGGGATTTCTCCCTTGTTGAGCGCTGCGATCTTCTGCGCGTCGGTATCGACGCAGATGACATGATGCCCGAAATCCGAAAAACACGCCCCCGATACCAGTCCGACATAGCCGGCACCCACCATGGCAATCCGCATTTATAATCCTGTTGTTCGCCCGCGACGTTCGCGCTGTTTCGTGACCTGACCGAGAAGCTAGCTGTTCAGAATGGCTTCGCCGTCGAGGTGCGGTGGAAAGAAGAAGAAGTTGTTGACGTAGAATTGGCCGGTCTTGCGGCCGCCGTCCGACATCAGTGCGCTGGCATCCTGCATTTCGTCGGATTGGAATTGATCGATCGGCGTGACGCGATCGTCCATCAGGAAGAAGCCGCGATAGGACTTGTCCTCGAAGAATTCAAACACCGACCGCGTCGCTTCGGCGCGGTGGCGGTCCTCGGCTTCGACAAGGAAAACCGGCTGGCAGCGATCGATCAGACCGGTGGCGCCGTTGAGAACATTCAGCTCATGACCTTCGACATCGATTTTGACGAAGGCGACCTCCTCCTCGACGATGGTGTCGAGCCGCGCCATCGGCACCTGGGTCGATAGCAGACGCTTGCCCGGCGCGTGGATCTGCGGCTCCAGAGACGCCAGACCGTGGACCAGCCCGTCTTCGCTCTGGGGAATGAACAACTCTGCGTCGCCGTTTTGATCCGACAGCGCCATTTCATGAATCGTCACGTTGGCAGCCGACGTCCGCCGCAGCAGCGTCGCCATCTCCTGCGACGGTTCGAAGGCATAGACCTGCTTCGACAACCGGGCCAACTCCCGCGTGTAGAGCCCGCAATTGGCGCCGACATCGACGGTCAGCGCCCAGGGCGGCACGATCTTGTCGAGATAGGACAGTTCGCGTTCCGCGGTCTTGGGCCGATGGGCGAAGTGCCATTGCAGCCAGATCGACGGAAAGGTCTGTTTCAGAAAGTTCTTGGTCTGCTGTGCGGTGTTCATCATTTGCGCCTCTGTTGCCAAGAGAATGACAGGACCGACCTCACGTCGTCCGCGGTAAAGCGGGCGGCGGGATATCTCCGTCCTCATGGATGCCAAGGGAATAAGGTGCTGCGCGCCAAGGTGGTGGCCCGGAGAAGTCCGGGCCGACCGGTCAGAAACCGCTGCCGGACAGGAACTCGCGGCGAACGGTGCGTACGATGATCATCAGATCCATGCGCAGCGACCATTTTTCGATGTAATCGAGGTCGTAGTCGATCCGGGCGATCGCGCGGGACGCCTCAACCGTGCTGCCCCGGCAGCCGCTCACTTGTGCAAGCCCCGTGATTCCCGGGCGGGCGGTGTGCCGCTGAAAATAATACGGCACCAGTTCCTCGTAGGGGACGTTGGCCGCGAGCATGCCCGGGACATGGGGCCGCGGACCGACCAGCGACATATCGCCCTTGATGACATTCAGAAGCTGCGGAATCTCATCGAGACTGGTCATGCGCAGGATCTTTCCGACCGGGGTGACCCGCGAATCCCCTTGGACAGCCTGCTGGACGCCGGCGTCACAAGCGTCGGTTCGCATCGAGCGGAATTTATAGATGCGGAACGACCGGTTGCGATATCCGTAGCGGCTCTGCTGGAACAGCACGGGTCCCGGCGACGTCATCTTGATCGCGATCGCAACTGCAATCCACAAAGGCGCGAAAAAAAGCAATGCGGCGCCGGCAGCGGCTATGTCGAAAATTCGCTTTCCGACGGAACTGGAAGGTCCGGCGCGGGTCGCTGCAACCGGGCGGCGGGCGCGGTAGCTCGGACGGCTGGAGAACTCGACCGGGCGTACCGATATCGCCCTCCGCCGATCCCATAGCGCCGACGAATTGTCGTGGTTGAATCTGGCTGTTGTCACTGTCGAAATCATTGCGCTTTGCTTTCTTCCGAAGTCTGAGAATGCCAAGGCGGCAGCACGCACTTTGTCTGAAACGGTCGATCCTCCTCATTCTGACGGCAGGATTGCTGACGAATTCTTCCCCAGCAGACGGGCAGCAATTTCTCTTCAACGAGCTTTTCTGAAGTTGATGAGGGAAATGCGGCGCTAAGGCGATGAGCGCGGCTTAATTGTTTGCGGCGCATCATGACAGATTGGTGCAATGCGAAGATTGATTTGCAATGCGAGATAGTTACGAGCCGTGCTATAAATTTACGCTGCGTGTACGGTGACGCAGTCATGCAGAATTGTTACAGCGAACGGGTTCAAAGAAATCGCCGCGGCCACTGGAGTGAGGCAACGATCAAGCTTAATAAAAATGAAGTAAATGGTCTCAGTTGTTTTCGCGCGATTCATCAAAAGCTAAACGGTCTATTCTATTCTGCCATTGCAATCAGGCATTTAGCGCACCGGTTTTATCATGATCGCGAAACTCAGAACGAGTCACACGACGACGCTGGCCGACCCACCGATCCGCGAATCGCGTTCCGCCGCGCGCCCCGCTGACATGCGGCCTACAAATTTCGCGATTGACCCGGAAACGAATATTTCTCGTCGCCGGATGCGAAATCGTTTCATTCTGGCGAACGCCATCGCCTGGTTTGCCATCATTGTGGCGGTGCGCCTGATTTTCTTCTGATTTGCCGACGATCGAATCTGCATCACAACCTCGCGGTCATGCTGCCGGTGGTGCGACCGATTGACCACGGCGCGGATCCGTGACGACAGTCCCAAAATGTCGCACCCCTTCGCCACGATTCCGCAGCCCACACCCGCTTCGCTGCCGGCGGAGACGCGCGTCTACGCCGTCGGCGACATTCACGGTCGCTTCGATCTGCTGACCGATGTTGTCGCGCGCATTGACGACGATCTTCAACGCAGGCCGATCCGGTATTCAGCCGAAGTCTACCTCGGCGATTACATCGACCGCGGCCCGGAATCGAGCAGCGTGATTACTCTGCTGGCAACCAGGATGGTTCGAAATCGCGCGATCTGCCTGCGCGGCAACCATGAGGCGATGCTGGAGGCGTTTCTCGACGATCCCGCCGAGTTGCAGCACTGGCTACCGCTCGGCGCGCGGCAGACGCTGTCATCGTATGGCATTTCTTCGACGGCGCGTCAGCAAACGCCGCAATCGCTCCATCAACAATTCAGCGCGGCTTTTCCACGCGCGCACGACCTTTTCCTGCAATGTCTGCGCAACAGCTTTTGTTGCGGCGACTTTCTGTTCGTGCATGCGGGCATCCGCCCCAACGTGTTGATCGAATTGCAGGAACCGCACGACTTGATGTGGATCCGCAACGAGTTTCTCAATTCTACCGACCAGCATGAAAAGTACATCGTGCACGGTCACACGCCGGTGCCGCATCCCGACATCCGCAGCAATCGCGTCAACATCGATACCGGGGCGTGGCGCACCGGAGTACTGACGTGCATCGCCATCGAAGGCGACAGCATCCTGATTCTGTAGCTCGCCGACAGAACTGCACGAGGCGTCACATGCTTTTGCCTTGTTTGCGAGAGTAATGTTCAGATTGAATTCACCGACCGCGCCGAGGTCGATTACCACGCCTAGGATTTCATGATGTTGAAACGACCATTTAGCGTTGCGGGCCTGTGTCTCTTCTTGATGCTGGCTGCCGCAAATGCGATTTCGTCCGTCCCCGCAGCAGCGCAGGGCCAACAAGCGGCGTCCGGTGCCTATACGCTTGGACCGACTGACAGAATTCGGTTGAAGGTATATGGCGAAGCGGACATCAGCGGCGAGTATGAGATCGATAGCAATGGCTACGCCTCGATCCCGCTGGCGGGACGCATCAAGGCGGCCGGCCTCACGACCGGGCAGCTCGAGCGCTCGATCGCAGCAGCCCTATCCAAAGGAATCGTGCGGGATCCGCGTGTCAACATCGAGATTGCCTTGTATCGCCCCTATTACATTCTCGGCGAGGTCAAGAAGAGCGGCGAATATCCTTACCGAATCGGGATGACCATTCTGGATGCAGTGGCCAGCGCAGGCGGATTTACCTATCGCGCCAATGAGAGCAAAGTGTTCCTGCGTCGTGCCGGCGGAGCCACGGAAGAAGTTTATCCGCTCGACGCACCGGTTCGAGTCTTTCCTGGCGATAATATTCGCATTCCCGAGCGCTACTTTTAGGCGACTTGCATCAAGTGCGAGCATCGCGGGCGCACCAACAAAACTTCGCAGTGCGGTCTCTGCCATAGTGTCGTCTCTTTACGATGTGTATGATGTTGCAGCGCAGAAGCGTTGATCCATTCGCACGTATACTCACGAACGCTCATTCGTTCTGTCAGACGTATTTTCCATAACGCCATTGCTCGTCGAAGTCGGCGCAGGCTCGTGCTCCTGCTGACGGTGCTGTGACGTTTGGGAGCGGTCTAACAGTGAATGATCGTCCTCACCAGGGAAGATGGATGAATCGTGCGTTGATATGCCCGGGTATTGTTGTTGATCGCGACAAATCGGCACGCTTGGCAGTCTCGCCCGGACGCCGACGCGGGTTTGGATTCGCATCGGGCTCCGCAACGATGATCGTGCTCGGCCTTGCTTCGCCCGCAAGCGCGCAGGTGATTCCATCCGGCACCGACGTCGTCGCCGCTCCCTGGAATGCGCAGAAGGTATTCGAACCGTCGATCTTGCCGGACCTCACGCCGCCTGATGCGCGCGATGAGATACCGCCAGAGGATATGCCGGTGAAGCAGCGACAGCAGCCTGGTTACGAGCCCGTCGGTATTCGTCAGGGATCCTGGATGTTCAACCCGCAACTGATTTCGGGAACCTTCTACGACAGCAATGTATTTTCATCGAACACCGACAAGCGGGCGGACATGGCTGCCGTCATCGCGCCGTCATTGCGCGCCCATACGCTGTGGGAGCGCCACGGCATTGATATCAAGCTGGACACGCAATCGACGATCTATAACGAGAACTCCAGTCTCAACCAGACCAATGCCAGCCTGAAGGGCAATGCCTGGTACGACGTCTCCCACGATCTCGCCGTGCTGACCAACTTCCAGATCGCGCATCTCAACGAAGGCGTGGGCACGCTGAGTTCACCCTCCAATGCCGTATCGCCGACGCCCTATAATCTGTTCTCGGGCGACGTCAGTATCCGCAAGGAATTCAACCGGCTGGCGGCCTCCACCGGCATCAGTGTGGATTCCTACGATTACGGATCGACGCGCGCGCAGGACGGCACGATCATCAATCAGGACGGTCGCGACGGCCAGATCTATGCCGTGCACGGCCGTCTCGACTACGCGTTCTCGCCGATTTTCGGCTGGTTCGCCGGTGTCGAAGGTAACCAGCGCAATATTCGTGGCACGCCGGCGCAGTCGCTGGATTCGCAGGGCTATCGAACGCTGTCGGGCGTCACGATCAGTCTGGCCCATCTGATTACCGGCGAAATCGGTGCCGGCT
>NZ_JAQGJD010000087.1 GCF_028290785.1 Tardiphaga sp. | reverse complement strand
TGGTGGCACGAAGCAGCGCCAGCGATCCGCCGATGGCGATCAGCGTGGTCGAGGCGAACCAGGCGGTGCCGTTCTGCAGCGAGGTCATGATGTGGGTATCGACGATACGGGCCTCGCGCTCCAACATCCGGCGTATCCAGACCTCGCGGTAGACATGCATTCGCGCCGACAGGCTGTCGCGGCCATAGGCGGAATGCTCCAGCGTGATCGCATAGGTGCTCCATTCGAGAATGAAGAACCCCAGCGCAAACACATCAACCCAGGAATAATCGATCATACCGCACCCGTTGGAGAAGCAGCGATGGTGCCACGCGGGAAGAGTCGCGGCAACACGCCTTCCGCGCGGCTTGCTTGCAGCGGCGCAGACGTGGCAACCTCAAAGCCGCGCGAATGGAGTAGCAGATGTCGTTGACGCTGGTGATCGGTAACAAGAATTATTCGTCGTGGTCGATGCGGCCATGGATCGCGCTGCAGGCGTGCGGCATCGCTTTCGACGAGGTGATGATTCCGCTCTATACCGGCGCCGCCGACAAGGCGCGCCTTCTCGGATTCAGCCAGTCCGGCAAAGTGCCGGCGCTGATCGACGGCGACCTCACGGTGTGGGATTCGTTGGCGATCATCGAATACGCCGCCGAACGTTTTCCCGAGGCGAAGCTGTGGCCGCAGGATCGTGCCAGCCGGGCGCATGCGCGGTCGATTTCTGCGGAGATGCATTCCGGCTTCATGGCGCTGCGCAACGAATGCGGCATGAACCTGCACCGGCCGGTGAAGGCGAAGGCGCTGTCGGCCGATGCGCTGGCCAATATCGCGCGCATCCAGCAAATCTGGGCCGAGTGCCATGCGCGCTACGGCCAGACCGGGCCCTATCTGTTCGGCCACTTCAGCGGCGCCGACGCGATGTATGCGCCGGTCGTCCACAGGTTTCTCAGTTACGCCGTCGAGGTGCAGCCGGACGCCCGCTTCTATATGGATGCGATGCTGGCGCTGCCGGCGTTCCGGCAATGGACCGACGAGGGCCTCGCCGAAACCCTGGTGATCGAGCGCTTCGAAGGCGATTGACGCCGTCGGCTTCGCCACAACAACAGCATATTGCGGGTTCATTGCAGCCACCAATGTGAAGCTTTCACGCGAGCGGGGACTCTCGATGAACTGGGCATGGGCAACGTCGCTCGAGCAACTCTGGCGGTCGCCGGGTTTTCCGATGTGGCTGACGCTGGCCGCGGCGGGGTTTTTCGCTGTGATCGTGCTGATCACGCAGCTGCGCGCGGAAAGATCCGTCGGCAACGGGGCGCTGACGGTGGTCACGCTGCTGGCGATTGCGGTGGCGGCCGCGGCAACAGTTCGCAGCTATGGGCCGGCCGGGCAGGGCACAGCGGCATCTGCCGCGCCGCCGGCCATCACGGCCTCGCTGCCGGCGCTCTCCTGCCTCGACGACCTGGCCGGCGACACGGTGCTGGCGGCCTGCGAAAAGGTGCTGTTCGGCTCGGCCGAATCCGCCGCCGCGGCGGTGTCGTATGCGGCCGCGAAAATCAGCCGGCTCGCCGCCTATGGCGACGTCGCCGCCGCCAACGAGGTCATGACGCCGGACCTGATGGCGCTGCGCCGCACCGTCGAACGCGACCGCTACGGCCTGATCGCCTATGTGCTGCAGACCCGCGAGCGTTGCCAGGCCGCTAGTTGCTCCGTCTATGCATCGCTGACCGACCACAACCGGATCGCTGCCAACATGGAAGAGCGCACCTATGACGGTCTGATCACCCGCTACGCGCCAGCCTGGAACGCGCCGCCGGCTGCGGCGGCGGCCGTTACCGGCGCGCTGGCCGGATTGCCGCTGTCGATACCTACCGGTAAGCCGACCACCGCGGATTTCCCGTCGTCGGCCTCGATCCCGCCGATCAATATCATGACCCCCGAACCGGCGGCTCCCGCACCGCGCACGCCGACGGCACCCAAGGCGTCCCCCGCGGCGGCCAACGCGCAGGATCCGCGCCCATCGGTATCCGCTGCGGCGACGGCGCCCGCGGCGAAGAAGCCCGCGGCGCCGAAAGCGCCTCGTCCACAGGCGCAGACGCCGGTCAACCTTGCGCCGGCCGCCGCTGCGCCCGATAATTGAGCCTTGTAAATCTCCGCCGCGATGACAACTTCGGACTCATGTCTCTCAACCTGATCAAACTCGCCGTTGGCTGTGAATCCATCAAGGAATTCAAGGGCTGGGTCGCCGAGCGCCTGGCTCTGGCCAAGAAGAACGGCACGCCGCTGCACCATATCCACATCACCCGCATGGTGCCGAAGCGCGACGCCGAGCTGCTTGACGGCGGCTCGCTGTATTGGGTGATCAAGGGCGAGATCGCGGTTCGCCAGCGACTGGTCGCCATCGAGCCGTTCCGCGACAGCGCCGGCATCAACCGCTGCCGGCTGCGGATGGACCCCAAGGTGTTCTCGGTATCGCCGCGGCCGCTGCGCCCGTTCCAGGGCTGGCGCTACCTCGCGCCCACCGACGCGCCGCCCGACCTCGGCAAGGCTGCGGCCTCGATCGAGGCGATGCCCGAACCGATGCGTCGCGAATTGCGCGAGCTGGGATTGCTATAGGGCGCCGTAGCATTCGCCTCGTCGATGCGATGCTGCTCGTTCCCCGGACGCGATGCAATACGATTTGCTTAGCAGAGCGGGGGCACGAGATTGGCGCTCCGGCCTCTCCACGTCATGGCCGGGTCTTTCCCGGCCATCCACGGCAACATGCGCCGCGGAGCGCGGGAACTTGGATACCCGGCATACGCCGGGCACGACGGCGTTTGTAGGACGGCCTGTCGATGAAATGTGATGAAGCAACACTGCGTGTTGCATCGCGTCCGGGGCACGTTTCCAACGACCTGAATCCGACTTTACGTCGCTGTCACGGCGCGCAAATCCGCGACCAATTCCGCGACGCGTTCCGGCTGCGTGTCCCAGGCGAACATGAAGCGCGCGCTGCCACCGATGAAGGTGTAGAACTGCCAGCCGCGCTGTCGCAGCGCGTCCATGGCCGCTGTCGGCATTTTCAGGAACACCGCATTGGCTTGCGTTGGAAACATCAACTCGACGCCGGGCAGCTCGGCGACCTGATCGGCCAGCAGCTTCGCGCAGCCATTGGCGTGGGTGGCATTGCGCAGCCAGGCGCCGCTCTCCAGCATCCGCACCCAGGGCGCCGACAGAAAGCGCATCTTTGATGCGAGCTGGCCGGCCTGCTTGCAGCGATAGTCGAAGTCTTCCGCAAGATCGCGATTGAAGAAGATGATAGCTTCGCCGACCGCCATGCCGTTCTTGGTGCCGCCGAAACACAGCACATCGACGCCGGCGCGCCAGGTGGTGTCCGCCGGGCTGCAGCCGAGGCTGGCGCAGGCATTGGCGAAGCGCGAGCCGTCCATGTGCAGGCTGAGGCCAAGTTCGCGGCAGGTGGCGGAGATCGCCGCGATCTCGGCGAGGCTGTAGACCTGTCCTG
>NZ_JAQGJD010000074.1 GCF_028290785.1 Tardiphaga sp. | reverse complement strand
GGTGAGAATGACACGTGGCGCCTCGACGTCGCATGTCGGGCAATCCCGCGGTTCGTCACATTCGGCCATCGGCCGCATGTCGGTGAACGGGCCGCAATCGTTGCAGAGATATTCATAGACCGGCATGTGAGTATCCGTTGTTGTAACTGCGACCTCTCCCCGTCATTGCGAGGAGCCCTTGCGACGAAGCAATCCAGTTCTTCTTTCGCTTGTGGACTCTGGATTGCCGCGTCGCTTCGCTCCTCGCAATGACGGGGATGGTGCGGTGAATAAAAAGAGGCTGCGGGACGGTGACTCATTCATCCCGCAGCCCAAGGTGTCACTTGTCGGGCGACAGCGGCATCTGGATCGAACCGTCGATATGCTTGATCGGGCCGGCCGACGATGGATTGATGTCGAAGTCGAAGATCTGCGTCGGCAGCCACAGCGTCGCGCAGGCGTTGGGCACATCGACAACTCCGGAGATGTGGCCCTGCACCGGCGCGGTCCCGAGGATCGAATAGGCCTGGGCGCCGGAATAGCCGAACTTCTTGAGGTATTCGATGGCGTTCAAACAGGCCTGGCGATAGGCGATGTGGACGTCGAGATAATGCTGCTTGCCTTCCTCATCGACCGAGATGCCCTCGAAGATCAGGTAGTCGTTGTAATTCGGCGTCATCGGCGACGGCTTGAACACCGGGTTTTTGATGCCGTATTTGGCAACGCCGTCCTTGATGACATCGACCTTGATGTGTAGCCAGCCGGCCATCTCGATGGCGCCGCAGAACGTGATCTCGCCGTCGCCCTGGCTGAAATGCAGGTCGCCCATCGAGAGCCCGCCGCCCGGCACATAGACCGGGAAGTACACTTTCGAGCCGCGCGACAGGTCCTTGATGTCGCAGTTGCCGCCATGCTCGCGCGGCGGCACGGTCCGCGCGCCCTCAGACGCGGCCTTGTCGCGGGCTTCGCCCTTGAGCCGACCCATATGAGCGGTGGGACCGAACGGCGGGTTGGCCAGGCCCGGCACGCGGGTCGGATTGGTGTCGATCAGCGCCTGCTCACGCTCGTTCCATGTCGCCAGCAGCTTCGGATCGGGCAGACAGCCGATCAGACCGGGATGGATCAGTCCGGCGAAATTGACGCCCGGGATATGCCGCGACGACGTGTACATACCCTTGAAGTCCCAGATCGACTTCTGCGCCAGCGGGAAGTGGTCGGTGAGAAAGCCGCCGCCGTTCTGCTTGGAAAAGAAACCGTTGAAGCCCCACTGCGAATCCTTCATCGGGCCGACGTCGAGCAGATCGACGACGAGAAGATCGCCGGGCTCGGCGCCCTTGACGCCGATCGGGCCGGACAGAAAGTGCACGATGGACAGATCGATGTCGCGCACGTCGTCGGCGGAATCGTTGTTCTTGATGAAGCCGCCGGTCCAGTCATAGGTCTCGACGATGAAATCGTCGCCGGGATTGACCCAGGCCACCATGGGAATGTCGGAATGCCACCGGTTGTGAATCATGTCGTTGTCGTAGGCCGACTGCGTGAGATCGACCTTGATCAGTGTATCCGCCATTCAATGCTCCCCTGGTTACTCGTCTTGGTGGTGAAAAATCTAGACCGACAGGTATTTTGCGATCTGTCCGGCATCGATGCCGTCGCGCATCTCGTCGCGCACGATCTCGCCGTTCTCGATCACCAGCACGCGATCGGCGACGTCGAGCGCGAAGCTCAGCACCTGTTCGGAGACGATGATCGATAGCCCCTTGGTGTCGCGGATCCGCTTCAGCGTGCGCGCCATCTCCTTGATGATCGAGGGCTGGATGCCCTCGGTGGGCTCGTCGAGCAGCAGCACTTTCGGCTTGGTGGCGAGGGCCCGCGCAATGGCGAGCTGCTGCTGCTGGCCGCCGGACAGGTTGCCGCCGCGGCGGTCCTTCATTTCCAGCAGCACCGGGAACAGCTCGTAGAGATCGCCTGGCACGTTCTTCTCGCCGGAAACCACCAGGCCGGTTTCGATATTTTCCTTCACCGTCATATGCGAGAAGATCATGCGGCCCTGCGGCACGTAAGCCAGTCCCTTGGCAACGCGCTCATAGCTCTTCAGCGCGTTGATCTCGGTGCCTTGCATCGTGACCGATCCGCTCTTGGTCGGCACGATGCCCATCAGCGATTTCATCAGCGTGGTCTTGCCCATGCCGTTGCGGCCCATGATCGCCACGATCTCGTTGGGCTGCACCGTGATGTTGAGCCCGTGCAGCACCTCGCTCTGGCCGTAGGCGACGTGCAGGTCGTTAATGGCAAGCATGGTTATTTCCTCTCTGTCGTCATTGCGAAGAGCCCTTGCGACGAAGCAATCCAGTTCTTGTGTGCGGCTTCTGGATTGCTTCGCTTCGCTCGCAATGACGGCTGATGGTCCGGTGCCCGTTTCATTCGATCTCAATGCCCCAGATACACTTCGATGACCTTGGGGTCGTTCTTGACCTTCTCCATCGAGCCTTCCGACAGGATCTGCCCCTGGTGCAGCACCGTGACCTTGTGGGCGATATCCTCGACGAATTTCATGTCGTGCTCGATCACCAGCACCGAGCGGTTCTTGATGATGGTGTTGAGCAGTTCCGCCGTCTTGATGCGCTCGCTGACGCTCATGCCGGCGACCGGTTCGTCGAGCATCAACAGGTCCGGGTCCTGGATCAGCAGCATGCCGATCTCCAGCCACTGCTTTTGGCCGTGACTGAGCAATTCCGCGGACATGTTGAGGCGGTCCTTCAGGAAGATCATCTCGGCGACTTCCTCGACGCGGTCGCGCACGATGGCGTCGCGCTTGAACGTCAGCGCGCCGAACACGCTGCGCCCGCGCGGGAACGAGATCTCGAGGTTCTCGAACACGGTGAGATCGTCATAGATCGACGGCGTCTGGAATTTGCGGCCGACCCCGGCCTGCACGATCTGGTTCTCCTTCATCTTCGTGAGGTCCTTGTCACGAAAATGGATCGCGCCCGAGGTCGCCTTGGTCTTGCCGCAGATCAGGTCGAGCACGGTGGTCTTGCCGGCGCCGTTTGGGCCGATGATGACGCGGATCTCGTTTTCCTCGACGTAGAACGACAGGTCGTTGACGGCCTTGAAACCATCGAACGACACCGTCAGTCCTTCGACCGCGAGCAGAAAATCCTTGGGCTGGTGACCGATCAGCATGTTGGTGTCCTCACTCTGCCGGGGCGCCGTCGGCGACCGACGCGTCGGTCCAGCCGTTCTTCGGGGATTTCTTGCGCAGTAACTTATCGACCTGCGGCTGCACGTAGTCGCTCCAGATTCCGGCGAGGCCGTTCGGGAACGCCAGCACCACCGCGATGAACAGGCCGCCGAGGCCGAACAGCCAGAGTTCGGGGAAGGATTCCGAGAAGCTGGTCTTGGCGAAGTTGACCAGCAGCGTTCCGTACACCGCGCCGAGGATTGACAAACGGCCGCCAACCGCCGTGTAGATCACCATCTCGATGGACGGGACGATTCCGACGAAGGACGGCGACATGAACCCGACCTGCAGCGCGAACATGGCGCCGCCGATCGCCGCGAAGATCGCGGCCACGCAGAACGCGAAGATCTTGAAATTGGCGACGCTGTAGCCGGAGAACCGCACGCGATCCTCCTTGTCGCGCATCGCCACCAGGATGCGGCCGAGCTTGGAGCGGCGGATGAACTGGGCGATGAAGATGCAGCCGAACAGGCAGGCCACCTCGAAGAAGTACAGCACGATCTTGGCGTGGTCCGGGCGGATATCCCAGCCGTTCAGGGTGCGCAGGTCGGTCATGCCGTTGATGCCGCCGGTATAGCCCTGCTGGCCGACGATCAGGATGGTGAGGATCGCCGCCACCGCCTGGGTGATGATGGCAAAGTACGTGCCCCCGACGCGGCGCTTGAACATCGCCGCACCAATGACGAAGGCGAAGAACGCGGGCACTGCAATGATCGCAATGACCGTGAAGGTCAGACTGTGAAACGGCTTCCAGAAGAACGGCAGCGAGGTGATCTGATTCCAGTCCATGAAATCCGGGATGCCAGGCGTCGACTGGATCTTGGTGTTCTCCGGGCTGGATGCTTCCAGCTTGAGGAACATCGCCATGCAGTAGCCGCCGAGGCCGAAGAACACGCCCTGCCCGAGGCTGAGAATGCCGCCATAGCCCCAGCAGATCACCAGACCGACCGCCACAAAGGCGTAGGTCAGATATTTGGCGACCAGATTGAGCCGGAATACATCGAGGCTGAGCGGCAGGATCACCACCAGCAGAACGGCGAGCGCCAGGATGCCGAGCAGTTCGGGCCGGTTGACGAGGCGTGCATTGTCGGACATCGGCTTCAGCCCTTTATTATTTGCGAACCTTGAGGGCGAACAGGCCCTGCGGACGCAGCATCAGAATGCCGACAATGGCGAGCAGCGTGAGAACCTTGGCCATCGACCCCGACATGAAGAATTCCATGGTCGACTGCGCCTGCGAGATGGTGAACGCCGAGGCGATCGTTCCCACCAGACTTGCCGCACCACCGAACACCACGACCAGGAAGGTATCGACGATGTAGAGCTGGCCGGAGGTCGGGCTGGTGGAGCCGATCATGGTGAACGCGCTGCCGGCGATGCCCGCAATGCCGCAGCCGAGGCCGAAGGTGTAGCAATCGACGCGCTCGGTATTGATGCCGACGGCGCCGGCCATCACGCGGTTCTGCACGACGGCGCGAACCTGGCGGCCCCAGCGCGACTTGTACATGATGTAGGCGACCGCCATGGTGATCAGCAGCGTCAGGCACATCACGAAAATGCCGTTGATCGGCACTTCGATGCTATCGGTGATCTGCTGCGACCCCATCATCCACTGCGGCAGTTCGACGCCGACTTCACGCGCGCCGAACACCGAGCGATAGGTTTGCTGCAGGATCAGGCTGAGGCCCCAAGTGGCGAGCAGCGTGTCGAGCGGGCGCTTGTAAAGATGCCGGATCAACGCCCATTCCACCAGCATCCCCAGCGCCCCGGAGGCGATGAAGGCCAAGATCATGGCGACGAAGAAGTAGCCGGAGAACAACGATGGCAGATGGGTCTGGAAATAGCTCGACGTCAGCCAGGTGACGTAGGCGCCAAGGATCATGAATTCGCCGTGCGCCATGTTGATGACGCCCATCTGGCCGAAGATGATCGCCAGCCCCAGCGCCATCAGTACATAGACCGAGAACAGGATCAGTCCGGCAAAGCCCTGCATCGCGAAAATGGCGCCGAGATCGCCAATGGAATATTCGCCGAACATCGTTCGTCCTCCGTCGGGGAAAGGGCCCGCGTCGCGAACGACGCGGGGTGGGATTTCGCGGATAGGTCGTCCGCGTCAGGGATTTGATGAAGCTTACTGGTAGCCCTTGGGGAACGGATCCGGCTGCACCAGGTCGGCGGTCTCGTAGACCACGTCGAACTGGCCATCGAGACGGGCCTTTCCGACGCGGGTCTTGGACCACAGGTGATGGTTCTCGTGGATCCGGACGTAGCCTTCCGGCGCGCCCTTGAACTCGATGCCGGGCGACGCCGCCGCGACCTTGTCGATGTCGAAGGAGCCGGCTTTCTCGACGGTCGCTTTCCACAGCCACGGCCCGAGATAGGCGGCCTGCGACACGTCGCCGATCACCGTCCTGGCGCCCCACATTTTCTGGAAGTCAGCGACGAACTTGGCGTTGTTCTCGTTCTTCAGCGACTGGAAGTACTTCATGCAGGCATAGGCACCGGCAATGTTCTCGCCGCCGATACCGTCGATCTCGTCCTCGGTGACCGAGATGGTCAGCAGCGTCTGCTTCGACAGGTCGATGCCGGCTGCCTTGAGCTGCTTGTAGAAGGCGACGTTGGAGCCGCCGACCACGTCTGTGAAAATCACGTCGGGCTTGGTCAGCTTCAGCTTGTTGATCACCGAGTTGAACTGGGTGTGACCGAGCGGGAAATACTCTTCGCCCACGACCTTCAGCTTCAGCATGTTCTCAATGTGCTTGCGCGCGATCTTGTTCGAGGTGCGCGGCCAGATGTAATCGGAACCGATGAAGTAGAACGACTTGGCGCCCTTCTCCTTGGTGATCCAGTCGATGCCGGCGAGGATCTGCTGGGTCGCTTCCTGGCCGGTGTAGATGACGTTCTTGGACTGCTCGAGGCCTTCGTAGAAGGTCGGGTAATAGAGCATGCCGTTATACTGCTCCATCACCGGCAGCACCGCCTTGCGCGAGGCCGAGGTCCAGCAGCCCATGATGGCGGCCACCTTGTCGTTGACTAGCAGCTTCTTGGCCTTTTCGGCAAAGGTCGGCCAGTCCGAGGCGCCGTCTTCCTGGATCACCTTGATCTTGCGCCCGAGCACGCCGCCCATGGCGTTGATCTGCTCGATGGCGAGCTTTTCCGCCTGGATCGAGCCGGTTTCCGAGATCGCCATGGTGCCCGTGGCGGAATGCAGGATGCCGACGGTGACCTCGGTGTCGGTGACCGCGAGCCCCGTGGTGTTGATGGCCGACGTGGCCGGTGCCTGCGCAAATGATGAGCGCGGCAGCATCGTCAGGGCGGGCAACGCGGCCATCCCCATCAGCAGTTTTCGCCGCAATGGCGAGTGTAGACCCGGCTTCTTCTCGTCTGACATGTTTACCCCACTGGTTTCTCGGACGCCTATTGGTGAGGCAAGAATTGCTGAAGTTGTGCGGTGCACAGATACGCGAGATCGCGTATACTGCACCGCAAAATGGCGACGTAGGTTTTCAGCCTTGCGCGACATGCGTAATGCGGTGGGTCAGGAGCGGACGAGTGGCAGGGCGACAGCGTATCGACCGTGTCCGGCGCCAGTACAATCAATGGGTCGCCAACCAGACGCTGGAAGATTATGCGCTGCGTTTTACGGCGAAAAGCGCACGGCGCTGGTCGTCGGCGCGGGTCGCCAATACCGCGCTGGGTGCGATCTCGTTCCTAGCGCTCGAAGCCATCGGCGGTACCATCACCATCAATTACGGCGTCACCAACGCCGCCGCCGCGATTTTGGTGGTCAGCATCATCATCTTCTGCTGCGGCCTGCCGATCGCCTACTATGCCGCTAAATGCGGCATCGACATCGACCTGCTGACCCGGGGCGCCGGCTTCGGCTATATCGGCTCGACCATCACCTCGCTGATTTACGCCTCCTTTACGTTCATCTTCTTCGCCATCGAAGCGGTCATCATGGCCTCCGCGCTGGAGATGTGTTTCGACATTCCGCGCCCGGTCGGGTACCTGATCTCCGCCGTGGTGATCATCCCGCTGGTGATCTACGGCATCACCATGATCAGTCGCTTCCAGCTCTGGACGCAGCCGATCTGGCTGGTGCTCAACCTGCTGCCCTTCGTGGCTATCGCCTATGCGAGCCACGATTCTTTTGTTGAATGGACGAAGTTTCCGGGTCAGCACGGCGATCCCGCCGGGGGCCTCGACCTGCTGCTGTTCGGCACGGCCGCTTCCGTCATGTTCTCGCTGGTGGCGCAGATCGGCGAACAGGTCGACTTCCTGCGCTTCCTGCCGCGCGACCGCCGGGAGTCGAAGCTCTCCTGGTGGGTGGCCCTGTTATGCGCGGGCCCGGGCTGGATCGTGGTCGGCGCACTGAAACTGCTGGCCGGCTCTTTCCTTGCCTATTTCGCACTGACCCACGGCATCTCGGCCGAACATGCCGCGGAGCCGGCGCACATGTACCTTGAGGCGTTCCGCTATGTGCTGTCGCATCCGGATCTGGCGCTGGCGCTGACCGGCACCTTCGTGATCCTGTCGCAGCTCAAGATCAACGTCACCAACGCTTATGCCGGGTCGATCGCGTGGTCGAACTTCTTTTCACGCCTGACCCACAGCCATCCCGGCCGCGTGGTGTGGCTGGTGTTCAACGTGCTGGTGGCGCTGCTGCTGATGGAGATCGGCGTCTACAAGGCGCTGGAGCAGACGCTCGCGCTATATTCCAACGTCGCGATCGCCTGGGTGGGCGCATTGGTGGCCGATCTCGTCATCAACAAGCCGCTCGGCCTCCGTCCGCAGCAGATGGAGTTCAAGCGCGCGCATCTCTATGACATCAACCCGGTCGGCGTCGGCGCCATGCTGGTGGCCACCTTGCTATCGGTCAGCGCATTCTACGGATTGTTCGGGCCGGTGGCGAAGGCGCTGTCGCCTTTCGTGGCGCTGGTTGCGGCGCTGGTCACCGCGCCTTTGATCGCATGGGCGACAGATGGAAAATACTACATCGCGCGAAAGCCCAAGCGGGCCTGGCAGAACCTGCCGGTGATTGCCTGCTGCATCTGTGAACATTCCTTCGAGCCCGAGGACATGGCGCACTGCCCGGCCTATGCCGGACCGATCTGCTCGCTGTGCTGCTCGCTGGACGCGCGCTGCCATGATCTCTGCAAGCCGCATGCGCGGATCCAGGAACAGATCTCGGCCACCTTCGGCAAACTACTGCCGGCGCCGATCTATGCCCGGATCAATTCGCAGGTCGGGCATTACCTCGGCGTATTCGCGATGTCGGCCGGGCTGGTCGGCTTGACGCTGGCGCTGATCTATCTGCAGACGTCGGCCGCCGTGCCCCCCGACGAGGTGCAGCTCTCCGACGTGCTGTGGAAAGTGTTCTTCGCGCTGTCGATCATTATCGGTGTCGTCGCCTGGCTGTTCGTACTGGCCAAGCAAAGCCGCCGCGCCGCCGAGGCCGAAACCAGACGCCAGACCACGCTGCTGATGCAGGAAATCAACGCCCATCAGCGCACCGACGCCGAGTTGCAGCGCGCCAAGGAAGTCGCGGAGTCCGCCAATCTCGCCAAGAGCCGCTACGTGGTCGGCCTCAGCCACGAACTGCGCTCGCCCCTCAACGCCATCAGCGGCTACGCGCAGTTGCTCGAACAGGACGCCACCCTGCAGGCCAAGCCGCGCGACCAGGTCCGCGTCGTTCGCCGCAGCGCCGACCACCTGTCCGGCCTGATCGACGGCATCCTCGATATATCGAAGATCGAGGCCGGCCGGCTCTACCTGTCGCGCGACGAGGTCCGCCTGACCGACTTTCTGGACCAGCTGGTCGGCATGTTCCGGCTGCAGGCCGCGGCAAAGGGTATCGACTTTGTGTTTCGGCGACCCAACGTGCTGCCGGTAGTGGTCTATGCGGACGAAAAACGGCTGCGCCAGATCCTGATCAACCTGCTGTCCAACGCCATCAAGTTCACGCAGACCGGCAGCGTGCAGTTCGTGATCCACTATCGCAGCCCGGTGGCGGAATTCGAGGTGATCGACACCGGCCCCGGCATCCGCGCCGACGACCTGGAGCGCATCTTCGCGCCGTTCGAGCGCGGCGCGCTCGGGGTGTCGCAGCCGCACACCGGTACCGGCCTCGGCCTGACGATCAGCAAGCTGCTGGCGGGCGTGATGGGCGGCGACATCCGGGTTGTCAGCACGGTCGGCACCGGCAGCACCTTCCGCGTCAAGATGCTGCTCTCGGAAGTCACCAACCCGACCCGGATTGCGCCGATCGATGCGCCGATCTTCGGTTACCACGGCGCGCGGAAAACCATCCTGGTCACCGACGACGACCCAACCCAGCGCGACCTCTTGCGCGAGGTGCTGACGCCGCTCGGCTTCATCCTGCTCAGCGCACCGGACGGCGCCGCCTGCCTGAGCCTGGCCCAGCACTGCCAGCCCGACCTGTTCCTGCTCGATATCTCCATGGCCGGCATGGACGGCTGGACGGTGGCGGAAACCCTGCGCGCCACCGGCCACCACCAGGCGCGCATCCTGATGGTCTCGGCGAGCGCGCTGGAAGCCCACGGCACGCCGCTGGCGCAGCCGTTCCATGACGGCTACCTGATGAAGCCGATCGACATTCCCCGCCTGCTTGAACTGATCGGACAACTCCTGAAGATCGAATGGCAATACGAGCGCGACGAGATCGCCCCGCCGCAATGGACCCCGAACGGCTTGCGTCCGCCGGTCGAGCATGTCGAGGATCTCATCAGTCTCGGCCAGATGGGCCATATCCGCGCCATCCAGATCAAACTCGACGAGATCGGCAGCGACTATCCCGAACACGCCGCCTTCGTGGCGCAGATGCGCTCGTTGATCGACCGCTTCGATCTCGACCAGTACATGGCCACGCTCAAGACGTTGTACAGCTATGATCACTGATCCCAAAAAACGCGACATCGCCCTTGTGGTGGACGACTCCCCGGAAACGCTGCGGCTGCTTACCGACGCGCTGGACGGCGCCGGGATGACGGTGATGGTGGCAATGGACGGCGCCGCGGCGATACGAATCGTCGAACAGATCACCCCGGACATCATTCTGCTCGACGCCATGATGCCGGGCATCGATGGCTTCGAAACCTGCCGCCGCCTCAAGCGCGACGCGGGCCTCGCCGACGTGCCGGTGATCTTCATGACCGGGCTGGCCGAAACCGAGCATATCGTCCGCGGGTTGGAGGCCGGCGGTGTCGATTACGTCACCAAACCGATCGTGATCGAGGAGATGATCGCGCGAATCCGCGTCCACCTCGCCAATGCCCGGCTGACACAGAGCGCACGCACCGCGCTCGACGTCTCCGGCCGCTTCCTGCTCGCCGTCAACTCGCAGGGTGCCATTCTGTGGGCGACGCCGCAGGCCCAGAAACTGCTCGCCGCCAATCTCATCGCCACGGCCGACGACGAGGTTCTGCTGCCGCCGGGGATGCTGCAATGGCTGGAGCAGATGCAGAAAGCCAAGGCCGGCGCCAAGACGTCGCCCTCCGCGGGCTTTCCGGACAACGAGTTGTTGCGGTTGCAATATATGGGGAAAGTCGGCGCGGACGAATTCCTGCTTCGCCTCGCCAAGGATGCTGCCGCCTATCTGCCGTCGGAATTCAGCAAGGACCTCGGCCTCACCGGACGCGAGGGCGAAGTGCTGTCGTGGCTCAGCAAGGGCAAGAGCAACCGCGACATCGCGCAAATCCTGGGATTGAGTCCGCGCACCGTCGACAAGCACCTCGAGCAGATCTACGCCAAGCTCGGCGTCGAGAACCGTACCGCGGCTGCGGCGATTGCGGTAAATGCGAGCCACCGCAAGTCGTAGTGATTTGTCGTCCCCGCGAAGGCGGGGACCCACAGCCTCCGTCACCGCGATTTGGAAGAAGGCCGTCCGCCACATCGCCACACGCCTGCACGGCGTATGGGTCCCGGCCTTCGCGGGGACGACCCGTGAGCGGCCACTTCTCCACCCTTTGTCCGCCTTGTCCCCCCACCGCATCGTGCTATGACTCCCTGCGGCGCATTCCCGATCAACGGGGAGCGACCAGACATCGCCGCCGGTTACGGCGGTTCAGGGAGGATGACACATGGCTTTCAACGGCCCGACGCGGCGTGCTGTATTGCAGGGCGCGCTCGCCACCAGCGCGCTTGGTCTCACCGGATTTCCCGCTTTCGCCGACCCCGCCTGGAAGAAATATGCTGGCACCACGATCGAGGCCAACCTGATCAAGGGACCGCGCGGCGACCTGCTGCAAAAATATGCATCCGAATTCACCGACCTCACCGGCATCAAGGTCGAATCCGAGGTGATCCCGGAGCAACAGCAGCGCCAGAAGGCGGTCATCGAACTGACTTCCGGCAAGCCCAGCTTCGACGTCGTCCATGTCAGCTACCACGTGCAGAAGCGGCAGTTCGAAAAAGCCGGCTGGCTCGCCGATCTCACCGGGTTCATGAAGGATCCGAACCTCACCGCGCCGGACCTGCGGGTGGATGATTTCTCCGCCGGCGGCCTGCAATTCGCCCAGAACGAAAAAGGCGAGATGCATTCACTGCCGTGGTCGGTGGACTATTTCATCCTGTACTACAACAAGGAAATGTTCGCCAAAAAGGGCATCGCCGTGCCCAAGACCTTCGACGAAATGGCCGCTGCTGCCGAGAAGCTCAACGATCCCGCCAACGGCATCTATGGTTTCACCGGACGCGGCCTGCGCAACGCCAATATGACGCTGTGGACCAATTTCTTCCTCAACTACGGCGGTGAATTCCTCGACGCCAAGGGCAACATCCAGACCGACGGGCCCGAGGCGATCGAAGCCACCAAGATGTACCAGCGGCTGCTGACCAAGACCGCGCCCCCCGGCGTCGCCGGCTTCAACTGGATGGAATCGATGGCCACGCTGACGCAAGGCCGCGCCGCGATGTGGATTGACGGCGTCGGCTGGGCGCCGCCTATCGAAGATCCCAACGCCTCGCGCGTTGTCGGCAAGATCGGCTACACCGTCGTTCCCGCTGGCCCCAAGGGCCAGTACTCCGCCGCCTATGGCGACGGCATTGGTATCGCGAAGACCAGCACAAAGAAGGAAGCCGCCTATCTCTATTGCCAATGGGCGGTGTCCAAGACCATGGGCGCCCGGCTGCTGCAAGGCGGCGGCGGCGTGCCGTTCCGTAACTCGATCCTCAACGACGAGACCGTGCGTAAGGGGGTCAAGAACCAGGAGTGGCTGGATTCGGTGATCGCCTCGGCCAAGATCAGCAAGCTCGGCCTCCCGGTCATCGTGCCCGTCGCCGAATTCCGCGACCTGGTCGGCGCCGCCGTCACCGCTACCCTGTCGGGGGCGGATCCGGCGACGGAGTTGAAGAAGGCTCACGAGCAGTTCCGGCCGATCCTGGAGCGCAGTGAAAAAACGTGAGCGAACTGACAGCAGGGCGAACGAGCGCGGTCGAAAAGGAGGCCGCCAAGAAAAAAGAGTGGCGGCCGATTTCCTATTGGCCGTTTATTGTCCCGGCGATGGTCGTCGTCCTGGCTGTCATCATTTTTCCCTGGGCTTACACGATCTGGATGAGCCTGCATGAATGGAAGGTCGGCTCTCCGCCGACCTTCGTCGGCCTCGCCAATTACCTCCGGCTGCCGACCGATGCGCGCTTCGTCGAGTCAGTCTGGCATACCCTCGTCTATACAGCGCTGTCGGTCGCCCTGCCGCTGATCCTCGGCACGCTGGCCGCGGTGATCTTCAATACAAAATTTCCGCTGCGCGGCTTTTTCCGCGGTCTGTTCATCCTGCCGATGATGGCCACCCCGGTCGCCATTGCGCTGGTGTGGACGATGATGTTCCATCCGCAGCTCGGCATTCTCAACTACCTGCTGTCGATGGTCGGGCTACCGCCCTCGCTATGGGTTTTCCACCCGGCCACGGCGATCCCTTCGCTGGTGCTGGTGGAAACATGGCAATGGACGCCGCTGGTCATGCTCATCGTGCTGGGCGGCCTGACCGCGATTCCATCCGAGCCCTATGAAAGCGCGCAGATCGATGGCGCGACGCCGTGGCAGACCTTCCGCTATATTTCGCTGCCGATGATCATGCCGTTCCTGTTCATCGCGGCGATGATCCGCATGATCGACGCGGTCAAGAGCTTCGACATCATCTTCGCGATCACGCAAGGCGGCCCCGGCAGCGCCTCGGAAACCATCAACCTGTATCTCTATAGCGTCGCCTTCGTCTATTACGACGTCGGCTACGCCTCGGCGATCGTGGTGGTGTTCTTCGCGCTGATCATAGCTCTGGCCGGCGCCCTGCTGCACCTGCGCCAGCGAACCCACTGGAACGATGCCGGAGGCAGCGCCTGATGCGGACCCTTCTCCACAGGATCGGCCTGACCTTCGCGATCCTCGTCATCGTGTCGCCGGCGGTGCTGTTCTTCCTCTGGATGTTCTCGCTGTCGATCAAGTTCGAGATCGACAACGCCTCTTATCCGCCGGTGTTCATCCCGACTCGCTTCAACTGGGGCAACTACGCCGCTGTCATCGAGTCGAAGCGGTTCATGACCTATTTCTTCAACACCCTGATCGTCACGGGCTCCGCGACCCTGTTTGCGCTGCTGGTCGGCGTACCGGCCGGCTATGGCCTCGCCCGCATGCGCGCCCGTAAGGCCGCGGTGGTGATCCTGATTGCCCGCATCACGCCGGGGCTGTCCTATCTGATTCCGCTGTTCCTGCTGTTTCAATGGCTCGGCCTGCTTGGCACGCTGTGGCCGCAGATCCTCATCCACCTCGTGGTGACCGTGCCGATCGTGATCTGGATCATGATCGGCTATTTCGAGACGACGCCGATGGAGCTGGAGGAATCGGCGGTGATCGACGGCGCCACCCGCTGGCAAGTGTTCCGTCATGTCGCCTTGCCGATCGCGCGCCCCGGCATCGCCGTCGCTTTCATCCTGTCGGTGATTTTCTCGTGGAATAACTTTGTGTTCGGCATCGTGCTGGCCGGACGGGAAACACGAACGCTTCCGGTCGCGGTCTACAACATGATTTCCTTCGACCAGCTCAGTTGGGGGCCGCTCGCGGCGGCAGCCTTGATCGTCACCTTTCCGGTGCTGCTGCTGACGGTGTTCGCGCAGCGGCAGATCGTGGCCGGGCTGACGGCCGGCGCGGTGAAATAGATCCGGCCCCGTCATTGCGAGGAGCCCTTGCGACGAAGCAATCCAGTTCTCTCTTCGCTTGCGGCCTACTGGATTGCCGCGTCGCTTCGCTCCTCGCAATGACGGCTGTGAGGTCGGAGACTAATTAGCCACCGCCAGCTTCTTCTGCTCCTCCGGCGCCACCACTTCCGCCCCCGCGATCAACCGCTTCAATTCCGGAATGCACGAGCCGCAATTGGTGCCAGCCTTGAGCTGTGCGCCGATCTCCGCGACGCTTCCTGCCCCGGCGGCAATCGCGTCGCAGATGGTGGTGCGGCCGACGCCGAAGCAGGCGCACACGATCGGGCCGGCGCTGGCCTGGCCGTCGGCAGATTTGCCGGACAGCAGCAGTCGGCGCTGCTCGTCGCTCAACGTGCCCTCGGCAAACAATGCCTTGACCGCCTCCCAGTCAAAACTGTCCTGCGCCGGGCCGATGAACAGGCAGGTCTCGATCCGGTCATCGACAAAAGATGCTGCGCGAAACACGCCACGCGCGGCATCCTCGAATTCCGCGACGTCGTCGCCGAGCAACGGTTGCAGCCAGGATCTGAAGTCCGCGCGTTCGGCGTTGCCCGCGATGAGATAGCCGACGCCGCCGGTGACGGCGACGCGGGTCCACAACGCCTTGTCGGGCAACGCCAGCGGGGTGCGCGACAGCACAAAGCCGCGCTGCGCATAGAGGTGCGGCGCGATCGAGACCGGCGTCGCCTTGTTCTCGGGCTGGCCCGAGAACGGGTCGACGAACGGCGCCACCAGCGCGCCGACTCGTGCAAAGGAGGCCGTCTCGTTATTCCAGTGGATCGGCGCGAACAGCATGCCGCGCTGCTGCCGCTCGCTCACCACGACTTTGAGAATGCAATGGCCGTAGTCGGTGGTGAGCTTCGCATGGCCCCCGTCGATGACGCCGGTCCGTGCGGCATCGTCGGGATGAACCTCGACAAAGGGCTCCGGCAGATGCTGGCCGAGCCGCGGGCTGAGACCGGTGCGGGTCATGGTGTGCCACTGGTCGCGCACCCGCCCGGTGTTCAGCCGTAGCGGTCGCGCCACCGAGATATCGCTGCGCAGCGCCGGCGTCTCCACCGCGATGAAGCGGGCGCGGCGGTCCTTGGCGTAGAAGCCGCCCTTGGCGAAGAAGCGCGCCTGCGGCTGCGTGGTGCCGTCGCGGATCGGCCACAGCACTGGCGCCATGGTATCGAAGCCGTCGTCGGAGACTTTCATGAGTCCGCCGATGTCGAAATCGCGGCTGCCATTGTTCTCGAAAGCCGACAGGCTGGCGTGCTCGCGAAAGATATCCGCGGCGCTCGTATAGGCAAAGCCCGCGCCGAATCCGAGCCGCTTGGCGATCTCGCTGAGTATCCACCAGTCCGGCATGGCTTCACCGGCCGGCTTCAGGAACGAACGTTGCCGCGATACCCGGCGCTCCGAATTCGTCACCGTGCCGGACTTCTCGCCCCAGGCCTGCGCCGGCAGCAATACGTGGGCGCCGGCGTTAACGGTGTCGTTCGAAGCTACATTTTCCGAGACCACGAACAGCTCGAGCTTGCCCATCGCTGCACGCACCGCGTCGGCGTCCGGCAACGAAACCACGGGGTTGGTGCCGATCACCCACAGCGCCTTGATCTCGCCGCGCGCGATCGCCTCGAACATCTGTACCGCCTTGAGGCCTTCATGGGTGGCGATGTGTGGCGCCTTCCAGAAGCGGCGGACGCGGTCGATTTCCGGCGGGGTGAATCCCATATGCGCGGCGAGCTGGTTGGCGAGGCCGCCGACCTCGCGACCGCCCATCGCGTTGGGTTGCCCGGTCAGCGAGAACGGCCCCGCGCCGACCTTGCCTATCCGCCCCGTCGCCAGATGGCAATTGAGGATGGCGTTGACCTTGTCGGTGCCCTGCGCCGACTGATTGACCCCCTGCGAATACAGCGTGACGACGCGGGGCGTGGTGCGGAACAGGTGGAAGAACGCCGCGACGTCGGCCTCGTTCAGACCCGTCGCCAGAGCGGTGGCCATGACGTTGCCGGCCATGCTCTTCGCCCGCGCCAGCGCCTCGTCGAAACCCGCGGTGTGCGCGTCGATATAATCCTGGTCCAGCGCACCGTGATCGGCGAGATGCGCCAGCAGCCCGCTGAACAGCGCCGTGTCGGTGCCCGGCTTCAGCCCGAGAAACAGGTCGTCCTCACCGACCGTGTCGGTGCGGCGCGGGTCGATCACGACCATGCGGGCGCCGCGCTTCTGCTTGTTCGCCAGCATGCGCTGGTACAACACCGGATGGCACCACGCCGCGTTGGAGCCCACCAGCACCAACAGGTCCGCCTCGTCCAGATCCTCGTAGCAGCCCGGCACGGTGTCGGCACCGAACGCCCGTTTATGGCCGGCCACCGACGACGCCATGCACAGCCGCGAGTTGGTATCGACGTTGGCGCTACCGATGAAGCCTTTCATCAGCTTGTTGGCGACGTAATAATCCTCGGTCAGCAACTGTCCTGAAAGATAGAACGCCACCGAATCCGGGCCGTGTTCGCGGATGATTTTCCCGAAGCGGTCTGCGACGTGGTCGAGCGCGGTGCTCCAGGCCGCCTGCTGCATATCGCCGGCATCGTCGCGGATCATCGGATGCAGCAGCCGCTCGCCAAGGCCCAGCGTCTCGCCCAGCGCCGAGCCCTTGGAGCATAGCCGGCCGAGATTGGCGGGATGTTCGGGATCGCCGGCAATCGCCGCGCCGCCGCTGCCATCCGGCGTCGCCAGCACGCCGCAGCCGACGCCACAATACGGACACGTGGTTTTGGTGGTGCGCAGCTTGGGATCGATCGCGGTCATTACGCCGCCTCGGCGAGGGAGCGGCCGAACATGATGTCCGCTCGGATGCCGTCCACCGGCGCGCCGCTGCGGATCAGTTCGAGGTACCACAGCGCGTCCTGGGTATCGCCGACCAGCACCGCGCCGGTGAGGCACCCGGCGGCGATCACCAGCTTCTTGTAGATACCGCGGCGGATATCGTTGAGCAGCAGCGTCTCGCTGCCCTCCGCCGCCATGAAATCACCGGCGGAAAATACGCTGACGCCGGACACTTTCAAATTCGTGGCGAGCACGCTGCCCGTATAGGCCGATGCGCGGCCGGCGAGATGCGTTGCCAACACCTTGGCCTGTTCGTAAGCGGGCTCGACCAGACCATAGCAAGTACCGCGATGTTCCGCGCATTCGCCGAGCGCGAAAATGTTCTCGGTGCCGGTCGCCATCTGGTCATCGACCACGATGCCGCGGTTGACGGCAACGCCCGCCTCCCTGGCCAGTGAGATATTCGGGCGAATGCCGGCGGCGAAGATCACCGCATCGGCATCGAGCTTGCGGCCACCCTTCAGCTCGACGCCCTCGACGCTGTGCTCGCCATAGATATTCGCGGTATTGGCATTGAGCAGCACCGTCACGCCCTTGCGCTCCACCAGCGTCTTCAGCAGTGCCGCTGCAGCCGCATCGAGCTGTCGCTCCATCAGGCGATCCATCAAATGGATCAGCGTTACGGAGGAGCCGGCTTTGGCAAGGCCATAGGCCGCTTCCAACCCGAGCAATCCGCCGCCGACCACGACAACGCGCTTCTTGTTTGCCGCCAGCTCCAGCAGCAGATCGACATCGCGACTGTCGCGAAACGTGTGTACCCCCGCGAGATCGGCGCCCGGCACCGGCAGCCGCAGCGCGGACGACCCCGTCGCGATCACCAGCTTGGAGAATGGCACGCGCTTGCCGTTGGCCACCTCGACCTCGCGGGCCTCCATGTCGATGGCCGCGGCCATCGACCCGTATTTCAGCGTCACGCCGCGATCGCGCCACCAGGACGCGGAGCGCAGTTCGATCTCCTCCGACGTCGCTTCGCCGGCAAGCACCGACGACAGCAGCACGCGGTTATAGGCCAGCCGCGGTTCGTCGCCGATCACGGCGATGGCGTAGCGGCCGAGCGCGCATTTGGCGAGTTCATCGACCAGCCGCGCCGCCGCCATTCCATTGCCGATGATGACCAGCGGTTCGCTCACAGCAATTCCTTATTCGGCGGCCTGCGCATCGCTGCGCGCCTCGGAGATCATGTAGCCTGACAGCGTGCCATAGGCCGTCGTCCAGGCCTCGGCCAGTTCGGGATTCCAGGCCTCGCCGAGCCCCTTTTCCAGCGTCCACAACAAAGCGGCGCCGACGATCGGATAGTGTTCGTCCTTGACGCCGTAGGTGACGTGCTTCTTTGCCAGCGCGCTGGCGGCGGGCAGCACGGTTTCCAGACGCGACAGCCCGGTGACGACGACGCCGAGCACCGACATCAGCTTGCGGCGCTGCTCGGCCATGTCGCCGTGAAACATCGGCTTCACCTCGGGCGCGATTTGGAACAGACGATCGTAGAACAGAACCGCGGCCTGATCGGCGATCGGCACCACTTTCGCAAAACTATCCTGCACTAGAGCGACTTGTGACGGGTTCATGACAACTCTCCTTGCGTG
Source organism: Tardiphaga sp. (assembly GCF_028290785.1). GTDB lineage: Bacteria > Pseudomonadota > Alphaproteobacteria > Rhizobiales > Xanthobacteraceae > Tardiphaga. Next base: position 15,418 of record NZ_JAQGJD010000074.1, on the reverse strand, counting down.
GGAAGGTGAGCCTGTAGGTCGCGCCGCACGAACAATCGTTCAGCGGGCCGACGGAATGAACGTGAAATTACGAATAGGCCGCGGCGATCATCCGCGCGGACAGAAACGCATAGACCTTCTGCCAGGCGTCCTCGACATCCGGCGTCCAGTGTTCGCCGAGCCCCTGCTCCAGACTCCAGAACAGCGCTTCGCCAACCGGCTCGTAATGCGATTCCAGCACGCCGTAGTGCACGTGATCTTTCGCCAGCTTGCCGATCACCGACAACAGTCCCGTCAAATTGTCGAGGCTGCCGACGATCACAGCTAGGGTCGCGATGAACTTGTGCTTGAGCTGAACCATATCGCGGCGAAACATCGGTCGCGTCGCGGGCAGTATCTCGAACAGCCGGTCGTAAAACAGGTCGACCATCACCGCGGAGCGCGGCCACATCCGGTCGAACGAAGTCTGCACGCGGGTGATTTCGTCGCGCGTCAGGTCGGTCGAACGATTCATGATCAGTAGCTGCCCTGGAACTCAGAACCGCATTCATGCGTTTTACCCCCGGATGTCAAGAGTCCTAAGACGCTACGCGGCCTCGACGAAGCGATGACGCTCGTAAAGGAATTCCAGCACCCGCTTGCGGCATTTCAGATAGGTCGGGTCGGTGGCCAGCTCGAGGCGTTTGCGCGGTCGCGCGAGGGGCACATCGAGCACCTCGCCGATGGTCGCGCTGGGGCCGTTGGTCATCATCACAATACGATCCGACAGCAGCACGGCCTCATCGACGTCGTGGGTGATCATGACGATGGTGTTGCCGAGCTTCTGGTGCAGCGCCATCACCGAGTCCTGCAGATGCGCGCGGGTCAGGGCGTCCAATGCGCCGAACGGCTCGTCGAGCAGCAGCACCTTCGGCTCCATCGCCAGCGCGCGGGCAATGCCGACGCGCTGCTTCATGCCGCCGGAGATTTCCGAGGGTCGCTTGTCCTTGGCGTGGGTCATCTGCACGAGATTGAGGTTGTGAAGAATCCAGGCCGCGCGTTCGGCCTTGCTCTTCGACTTGGCGAACACCTTGTCGACGCCGAGCTGGACGTTCTGGTAGACGGTCAGCCAGGGCAGCAGGCTGTGGTTCTGAAACACCACGGCGCGATCCGGGCCCGGCGAATTGACCTCGCGATCCTCCAGCAGGACGCATCCCATCGTGGCCGTGGTCAGGCCGGCGATGATGTTGAGCATCGTCGATTTGCCGCAGCCGGAGTGGCCGATGATCGAGACGTATTCACCCTTGGCCAGCGCAAGGTTGACGTCCTTCAGCACTTCGGACGATACGTTGCCGCGGGTGAAAACCTTGTCGACGTGATCGAGCTTCAGATAGGGCTTCATGGGATGTTCCTTAGCTGACCGAGGTGCCGTGGGTGACGAGCTTGCCGAGGCCGGCGATCATGCGGTCGAGCACGAAGCCGACGATGCCGACATAGAACAGCGCCAGGATGATCTCGCTGATATGGCTAGAATTCCAGGCATCCCAGATGAAGAAGCCGATGCCGACGCCGCCAATCAGCATCTCGGCCGCGATGATCGCCAGCCACGACAGGCCGATGCCGATGCGCAGACCGGTGAAAATGTAGGGCGCGGCTGCCGGCAGCATCACCTTGGTGAAGAACTCCACCGGGTTGAGCTGCACCACCGCCGCGACGTTGCGATAGTCCTGCGGAATGTTGCGGATGCCGACCGCGGTGTTGATGATGATCGGCCAGATCGAGGTGATGAAGATCACGAAGATCGCCGAGGGTTGGCCATCGCGAAACGCGGCCAGCGCCAGCGGCAACCAAGCCAGCGGCGGAATCGTGCGCAGCACCTGGAAGATTGGATCGAGCCCGCGCATCGCCCACACCGACTGTCCGACCAGCGTGCCGAGCGCGATGCCAGCGACGGCGGCGAGCAGATAGCCATAGGCCACCCGCACGAGGCTGGCATAAAGATGCCAGAACAGCCCCTTGTCGGTGCCGCCATTGTCGAAGAACGGATGGTAGATCAGTTCCTTGGTGTCCTGAAAGACCTTGGATGGCGGCGGCAGGGTCGAACCTGCGCGCCGGCATACCAACTCCCAGAAGATCATCAGCAGCGTGAACACGATCAGCGGCGGGACAACGCGGACCGCGACCTCCCTCGCCATCTTTCCGTACCTGTCGAGGGCGGGAGTACGCTTCGGAGAAAATGCGACGACCGGCGCGGGCGTAGTCGCCAGCGCCGTCGCGGGTTCGGTCTTGATGGCTTGCACATTCATCGCAATTTCTCCGTGATCAAATCGTCTCTTGCGCGAGGCTCAGACCGCAGGTCTCAGACCTCGACACGCTTGATGGTGAGCGATTTCAGATAGGCCGACGGATTCTCGGGATCGAACACCTTGCCGTCGAAGAACGTTTCCTTGCCGCGCGAGGTCGAGGCCGGGATATCGGCCGCGGCAACGCCGAGCGACTTGGCGGCATCGCGCCAGATATCCTCGCGGTTGACCTTCTCGATCAGCGCCTTGGAATCGAAGCCGGCATCGTATTTGCCCCAGCGGATGTCCTCGGTCATGAACCACAGGTCGTGGCTCTTGAACGGATAGGAGGCGTGGTCCTGCCAGTACTTCATGATGTGCGGGCTGTTCTCGACCACCTTGCCGGTGCCGTAATCGAACTTGCCCTTGGCGCGATCGAGAATGTCCTCGACGGGGCAGTTGATCCACTGCCGCTTCGCCATGATGGCGGCGAGTTCGTCCTTGTTCTCCATCTTGTCGGCCCACTGCTGCGCTTCCATCACCGCCATGGTGATGGCCTTCGCGGCAATCGGGTTCTTATCGACCCAGGCGGAGCGCATGCCGAGCGACTTCTCCGGATGCTTGTTCCAGATTTCGCCGGTGTTCACCGCGGTGTAGCCGATCTGCTGATGCACCAGCTGGCCGTTCCACGGCTCGCCGACACAGAAGCAATCCATGGTGCCGACCTTCATGTTGGCGACCATCTGCGGCGGCGGCACCACGATGGTTTCGATGTCCTTGTCGGGATCGATGCCGCCGGCGGCGAGCCAGTAGCGGATCCACAGGTCGTGGGTACCGCCCGGGAAGGTCATCGCCGCCTTGATCGACTTGCCTTCGGCCTTCTTCTTGTCGAGTGCCGCCTTGAACGGCCTGGCGTCGAGCCCGACCTTGAGGTCGGCATATTCCTTGCCGATCGAGATGCACTGCGCATCGAGATTGAGCCGCGCCAGGATGTACATCGGCGTCGGGACGTTGTTCTGCGTCACCTTGCCGGCGGAGATCAGATAGGGCATCGGCGTCAGGATATGCGCGCCATCGATGCCGTTGCCTTCGGAGCCGAGCACCATGTTGTCGCGCAGCGTGCCCCACGACGCCTGCTTCAGCACTTCGGTATCCGGCACGCCATGCTTGGCGAAGAAACCCTTGTCCTTGGCGACGAACAGTGGACCGGCATCGCTGAGTGCGATGAAGCCGAGCTTGGCGCCCTTCACTTCGGGGCCAGCGCCCTGCGCAAACGCGCCGGCGGGAAAATTCAGTTTCGCGGCGGCAAGCAGGGCCACGGTCCCGGCGCCGGCCTTCAGAATCTGGCGGCGGCTCAATTTGCGGCTGGGCGTCTGAGTCTCTGACTTCGTCATCGTCGCGGTCGTCCTTTCGTGGCTGCTGCCCGCCGGCGTCGCCATCCCCGCCCCCATGTCGCCACGCTCTTCGACGTGGAAGGCGAAAGGACACAGCGGCGCGTCTGGAGGAGGCCCCCATGATGGCAGTGCTGGCTGGTGATTGATGGTGACGGCTACAATGGCGTCGCTAAGAACTATTCAAAGTTCATGCCAAGCTGGACCGGTGTAAAAACTCGAACGTCTACAAAAGCTTAGGAAAATACACTGGCCGATACGACGGTGTCCGGCCGCATCGAAAACTTGCGCGCCGCTTATTTGTTGTGCGACGCACCCAAAATGGGCAGGAGCGGAACCGGTGCTGCTAACGTCTGACAGAGCAGGCAATCCGACCACCTTCGGTGCTAAGGGTTGGCGCCGGACAATGATCAAGCGGACACCCCCATGCCCCACATCCAGGTCAACACTGCGCTGGTTTCGGCGGCGCTGCGCGACGCCGCCACCACGCTGAAGGCGGCCGTCGCGGTCTCCGCCGCGGCGATCCTGTCGCAAGCCAAAGCCGACCTCGAAGCCAATGCCGCGGCTGCGCTGGGTCATCTCGACGCGTTTCGCAACAAACTCGATGCGCTTCGCGACGCAATCCTGCACGGCAGGGGCAATGCCATGGCGCTGGCCACGATCTCGAACGTCGGCACCGCCGAGGTCGATACCGACGCCCTCGCCGCGAAGATCGCGATCATCGACGGTCGGCTCGATCGTTTCAAGGAGGCGTTGCTCACGATCGTCGGCAGCGCCGAGCGGGACGGCCTCGACGTCTTCGCCGAACGCGCCGGCGCGCTCGGTCGGGCGTTCCAGGACCTGGCCTTTACCGCAGGCGAACCGATCGCCGCGGCGCCGTTCCAGTTCGACCAGTTCTTTCTGGAGACGATGGCCGACCTCGGGCAGCGCGACTGGAGCGACGCGGCCGAAGGACCGACATCATGAAGAACGTTTTGCTCTCCTGGGTGTTCTGGGCGCTGCTATCGGCAGCGTTCGCAGCGCTGACGGCGGTTTTCGCCAAGATAGGCATCGAGAACGTCAACTCCGACTTTGCCACCTTCATCCGCACCATCGTCATCCTGCTGGCCGCGGGACTGATCGTCTATGCCACCGGAAACTGGCAGCCGCCGTCCAGCGTCTCGGCGAAGACCTGGCTGTTCCTGATCCTCTCCGGCCTGGCGACGGGCGCGTCCTGGATCTGCTACTTTCGCGCCCTGAAGCTCGGCGACGCCGCGCGCGTCGCGCCGATCGACAAGCTCAGCGTCGTATTCGTGTCGGTGTTCGCCGTGATGTTCCTGGGCGAGAAGCTGTCGGCGCCGAACTGGCTCGGCGTAATCCTGATCGCGAGCGGCGCCGTGCTGGTCGCGTACCGGGCGTAGCCTCTATGCCTCCTCTTTCTCCGGCATCATCGGCTGCGGAGCGCTGCCCTGCCCCGGCTTCATACGAAAATTGTAGGTCATCAGGTGCCACGGGCCGTTGGCGGGCTGGCCATCGGGCATCGTGGCATCGCTGCGCGGCTCCACGGTCGCGATCAGTTCGTCCTTCACCCCGAACACCACATCGGAGTCCAGATACTTGTCACCCCCGATGAAGACGTGGGTGATCAGCGGTTCATATCCGGGCGCATCGACCAGAAAGTGGACGTGCGCCGGCCGCATCGGATGGCGTTGGGTCTTCACGATCATCTCGCCGACCGGCCCGTCGGTGGGGATCGGATAGCTGCACGGCAGGATGGTGCGGAAGAAGATCCGGCCGTCGGCATCGGTGACCAGACGTGCGCGCGAGGATGGGCCCTCGGTCGCGTAGGACGCCTTCTGCGAATCGTAGAAGCCATCGTCGTCGGCATGCCAGACGTCGATGGGGACGCCGGCCAGCGGCTTACCCGCAAGATCCGTGACACGGCTCTGCACGAACATCCGCTCGCCCTGCAGCCCCGGCGAGATGTCGGCGCCATGGGGCATCGGCGGGTGCTCGCCGACATAGAACGGGCCGAGCACCGTGGTCTCGGTCGCGCCCTCGCGTTCCCGGTGGTTGACGGCGTCGACCAGCATCGAGACGCCAAGCACGTCCGACAGCAGGATGAATTCCTGCCGGATCGGACTGCATTTCTGCCCGGTGCGGGTCAGGAAATCGATCGCATAGTGCCATTCGTCGAAGCTCAGGTCGGTCTTGCGGACGTAGTCGTGCAGCGATTTGACCAGTTCCTGCAGCAAAAATTTAACGCGCGGGTCCGGGGTTTTCGCCAAACTCTCGATCACGGCCACGGTGAGTTCGGTGTCGTTGAACTGGGTCATGCTGAATCCTGCCTGGCGCTCTTAATTTCACCGGGACGATACACCAACCGATATCGCGGAGTAAGCGCGTGGCGTGGCGAATCCGGTCGACAGCGACCGCCTTCTTTCCCTAAAACAGTCCTTGCCCCAACACATCGGAGTGATCCCGCAATGCCGTCCCAGAGTCTCCGCCCCACCTCGGCTTCGCCGGAACAAGCCGGCATGTCCGGGCACGCGCTGGACCGCGCCGAGGCTCACCTGAAGCACAGCTATATCGAGGCCGGCCGCTTCCCGGGCACGCAGTTGCTGGTGTATCGCCGCGGCCAGATCGTCCACAGCGCCGTACAGGGCATGGCCGACGTCGCGCGCAAGGTGCCGGTCAAGGACGACACCATCTTCCGCATCTATTCGATGACCAAGCCCATCACCACGGTGGCCTTCATGATGCTGGTGGAGGAAGGCCGCGTGGCGCTCGACGAGCCGGTGCACAAATACATTCCGCAATGGGCCGGCCTCGGCGTGTACCAGGCGGGCGTGGCACCGCTGTTCCTGACCCGACCGCCGGCACGCCCGATGCTGATCATCGACCTGCTACGCCACACTTCGGGCCTGACCTATGGCTTCCAGAACCGCACCAATGTCGACGCGGCCTATCGTGCGCAGAAGGTTGGCGAGATCGAAAAAGCCGGCAGCCTGCGGTCGATGATCGACGACCTCGCCAAAATCCCCCTGGAATTTTCGCCTGGCGACGCCTGGAACTATTCCGTCTCCACCGACGTGCTCGGCTATCTCGTCGAGAAGGTCGCCGGCCAGCCATTCGAGCAGTTCCTGCAACAGCGGATCTTCGATCCGCTGGGTATGAGCGACACTGGATTTTTCGTGCCCCCGGAAAAAGCCCACCGGCTCGCCGCCTGCTACGCCGCCGACGGTAAAGGCGGCATGACGCTGCAGGACGATCCAACGACGAGCTCTTTCCTGGCGTCGCCGTCCTTCATTTCCGGCGGCGGCGGCCTGTGCTCGACCGCGGCAGACTATCTCACCTTCTGCCGCGCGCTATTGAACCGCGGCGAACTCGGTGGCGTGCGTCTGCTCGGTCCGAAAACGCTGGCGCTGATGACCAGCAATCACCTGCCCGGTGGCCGCGACCTCACCCAGATGTCGAAATCGCTTTTCAGCGAGGCGACCTATGCCGGCGTCGGCTTCGGCCTTGGCTTCTCGGTAACCCTCGATCCCAAGCAAACGATGATTCCCGGCAGCGCCGGCGAATATGCCTGGGGCGGTGCGGCGACCACGTCGTTCTGGATCGATCCCGCCGAAGACCTGATCGCGATCTTCATGACCCAGTTGCTGCCGTCCAGCGCCTATCCGGTGCGCCGCGAGCTTCGCACCATGATCTACGCGGCGATCACCGACAGCAATCTGTAGTCGCTTAGCGGCCGCCTTCTCCCGACGCTTCGGAAGCGTCGGGAGCGGCCTGGTCCAGCTCGGTCGCCATCGCGTCGCACAGCGCCTTCAATTCGGCATCGCCGATATGGTGGATCCGCATCCGCAACTGCAGCATCGCCATCGCCACCAGTTGCGCGGTGTCCCGCTCGCCGGCTTCGGCGAGCACTAGCTGGCAGTGCTCCAGCCGGGACATCACGGTGATCAGGCGCTCGTTGATATCAGACACCGGTCTTCGCCCCGAGCCCGAACTTGCGAGGTAGATTCGCGGCGATCCATTCGCTGGTTTCATAGACATCTCCATACAGTCCTGAAATCTTCGTAACGGCGCGATGGACGTCTTCCGCAGGGAGGTCATCGAGCCGGTGGCTGGCCGACGCATCGTGGAGAAAGACCGCTTTGTGATTGCGATGATGCGCATCGATCAGCGTCGACAGGCAGGCGGATTCGCCGGCAAATCCGGCGAGCACGAAGCCGCCGCGGTTCTGCCCCATTAGCGAGCTGAAAGAATCGCAGGCGTAGCACGATGGGCTGCTACGCTCGAAAATCATCTCGTTGCGCTGCGGCTCGAAGCCCTCGATCCAATGGCTGAACGGCGTTGCCCGGTTGAAGAATGCCGAATGGTCGAGGAAGCGCGTGAAGGCCACCGGCAGCCCCGCGTAGCGGCAATGGCCCAACAGCCTGCGGCAGTTCTCCAGCGCGGCATCGATATCGGGAATCGCGAGCAGCCGGGGCGCTGCCAGGTATTCCTGCTGCAGATCAACGAACACCACGATCGGCACGCCGGACGAATTGACGAAGCTTCGCAAGCTGACAACGGAGGTCATGCCGCGCCCCTTTGGATCGAGGGCTGCGTCACCGGTCGCGTGCGCGATTTATCAAGCACGCCGGGCCGGTGCCACTGGCCCTCGGGCCGGATGATCAGATAGGGGTCGATCCCGATGGTGATGGCATTGGGGCGCCGTTCGCTGATCATCTGCATCTCGACATAATCGAAATCGGAGAACACCAGTTCCTGTCCGCCGTCGAAGGTGGTGAAGCCGAACTGCGACCAGAACTTCACGAGCCGCTTCTGGGCGTGGCCGTACAGCCGCTGATAGCCCTTGGCGTGGCACAGTTCGATCGCCGCCTCGACGAGTTGCAACGCGATCCGCTGCTTGCGAAATTCCTTGCGGACCGCCAGTCGTTCTATTTTGGCGAAGTCGGCGAAGTATCGAATCCGCAGGCAGGCGACCGGTTCGTTGCCGATGTAGCCAAGCAGATGGGTCGAGCTGAAGTCCTTGCCGTCGAACTCCTCGAGATAGGGACACTGTTGCTCGCCGATATAGACCGCGCTGCGGATCGCGATCACCCGCATCAGGTCCTCGATCGAACGCGCCACCGTGATAGCGATCGCCTGTTCCGGATTGTGGCCGTAGTAGCGATCGTACAGCGGCGCATCGGCGGCGTCGCCCCCGGAGCGCGGCAGGCTGTGCAGGCCGGGGTTGCTCAGATTTTCGAAGACCGCGCCGGGGCGAAAGCCCATGGTCTCCAGTAGCCGCTTGCCATCCTGGGTGACGGCGCGCGCGTAAAGATCGACGTCGCCATAGAGCGGCGTGAACATCTTCTCGAAGGCCAGCGGAATGCCCGACACCAGGCCATTGCGGGCCCACATGGCCCACAAATAAATACCGGCCGGCTTCTGGTTTTGCGAACACAACAACGTGATATCGGGATCGCTGGCGTCGAACGTGCCTGCGACCAGCTGCCGCAAACCCTCCTCGTTCAACATCAGAAATCCGATGAAGCCGCGCGGCGTGGGTACGCCATTCTGGCATCCGGAACGCGACGCAATCCCCCACAGCGAATCCGGATTATGTGACATCACGCGCCGCACCGCCTGCAGGGAGGCCAAGCCGGGCAGATCTACCTCGGCCGACTTCATCAGCGCTCCGAGGTCGTCCGCGGCCAGTGTAAACACCACCACGTTACCGGCGAAGCTTTCGAGATTATCAGCTGGCAACGGATGTTTGGCGGGATGCACCAATGGAGGGTGGGTCGGTGCGGCGCCGGTAATTGACGGGTAATGCGCGGTCATGGCGAGCCCAAGTTGTGAAGGCGGCGGTATTCTGGCAAAGTATTCCGCGGGGAGGGCCGGCGTATGCGTCCATTGGCGGAAAGGGGTGTTCCGCTGCAAGAACACCTCGGGAGCAGCCTGAACCGCTTGACGGACTGGGACGCCGCCCGGATTTTTCTGGAGGTCGTGCGCTGCGGAAGCTTCCGCTCGGCGGCCGAACGGCTCAGTCAGTCGGTCAATCTGGTACGTCGGCGCATCGACGATTTCGAACGCCAGACCGGCGCCATGCTGTTTACCCGCGATGTCCACGGCACCCGGCTGACCGACGAAGGCGCGCTGGTGGTATCAGCCGTCGAGCGCATGGAGGCCGCGTCGTTCGATCTGTTGCGCGCACGTGGGTCGGTGACGCAGAACCTCGCTGGCGAAGTTCGCGTTGCTATCACCGAAGGTCTCGGCACTTTCTGGCTGGCGCCGCGGCTGGTTGAATTTCAGCAGGCGCATCCAAACATCCTGGTTGATCTGCACTGCGCGATGCAAAGTGCCGATGTCCAACGGCACGAAGCGGACATCGCGATTCAGCTGTCACGGCCGACCACGCTCGACGTCAAGATGGTCAAACTTGGCCGCATGCATGTGATGTTCTTCGCGAGCGAGAAATACATTGAAACTTTTGGTGCCCCTAAAACGTACCAGGAGCTGATAAGGCACAGGGTGGTCATGCAGTTCGCCGATCAGACCGGCGCGAAGGAGATTTTCGACAGCTGGTTTCCCGGCATATCGCAGCTGGATCTGTTGGTGATGCGAACCAATGTCAGCAGCGCCAACTATTGGGCTGTATCAAAAGGAGCTGGCATTGGATTACTCCCGACGTATGCTTTCGCACTGAGCTCGAAACTCGTACCGTTGCAAATCGATCTGTGCCGGCCGTTCGATATCTGGCTGTCCTACCATCCTGACAGCAACAGGATACCGCGCATCCGTCGCATGATCGATTGGATCATTGAGGCGTTTAACCCCGTGAAATTTCCGTGGTTTAGGGATGAATTCATCCATCCCAACGTTCTAAAGGATGTGTATAAGGGGGAACCCTTGATCAACCAATTCGAGGGATTCTCGGGCTGAAAAGCCCCCATCAAAAAAATAACAACAAACCTTCCCGTATCAACAAACTGAGTGGTGACGAATGAAGCAACGTAGCGCCGGCAAACCCGACATCGAGATGGGCAAGAGAATCCGTCTTCGTCGCGTTGAGCAGAAAATCTCCCAGGCGGACTTGGGCGAACAACTGGGCGTCAGTTTCCAGCAGGTCCAGAAGTACGAAAAGGGCGTCAATCGCGTCGGCGCCGCGCGTCTGCAGCAGATTGCGACCGCACTCGATGTGCCGGTCACCTTCTTCTACGACGGCGATGGCAAGACCCGCGAAGTCGAAAGCCTGCTGTTTCTCGACAGCGCATTCAGCCTGCGATTGCTGCGGGCCTACAGCCGCATCAAGAGCCAGACGGTGCAGCGCCAGATGGTCGTCCTGATGGAAGCGATTGCGGACGAAGACAAGTAGCCCCTCCTCCAGCGGCGCCGGAGCGGCCCGGCGGCCGATCGGCAGAATCACGAATCTCACCTGATGAGAATGGCCCCTTCGCTAGCGAGGGAGCGTTTTCGCATGTCTGCTGCCGATCGGCACAGCACCTGCGCCGCCGGGATAGACCATGCGATAGAGCTTTGTCGGGCTTGAAACGAGCCTGGCTCCCGGTCGTAGACGTCCTGGGGCTGTTGGCCCCTGGTCGGCGACGCCGGGGCTCTCCCCCGCAGCCAAGGCCGTAGCCGGATCGAACGAGGCGCCTATCTTGCGGGCACGATCATGGCCTGCGGCAGTTGCCATTCGCCGGGCGATGCAGCCGGCCGGTCGGGTGCATACCGATCGTTCTCCGGCGACCTGACCGTCACCTCGCCGGCTTCCCACGACCGCGGCTGATATCACCCGGGACCGCGCGACCGGCGTTGGCAATTGGACCGACGCCCGCTTGTGGCACGTTTGTTGCTGGTATCTAGGTGCAACAATGGGGAGCGACCATGTCCACAGCTACAGTCACTGCCACTGCCGAGATCGTCCGCAAGCCTCTCTATCATTCGTTGTTCGTACAGGTCGTCGTCGCTCTGCTGCTGGGCATCCTGCTCGGCGTCGTCGTGCCGGAATTCGCCATTGGCCTGAAAGTGTTCAGCGACGCATTCCTCAAGCTGATTTCCATGATCGTGGCGCCGATCGTGTTCTGCGTGGTGGTCCACGGCATCGCCGGCGCCGGCGACCTCAAGAAGGTCGGCCGGGTGGGCGTCAAGGCTCTGGTCTATTTCGAGGTGATGACCACGGTCGCCCTGGTCGTGGGCCTGCTGCTGGCCTACCTGTTCGGGCCCGGCCACGGCATGAACATTGACACTTCGACGCTCGATGCCAAGGCGCTCAACACCTATGCCGACAATGCCCACAAGCTGCAGGGCGGTGGCATCGGCAGCTTCCTGGTCAACATCATCCCGACCACCTCGTTCGACGCGCTGGCGCGCAACGACGTGCTGCAGGTGCTGTTCTTCGCCATCATCTTCGGCACCAGCCTGGCGCTGGTCGGCGGCGAAAAGGGCGAGAAAATAACCGGCTTCATCGAGGCGGTCTCCACCGTGCTGTTTCGCGCCATGGGCCTGATCGTCCGCATCGCGCCGCTCGGCGTGCTCGGGGCCGTCGCCTACACCGTCGGCAAATACGGCGTCGGCTCGCTGAAGCAACTGGTGTCGCTGGTGGCGCTGTTTTACGTGGCGGTGGCGATCTTCGTGTTCGGCGTGCTTGGCACCGTAATGGCTCTGGCCGGGCTCAACATTGTCAAGTTTCTCAACTACCTGCGCGAGGAGCTGACCATCGTGCTGGCGACCGCGTCGTCGGATGCGGTGCTGCCGCAGATCATGCGCAAGCTGGAGCGGCTCGGCGTCAAGGATTCCGTGGTCGGCCTGGTGATTCCAACCGGCTACTCGTTCAACCTCGACGCCTTCTCGATCTACCTGACGCTGGCGGTGGTGTTCATCGCCCAGGCCACCAACACGCCGCTGTCGTTCGGCGACCTGATGCTGGTGCTCGGCGTGTCGCTGGTCACTTCCAAAGGCGCGCATGGCGTGCCGGGGTCGGCGATCGTCATTCTGGCCGCCACGCTGAATGCGGTGCCCAGCATCCCCGCCATCGGCCTGGTGCTGGTGCTGTCGATCGACTGGTTCATCGGCATGGCCCGCGCGCTCGGCAACCTGATCGGCAACTGCGTCGCCACCGTCGTGATCGGCGCCTGGGAAGGCGACCTCGACCGCGTCAAGGCGAAGCGCGTGCTCGATGGCGAAGAGCTGGTCGACGTAACGGCGGGGTAGTCAAATAGCTTGTCCCGGACGCGGTGCGGCATTCTTATGCCGCTCCGCAGAGCCGGGACCGTATCAGACGCCGTCGTCCGTGCGGCCCCGGCTCAGCGAAGCGGCACTTCGCGCCGCATCGCGTCCGGGGCAAGCAGCCTTAGGGTCCGCGGCCTTACGGCGTCAGAATCGCGCGCCCGACCAGCTTGCCTTCCCTGAGTTCGTTCAGCGCCGTATTGGCGCGCGCGAGCGGCATCGGCGTCACCGGAATGGTGGCGACGTTCCCGGTGCGGACCAGTTCAAGCAATTCCTTGGTCTCTCTGAGATTACCGACATAGCTGCCCTGGATGGTCACGGCCTTCATCGCGATGAGCGGCAGCGCCCAGGTCGCGCCGCCACCGAACAGGCCGACGATCACCAGCTTGCCGCCCTTCGACAGGCAGTCGAAACCGAGCTGCGTGGTCGCGGGATTGCCGACCAGGTCGATCACCGACAGGATCGGGCCGCCCGCGAGCTTCGCGAGTTGCGCCAGCGCATCGGGGGCTGCGCCATCGACGGAGCCGAGCGCGCCGGCCTTCTCGGCCGCCTCGCGCTTGCGCGCATCGATATCCACCACGATGGCGCCTTTGCCACCCATGGCCTTCAACAGGCTCAGCGCCATCAGGCCAAGCCCGCCGGCGCCAAAGATCACGATCGGATTGGCTAGGTCCTTCTCGACCTTCTTCAGTGCGCTGTAGGTGGTGACGCCAGAACAGGCGTAGGGCGCGGCGGTGACGGGATCCATTCCCTTGAGGTCCAGCAGGTAGCGCGGATGCGGCACCAGCAGGTGATCGGAATAGCCGCCGTCGCAATGCACGCCGAGGCACCTGGGCTGCAGGCACATATTCTCGTCGCCAGCCAGGCACGCCGCGCACTTACCACAGCCGATCCAGGGATAGGCCAGCGCAATATCGCCGATCTTGACGCCGCCTGGCTCGGACGGCGCATCCGGACCGAACGCCAGAACTTCGCCAACGGTCTCGTGGCCCATGGTCATCGGCAGGTTGATGCCGCGATCTTTCAAAGAGAGCTTCTTGCGGCCGTGACCGAGTTCATAGCCGCCCTCCCAGATGTGCAGATCGCTGTGGCAGACGCCGGCGGCCTTGACGCGGATCAGCACCTGCGTGCCGGTCGGCTGTGGTGTCTGGACGTCGACTTCCTCGAGCGGCTCGTTGAATTCGGTGACCTTGAAGCTCTTCATGGCGTTTCTTCTCCCGGTTATTTTTTTTTGATTTCGCTCTGCCGTAGGGTGGGTTGAGCTCTTGCGAAACCCACCGCCGCGGTTGGTGGGTTTCGCAAGAGCTCAACCCACCCTACGATTTTGTCACGCCTGCGCCGACGCGCTCTGGATCGCGTTCCAGACCTTCAGCGGCGATAGCGGTGTATTGAGCTGGGTGATTCCGAGCCCGCTCAGCGCATCGATCACGCCGTTGGTGATACAGGGCGGCCCGCCGATCGCGCCGGACTCGCCGCAGCCCTTGGAGCCCAGCGGATTGGTGACGCACGGCGCCGAGCCATCCAGCGTCACCGACAGCGTCGGCAGATCGCCGGCGCGCGGGATGCAGTAGTCCTGGTAACTCGCGGTGAGCAACTGTCCCTCGGCATCATAGTGCACGCCTTCATACAGCGCCTGGCCGATGCCCTGCGCCACGCCGCCATGAACCTGGCCGGTGACCAGCATCGGATTCACCGCGACGCCGACGTCATCGACCGTGGTGTACTTCACGACATTGGTGATGCCGGTTTCCGGATCGATCTCGACCTCGCAGATATGGGTGCCGTTCGGCCACGTCGGCCCGTCGGCAACGCCGGTGGAATCGACACTGAGTCGCGCGTCCTTTTCCGCCTTCGCGATTTCGAACAGGCCAACCCGCTTGTCGGTGCCGACCACCGTAAGAAAACCGCCGGCATATTCGATGTCCTCGACCGAGGCTTCCAGCATGTTGGCGGCCTTCTCACGCGCCTTGGCGATCAGGTCTACCGCCGACACTACAGCGGCCGTACCGCCGACAAACAGCGAGCGCGAGCCGACGCTGCCCATGCCGACAATGACGTCGGTGTCGCCCTGGATGACGTCGATCTTGTCGATGCCTATGCCGAGCGATTCGGCGACCAATTGCGAATAGGTGGTCTGCAGGCCCTGCCCCATCGCCTGCGTTCCGGAATGCAGGATGACGCGACCCTCGGCGGTGGCGTGCAGGCTGACCTTCTCCGTGGTCCCCGGGCCGCCCGTCCATTCGATGTAGCTGGTCAGGCCGCGGCCGTAGAGCAGGCCCTTCTTCTTCGCCGCCTTCTTGCGCGCGGCAAAACCGTCCCAGTCCGACAGTTCGCAGG
The DNA here is from genome assembly GCF_028290785.1 of Tardiphaga sp. GTDB lineage: Bacteria > Pseudomonadota > Alphaproteobacteria > Rhizobiales > Xanthobacteraceae > Tardiphaga. The sequence goes on along the minus strand of NZ_JAQGJD010000074.1, from coordinate 249 downwards.
CGCGGTCGAGCATGTGCGCGAAGGCGCCGCTGTCATAGGTCTGGCCGACGGCGTTCTTGTAGGGAAACTGCGTCGGTTTGATGTAGTTGACCTTGCGGATCGCGCGCGGATCCATGCCGATCTGCCGCGCGGCGGCGTCCATCAGCCGCTCCATGATGAACACGGCCTCGGGACGCCCGGCGCCGCGATACGCGCCGACCGGCGCGGTGTGGGTCATCACCGCCTTGATGTCGTAATGGATGTTCTGCA
>NZ_JAQGJD010000017.1 GCF_028290785.1 Tardiphaga sp. | reverse complement strand
GGAAAGCTGGCCGATCTTGCCGTTCTTTCCGCCGACTTCATGAGCGTTCCGGAAGACCAGATCAAGAATATCACGACCGATATGACGTTGGTTGGCGGTAAAGTCGTATTTCAGCGTTGAGCCGTACCACCACGGTCCTGTTTGAAGGGGAACCTTGCCCATGATGAGCCAAGAGCAAAATGACCTGATCACCCGCGTCGGGCCGAAGGCGCCGGGCGGCAAATTGATGCGCATGTACTGGCAGCCGGCGGCGCTGGTCGATGAGCTCGAAGGCGAGCGGCCGATCAAACCGGTCAAGCTGCTCGGCGAAGATTTCGTGCTGTTCCGCGACGAGCAGGGCCGTTATGGCCTGCTCGACCGCGACTGTCCGCACCGGGGCGCCGATCTGGCGTTCGGCCGGCTCGAAGGCGGCGGCGTGCGTTGCGCGTTTCATGGCTGGCTGTTTGACGTCAACGGCAAGTGCCTGGAGACGCCTGCCGAACCCGCGACCTCGAAGCTCTGCGCTGGCATCAGGCAGCGCGCTTATCCGGTCGTCGAAAAGGGCGGCATGCTATGGGCGTATCTCGGCGAGGGCGAGCCCCCGGCGTTTCCGGAGCTGGATTGTTTTGCCGCGCCCGGCCAGTACACTTTCGCCTTCAAGGGCCTGTTCGAATGCAACTGGCTGCAGGCGCTGGAAGTCGGCATCGATCCCGCCCATGCCTCGTTCCTGCATCGCTTCTTCGAGGACGAGGATACCTCGGCCGCCTACGGCAAGCAGTTCCGCGGCGCCTCGGCCGGCTCTGAGCTGCCGATGACCAAGATCTTGCGCGAATACGATCGGCCGATCATCAACGTCGAGTCGACCGAATACGGCCTGCGCCTGATCGCGTTGCGCCAGCTCGATGACGAGCGAACCCATGTGCGCGTCACCAACCAGCTGTTTCCGAATGGTTTCGTGATTCCCATGAGCACGGAGATGACCATCACCCAGTGGCACGTGCCGGTGGATGACGAGAATTGCTATTGGTATGCAATCTTCACCAGCTATACCCAGCCGGTGGACAAGCAGAAGATGCGCGACCAGCGCCTCGAACTCTACGAGCTACCGCACTACACCTCGCGAAAGAACCGCAGCAACGATTACGGCTTCGATCCGCACGAGCAGGCCCACGAGACCTATACCGGCATGGGCGCCGACATTAACGTGCACGACCAGTGGGCCGTAGAGTCGATGGGCAAGATCCAGGACCGCACCCGCGAGCATCTGGGATCAAGCGACAAGGCGATCATCGCCTACCGCAAGCTGCTGCGCGCGGAGATCGAGAAGGTCGCCGGCGGCCTGAAGCCGATGATGTTCCTAGATGCCGACAATGCGCGCAGCATCCAGGGTCCCGGCACCATGGACGGCATCGGCCCGACCCGCGGCTGGGAAACCTACTGGATGGAAGTCGATGTCGCCCGCCGTCGCGGCGCGCCATGGGCGGCGCCGGTGCCGAACGAAACGCCGGCCACGGTCACGCGCATGACGGCTGCGGAATGAGCATGCCGTTTTCTTTTAGGGTGTGCAAAGCGAAGCGTGCCCGCCAATGTAACGCGCAGCGTGAAATGGTGGGCACGGCGCAAGAGCGCCTTTGCCCACCCTACGGGTTGAGGAGAGTGCGTTGAGTTTCGTCGAACGCCACGGCCTGTGGTCCGCAGAACAGAAGGACGCCGCCGTCCGGCTGCGGCGCATCGTCGAGGAGCGGAAGCTGGAAGTGATCCGGCTGTCGTTTCCCGACCAGCACGGCATTTTGCGCGGCAAGACGCTGATCGCCAGCGAGGCGCTGCGCTGTCTGGAAAACGGCTGCAACATCACCACCACGATGTTCGCCAAGGACACCTCGCACAAGTCGGTGTTTCCGGTGTTCACCGCCGGCGGCGGGTTCGGCATTCCGGAAATGCAGGGCGCCGCCGACGCCCTGATGATTCCCGACCCCCTGACCTTCCGCGTGCTGCCGTGGGCTTCCGCCACCGGCTGGCTGTTGTGCGACGTGCATTTCGCCGATGGCCGCCCGGTGCCGTTCGCCACCCGCAACCTCTACAAGGGGGTGCTCGCCGACCTCAACAAGCGCGGCTACGATTTCGTCGCCGGTCTCGAGGTCGAGTGCCACATCTTCAAGAGCGAAGAGACCCGGATGGCGCCCGAAGACGCAGGGCAGCCCGGCCGCCCGCCCGAGGTCAGCCTGCTGTCGCACGGTTACCAGTATCTCACCGAGCAGCGCTACGACCAGATGGAGCCGGTGCTCGAATTCATCCGGCGCGACGTGATGGCGCTCGGCCTGCCGCTGCGCTCGGTGGAAGTCGAATACGGCCCGAGCCAGTGCGAATTCACCTTTGCGCCGACCGTAGGCCTCACGCCCGCTGACTCGATGGTGCTGTTTCGTTCGGCAGTGAAGCAGATCTGCCATCGCCGCGGCTATCACGCCACCTTCATGTGCCGGCCGAAGATTCCCAATGTGGTATCGTCGGGCTGGCATCTGCACCAGTCGATCGTGGCGCGCGACACCGGCAGGAACGCATTCATGTCGGACGACAAGGGCGAGCCGCTGTCGCCGTTTGGCCGCGGCTATCTCGGCGGGATTTTGGCACATGCCCGCGCGGCCACCGTGTTCACTACGCCGACCATCAACGGCTACAAGCGCTATCGCTCCTATTCGCTGGCACCGGACCGCGCGATCTGGGGCCGAGACAACCGCGGCGCCATGATCCGCGTGCTTGGCGGCGCCGGCGATTCCGCGACGCGGCTGGAAAACCGCGTCGGCGAGCCCGCCGCCAATCCCTATCTCTATATGTCGTCGCAGATTCTCGCCGGCCTCGACGGCGTCGATCGTGCGCTCGATCCCGGCCCGTCGGCCGATACGCCGTATGAGAGCGATGCGCCGCTGCTGCCGAAGTCGCTGCGCGAGGCGGTGTTCGCGCTGAAGGACGATCCCTTCTTCCGCGATGCCATGGGCTCGACCATGGTGAACTATTACACCCATATCAAACTGGCCGAGATCGAGCGCTTCCAGGCGGAGGTCTCCGACTGGGAGCAGCGCGAATATTTCGAGATGTTCTGACGCGGCATTCCGGCACGTTTATTGAATACAGTTTTGCGAACGAGCTTCCTTCTGAATGAGTTCAACATTGCAACGAGGACGACGGGTATGATCAGGCGCACGAATTCCATTCTGGCCGTGGCACTTCTTGGCTTGATGACGGACACGGCTTCCGCCGATGTCATCAAGGTCGGCGTGATCGGCACGATGTCCGGTCCCTACGCGCTGTTCGGCGCCAATTATAAAATGGGCATCGACGCTTACATCGCCGAGCATGGCAACAAGGTGGGCAACCACACCGTCGAATTCATCTACAAGGACGAGGAAGGCCCGAACCCCGCCAAGTCGAAAGCGCTGGCGCAGGAACTGATCGTCAAGGACAAGGTGCAGTATCTCGCCGGCATCTATTTCACGCCGAATGCGATGGCGGTCGCGCCGTTGCTGGAGGAATCCAAGACGCCGCTGGTGGTGCTGAACGCCGCGACTTCGTCGATCGTCGAGAAGAGCCCCTACATCGTCCGCACCTCGTTCACCATGTGGCAGAACACTGTACCGGCCGCCAATATCGCCTTCAAGAACGGCTCGAAGAAGGTCGCCATCGCCGTCAGCGATTACGGCCCGGGTATCGACGCCGAAGCCGCCTTCAAGAAGACCTTCGAGACCGACGGCGGCGCCGTGGTCGAAGCCATCCGCATCCCGCTCAACACCACCGACTTCAGCCCTATCATGCAGCGGATCAAGTCGTCCGGCGCCGACACCATCTTCACCTTCCTGCCGTCGGGCCCGCCGACGCTCGGCTTCATCAAGGCCTATGTGGACAACGGCCTGAAGGCCGACGGTGTCAAGCTGATGTCGACCGGCGACGTGGTCACCGAGATCGATCTGCCGGGGATCGGCGACAGCGCGCTCGGCATGCTGTCGACCTATCACTACGCGGTGTCGCACGACAGCCCGGAGAACAAGGCGTTCCTCGCTTCCATCGTCAAGAACGGCGGCAAGGTCGAGGACGTCGCCATGACCGGAGTCGCCGCCTATGACGGCGCGCGGGTGATCTTCAAGATGATCGAGGCCACCAACGGCCAGCGCGATCCGGAGAAAGCCGTTGCGGCGGTCAAGGGCATGAAGTGGGTCAGCCCGCGCGGCCCGGTGTCGATCGATCCCGACACCCGCCACATCCGCCAGAACGTCTATCTGCGCACCGTCACCAAGGTCGATGGCAAGCTGATCAACAAGGAGAGCGACACGGTGTTTCTCGATCAGCCGGACTGGGCGCTGAGCAAGAAGTAAGAAGCCGCTATCTGATAGTTGTCCCGGAGGCGGTGCAGCGTGAAATGCTGCTCCGCAGAGCCCGGAACGTCCCAAACTCCGGCGCTTGGGACGGTCCCGGCTCTGCAGCGCACCACGCCGCCAAAGGGCAGCGCGTTGCACTGCGTCCGGGACACGATTTTGTGCACTGAATCCACTCCAGAGACCACATACACCCATGTCCGCCGCCCGCACGCCTTCTATCCTCCTCACCAACGGCCGCGTCTATCGCTCCGCGTGGGACGAGGCACCGGCGGACAGCATCGTCGTGCGCGACGGCCGTGTGCTGTGGACCGGCGTGCGTGCTGATGCACCAGCGGCCGACCAGACCATCGATCTGCACGGCGTCACCGTGCTGCCCGGCCTCACCGACGCGCATATTCACCTGTTCGCCATCGCGCATGCGCGGCTGCAGGTCCCGGTGACGCCGCGCGATGCCGCTACCATCGATGCCGTGCTGCAGTTGCTGGTTGCCCGCGCGCAACAAATTCCGGCCGGCCAGTGGGTCTATGGCGCCGGTCTCGACGAGAACGGCCTGGCCGAACACCGGCTGCCGACGCGGGCCGAAATCGACGCGGCGATCCCCGGCCATCCGGTGATGATCCGGCGCTTCTGCGGGCATGTCGCGGTCGCCAACAGCGCGGCGCTGACGTTCTTCGACATCGATGACACCATCGCCGATCCCGACGGCGGCAGTTTTGGTCGCACGCCCGACGGCCGCCTCGATGGCAGCGCCAAGGAAAGCGCCGCCGAACTGTTCTTTCGCGCCGCGCCGCCGATGGACCGCGCCGAACTGATCGCGGCCTTGCGCGCCACCATCGACGACAGCGCACGGCTCGGCCTCGTCGCGGCCGTGGAGGCCGCGGTCGGCTTCACCGTCGGCTTCGACGACGAATTCGCGATCTGGAACGAACTGCGCCAGGGCGGCCGCTTGCCGATGCGGCTCGGCTTCATGAACCAGCTCGATCCCGCTGAGGCCGTCGAGCGCGGCCTCATGCCGGCCGAGGATCCCGACTGGCAGTCGATGACCCTGAAATATTTCGCGGACGGCATCGTCGGCGCCCGCACCGCGGCGGTGAGCGAGGATTATTTCGATACGTCGTCGCGCGGTCTCTTCATGCGCAACGAGGCGGAATTGCAGCGCGCGATCGTCGAGGCGCATTGCGCCGGCTGGCAGGTCGCCGTGCATTGCTGCGGCGACCGCGCCATCAACTGCGTGATCTCGGCCTATGAGATAGCCAATGTGGCGCAACCGCGCGCCGATGCCCGCCATCGCATCGAGCATTACTTCGTGCCGCCCGCCGGTGGCCTAGCGCGGATGAAGGCGCTTGGTGCGCTCGTCGTGACGCAGCCGAGCTTTCTCACGAGGATGCGGCGCTCCATCGCCGGTGCCTTCGGGCCGCGCGGCGATGCGTGCTACCCCGGCCGCAGCGTGATCGACGCCGGCGTCGCTTACGTCGCCACTTCGGATGCGCCGACCGGCGCGTGGTCGCCGTGGGACGGCATCGCCGACGCCGTGCTGCGCGCGTCCGACAGCGGCGCGCCGATCGGGCCGAACCAGGCCATCGGCATCCGCGAGGCAATCCACAGTCATACCGTCGGCGGAGCCTTCGCCATGAAGCAGGAGTCTTGGCGCGGCACGCTGGAGCCCGGCATGGCTGCCGACCTCATCGTCATCGACCGCGACATCTTCGCCGCAACGATGCCGCCGCTGCGCGAGACCAAGGTGCTGCTGACCATGGTACGCGGCGAAGTCGTTCACAATGTCCTCGCGCGACAGCCGGCTTGGCAATCCGCCGTGCCTACGGCATAGGGTGACCATGCGCCTCGCTCTCAGCATCCTCACCGACGCCGTCGCTTACGGCATGGTGCTGTTCATCATCTCGATTGGCCTGTCGATCATGATGGGGCTTATGCGTGTGGTGAACCTGGCGCACGGCGCCTTCGCCATGATCGGCGGCTATCTTGCCTCCTACGCGATTCGCGACCTGCACGTGCATTACAGCGTCGCGATCCTGCTGGCGGTGGTCGGCACCATCCTGGTCTCGATCCCGTTCGAACTGCTGCTGTATCGACGCATCTATCGCAAATCCGATCCGCTGATCCAGGTGCTGATGACCATCGGCATCACCTTCCTGATCATCGGCGTAGTCAATTTCATCTTCGGACCGTCGCTGAAGACGATCCCGCTGCCGCCGCTGTTGAGCGGCCCGCTAGACATCGGCTTCCGCTCGGTCCCAACGCACCGGCTGTTCGTGATCGCCTGCGGCCTCGTGACCGCGCTGTCGCTGTGGTGGCTGATCGAGAAGACCGAATTCGGCATCAAGCTGCGCGCCTCCGTCGATCACAGCGGCATGGCCGATGCCCTGGGCATCCGCACCGAGATCATCTACGCCGCGACCTTCGCGCTGGCCATCGGGCTCGGCGCGTTCGGCGGCGTGGTCGGCGCCGAAATCCTGCCGATCGAGCCGTTTTATGCGCTGCGCTACATGGTGACGTTCCTGGTGGTGGTCTCGGTCGGCGGCGCGGGCTCGATCATGGGCGCGCTATCGGCGTCGATGCTGCTCGGCCTTGCCGACACCACCGGCAAATATCTGGCGCCGGAATTCGGCGAGTTCTTCTTCTATCTTGCGGTGATCTGCATCGTGTTCCTGTTCCCGCACGGCCTGTTCGGCAGGTCGCACGCATGACCGGCATTGCGACCAACGACGTGCCCGCCAGACGCCGCCTTCCGCTGCTGCAGGAAGCCGGCAGCGCGCTGGCTATCGCTGTGATTGGCGCCATCGGTTACTATCTGTTTCCCGACGACCTCGCGTTCCTGACGCGGTTGATCGGCATCTCCTTCCTGGTGCTGTCGCTGGATCTGGTCACCGGCTATTGCGGCATCGCCACGCTCGGCCACGCCGCTCAGTTCGGCGTAGCCGCCTATGCCGCCGGCATCGCCTGCGTGCGAGGCGTCACCGATCCGCTCGCGCTGCTGGCGATCGGCATCTTTGCTGGCACGCTGATGGGGCTGATCTCCGGCGCGCTGATCGCCCGGTTTCGCGGGCTGCCGCAACTCGTGCTGTCTATCGCCGTCGGGCAGTTGGTCGCGGCGCTCGCCAACAAGCTGCAATGGCTAACCGGTGGCAGTGACGGTCTGTCGGGCATCACGCCCGGCAAGGTGTTTGGCATCTACAATTTCGACATGTACAGCCGCACCGCTTATCTGTTTTCGCTAGCCATCCTGATCATCGTTTTCGTGGCGCTGACGCGCTTCGTGCGCTCGCCGTTCGGGCTGATGTGCCGCGCCATCAAGGATGACGACCTGCGCGCCAAAATGATCGGCGTCGCGGTCTATCCGCGCCTCGTGCTCATGTATGGCGTATCCGGCGCGGTGGCCGGCGTCGGCGGCGCGCTCACCGCCATGAGCACCGGCGTGGTCGGGCTCGACGGCGTCGCCTTCGAGCGCTCCGCCGAGGTGCTGGTGATGCTGGTGCTCGGCGGCGCGGGGCATCTGTGGGGCGCGCTGGCTGGCACAATAATCTTCATGATCTTCGAGCACATCGTCGCCGCCGCCAACCCATTCCACTGGATGACGCTGGTCGGGCTGTTGCTGATCCTGATCGTGGTGTTCGCGCCCAAGGGCCTGATCGAGCCAGCGCTGTCGCTGGCGCGCCGGCTCACCAAGGGGAGGGCGTCATGACCGCCTTGCTCGAAGCGCGCAACATCTCGCGGTCGTTCGGCGGCCTGCGGGTCACCGACGACGTCAGCTTCACACTCGGCGCCGGCGACCGCGTCGCGCTGATCGGGCCGAACGGCGCCGGGAAGACCACCTTGGTCAATCTGATCACCGGCGACATCGCGCCGAGCGCCGGCCAGTTCCTGATATCGGGCGAGGAGATCAATGGCCTCAGCATCCCCGAGCGCGTGCAGCGTGGCCTGGTGCGCACCTTCCAGACCACGCGGCTGTTCCAGAATCTCACCGTGGCCGACAACGTCGCGCTGGCGATCATGCAGCGCAGGCGCATCAGCAAGCGGTTCTTTTCGGTTTCGACGGAGCGGCCCGACGTGCGCGCCGAGTGGAGCGAGATCCTGGCCAATCTCGGCCTCGATCGTCTGGCCTATCGCAAGGTGGTAGAGCTCGCCTACGGCCAGCAACGGCTGATCGAGCTGGCCATCGGCCTCGCCTTGCGCCCCAAGGTGCTGCTGCTGGACGAACCGGCCGCCGGCGTGCCGCACGACGAGGCGCCGAAGATTCTCGACGCGATCAACCAGTTGCCTGCGGATATCGCCGTGCTGATGATCGAGCACGACATGGATCTGGTGTTCAAGTTCGCCACTCGCGTGCTGGTGCTGGCGGCCGGCCGGCTGATCTTCGAGGGATCGCCGAAGGACGTCACCGCCGACCACGAAGTGCGCCGTGCCTATCTCGGGAGCTATGCCGATGCCCGCCGCGTCCCTTGAAGTCACCGGCCTCTGCGCCGGCTATGGCCCGACGCGGATCATCGAGGACATCTCGTTTGCGGTGCAGGCCGGCGACCGTCTCGCCGTGCTCGGCCGCAATGGCATGGGCAAGACCACGCTGCTGGCGACCCTGATGGGCCTGTCGACGCGCCATGGCGGCCAGATCAGGATCGGCGATGAAGATGTCACTGGAAAGCGCACCTCGGCGCGTGCCGATCGCGGAATCGGCTACGTGCCGCAGACGCGCGATATCTTTGCGTCGCTGACCGTCGAGGAAAACCTGCGCACCGGGTTGAAAGGCCGGCCGGCGTCGGCGCTGGGCGAGGCCTACGAGATGTTTCCGCGGCTGCGCGAGCGCCGCGGCAACTATGGCAAGCAATTGTCAGGCGGCGAGCAGCAGATGCTGTCGATGGCCCGCACATTGCTCGGCAAGCCGCAGGTTTTGCTGCTGGATGAGCCGCTCGAGGGTCTCGCGCCGGTGATCTGCGACGAGTTGATGGCACTGCTGGCGCGGCTTGCCGCCACCAAGGAGGTCACCATTATCCTGGTCGAGCAACAGATCGAGCGCGCGCTGGATTTCGCCGACAGTGTGATGGTGATGGAGCGCGGCCGCACCAGCTGGACCGGAGCGCCGGCGGAGTTGATCTCGGACCGTGCGCTCGTCGATCGGCTCGTCGGCGTCGGGATCCACTAGTTGGCGGGGATACGTTTCCCGAAGCTCCGCAATTTGGTTTCCGGCGTAAAAGGCCCGCCTATGAGTGATGCGCACCGGCAAAACGCGACGTCGGAGCCTATCAATTAGGCAAGCGGTTACCTGCAAATTCCATTCTAAACCTGCTCTTAACCAAAACATCGGTAAATCGGCGGACAGCTGACCCGTGCATGCGGTGGTCCTTTCCTATTGCTCAGGCCGGCTCGCAAGGGGTTTAAGATGCGTGTTGCGCCAGTTCACGGGTGGTCGGTCGGCGGTGGCGTGCATCGGCGCTGCAACGCGTCCGCCCCTTTGAACAAGACAGTCTGACGCGCATGTTCAGCCAACGCCCGACCATTGATAGCACTGCAACCGCCGAGACCGTCGAGGGACGAGGGCCGCTACAGAACGTATGGCGGCATCGGCAATTGTTCGCGGGGGTGTTCTGCGGCGTGATGGTGCTGACGGTAGTCGCCCTCGTGGTGCTGCCGGTGCGTTATCTTGCCACGGGTTCGGTGATCGTCGCCGAACAGGAACCTGCGAACAGCAATGCTTCGGCCGCGTGGGCACAGAAGATCGGCGATCCCGCCGATCTCGAAAGCCAGCTGCTGGTGGTGCGATCGCCGCGGGTGATGCGGCTGGCGATGGCGGTGCCCGGCGTGCTCGAAGCGGCAACAGAGGAATGTCACGTCCGCGGCGGGTCCGGCTGCGACAAGCTGAAGTCCGATAGCGGCGCCTTCGTCGATTATGCCCAGACCAACTATTCGATCGGCGCGGTCGGCCGTTCCCGCGTCATCAACATCTCCTACCAGTCGCCGCTACCCGAAGTGGCGCAGAGGATGGCCAACGCGCTGACCAACGCGTTTCTCGACGACCAGCGCACCGCCGGTTCCGACAGCCGCGAGACCGCCGCGTCCTATCTCTGGAAGGAAGCCCGCCAGCTCGACGGCGAGCTGCGCGAGGCCGACGCCAAGATCCAGGCGTTCCGCCGCGCCAAGGGCCTGATGCGCGGGTCGCTGGCGCCGATCAGCTCGGAACGCCTCACCAGCATCAGCCAGCAGCTTTCGACGGCGGAGACCGCGCGTGCGGAAGCCGCGGCGCGGCTGCAGGAAATCAAGGCCAACCAGTCGCGTGGCGCCAGCGACGCGCCGTCGGTGCTGTCGAACCGCTCGATCGCCGATCTCAAGCAGCAGCTTACCGTGGTCAGCGCGCAGCTCGCCAGCCAGGCCAATGTGCTGGGGCCGCGACATCCATCGCTGCGCGCGCTCGAGCAGGAGGCGGCTTCGATCAAGGAGCGCATGGCGACCGAAGTGTCGAGCATCGCGATCAGCGCGCAGAAGGCTTACGACGCCAATGATCTGCTGGTGACGTCGCTGAAGAAGCAGATGGAGGCGGTCAAGGCGGAAGTCGGGTCCGCGACCTCGGACGAAGCCTCGATCGAGAGCATGGTGCGCAGCACCGAAATCAAGCGGCAGCAATATGCCGACCTCTACAAGCGCGCCAGCGAGCTGGAAACCGAGCGCCGCGTGCTGATCGGCAGCACCCGGCTGGTCAGCCTGGCCGAAATGCCGATCAAGCCGTTCTTCCCGAAGAAGGCGCCGTTCCTGGCGGCCGGCGCCACCATCGGCCTGCTGCTGGGGCTGGCCGCGGCGTTGTTCGGTGACCGCGTCAACCTCGGCAAGCTGCCGCGGATGCAGATCGCGATGCCGGCGCGGACGAAAGCCCCAACGCCTCCAAGTGCGCCGCCGGTGGTCCCGGTGGCCGCCGCCGTAGCCCGGCCGGTCACGGTGCCCGAACGCGCGGCGCCACCGATGGCCGGCTCGTCATCGGAATTGTCTGTCGTCACCGGTGCGCCGATTCTGGCGCGGCTTCCGGCGGTGAAGAAGGATGCCTCTGAATCGCCGATCGGCGCGATTCTGACCGCGCAATCCGGTTCGTCGCTGGCGAAGGCGCTGGCGCTCGCACAGCAGGACAGCGCCTATCAGGACGGTCTACGCAACCTGGCAGCGGCGCTGTTCGTCGCGGGCAGCTCGCGTAGCCGGCGCAAGATTCTCGTCGCCTCGCCGGCGACTGCCGAGGGCAAGACGTTCCTGACCCTGGCGCTGGCGCAGCACCTGGCCGCAACGGGCCGCAGCGTGCTGGTGGTCGAATGCGATATCGGCACGCCGAAGTTCGAGACCGCGCTCGGGCTACGTCCCAGCCTCGGTCTGCAGGGCATCCTTCGCGGCGACATTCTGCCGCGCGACGCCATGGTCAAGACCGCAACGCCGAACCTGGATGCCATCGCAGCCGGCCCATTGGCGGCGACGTCCGATCTGCTGATGCGCAAGCCGCTGGCCGATCTGCTGCTGTGGGGCCAGTCGTATGACGTGGTGCTGATCGACGGCCCGTCGCCGGGCATCGAGACCGACATCGGCGTGCTGGCGCGGCAGGTGGATGGCGTGCTGCTATGCATGCGCTCGGGCCGTTCCTCGATGGGGCAGGCGGTTGCCGCCTGCAGCGCGATCCGGAAGGCCGGCGGCGAGGTGTTCGGCATTGCCATCACCATGGCCGCGGAAGCTGGCCCGGCGTCATCACCGATCGGCCAGAATGCCTATGCCGGGGCGATCTGATGGCTGCGCCTCGGGTGCTGTTCGTCTGTCACACCGGCTCGATTTCCGGCGCTGAACTGGTCCTGCTCGATATCGTCGAGCCCTTCGCCGGGCAATCCGCCTTCCTTTTCGAGGATGGACCGCTGGCGGCGGCGCTGGCCGGCCGCGGCCTCAAGGTCGCAGTGTCGCGTTGGGGGCAGGGGCTGGCTCAGGTCCGCCGCGACAGTTCGGTGCTGAAAGTCATTCCGCTGATAGGACGGCTGCTGGCCATCGTGGTCGAAGTGATCCGCGCCGCGCGCCGCCATGACGTGGTCTATGCCAATTCGCAGAAGGCCTTCGTGCTGTCGGCGATCGCTGCAAAAATCGCGCGCCGACCGCTGATCTGGCACCTGCACGATATCATCAGCGGCGCGCATTTCGGCGCCATGCAGCGTCGCGTGCAAGTCACCCTGGCGAACCTCTGCGCGAGCAGGGCGGTAGTGCCGTCGCAGGCCTGCGCCGATGCCTTCATCGCCGAAGGCGGCAAACCGGATCTGATCGCCGTCGTTCCCAATGGCCTCGATATTGCGCGGGAGGCGAAGTCTCCGGCCGAAGTTCGCCAGGAATTGAAATTGCCCGCCGGCCCGCTGGTCGGCGTGTTCAGCCGGCTCGCCGCCTGGAAGGGCCAGCATGTGGTGCTGCAGGCGCTGGCCCAGGCGCCGGGCGTCAGTTGCATCATCGCCGGCGACGCGCTGTTTGGCGAACAGGCCTATGCAACCAGGCTGCACCAGATGATCGATGATCTCGGTCTCGGCGACCGCGTGCATTTTCTCGGCCAGCGCAGCGACGTGCCGCGGCTGATGAGCGCCGTCGATGCGGTGATCCATCCCTCGATTGATCCCGAACCGTTCGGCCGCACGCTGGTGGAAGCGATGCTGGCCGGCGTGCCGGTGATTGCCACCGACGCCGGCGCCGCCTCCGATATTCTGGAAGCCGGCCGCGCCGGAACGCTGGTGCCGCCGGGCGATGCCGGTGCGCTGGCTGCCGCCATCCGTACCGTCATGTCGCATCCGCCCGAACTGGCGGCGCAATTGACCTATGCCGACGCGCGGGCACGCGCGCACTACGGCAAGGCGCAGATGCTGCAGACGATTTCTGCTATCATTGATACGACAGCAGGAGACGTGTCGTGAATACCGAGGTGCTCCAGTCTCAGGCTGAGCGTCTGGCCGGCGCGGGGCCGGAAGGTCGCCGTCGCCTGGCCGGCGACGCCCCGATCCTCCCAGCAGCGGCGGAATAGCCTTGGCCCAGACTTCGATGCACCGCTTCACGGCGGCCCTGATCAGCGGCGCCCTGGCCAGCAAGGTACTCGGGTTCGGCCGCGAGATCCTGATGGCGCAGGTGCTTGGCGCCTCGCTGGTGGCCGACGGTTTCCGTGGTGCGGCCACGGCAGTGATGCTGCCGCTGGCGTTCCTGCAGAACGAAAGCGTGCCGGCGATCATGATCCCGATGCATCGCGACGCGCTCAAGGACGGCGACGGCCCGCGGCGTCTGGCCGCGCTCACCGTGGCACTGACTGGCATCGCGGTGATTCTGACGCTGATCATCGAAGCACTCGGCGAACGATGGATCCACGTTTTCGTCGGCGGCTTCACGCCCGAGGGTCGCAACCTGACGCTGGATTTCGTGCGCATCATGGCGCTCGGCATGCCGGCCTCCGCCATGATCAACGTGCTCGCCGCCGGCGAAATAGCGTTGGGGCGCACGCGGCTCACCAATATCCGCGCCAGCCTGCTCAATATCGCGGTGCTGATGGGGATCGCCTTGCTGGCGATGTCGGGCAACTCGCACACCCTCGCCTGGTCGTTCGCAATCGCCTTCAACGCGCTCGGCGTCTGGGGTCTCTTCACCATGTGGCGCGAGGGCGTGCTGAGTTTCCGCGGACTGACGTGGGCATCGGTGTGGGCCGCCGGCCGCGAGTTCCTGCGCCGTCTGCGCCCGCTGCTGGCGCTGCCTTTGGCGGAGCAGGGCAACGTCTGGATGGAGCGCGCGCTGGCGTCCCGCATCACCACCGGCGCGGTCGCCTCGCTCGATTATGCACGAACACTGACCGAAAGCGCACTGCTACTGATCAGCCAGCCGGTTGGGCTCGCGGTGCTGTCGAGCCACCCGCCGAAAGATCCGGCCGCGCAGATCGAGTCGATCGCCCGACCGATCCTCGCGCTGGCGTTGCCGGCCTCGATGTTCCTGGTGATGTTTGCGCCGGAGATCGTCCGGCTGGTGTTCTTTCGCGGCGCCTTCAACGAGCAGGCGTTGTTGCTGACGAGTGGGGCGCTGCGCGGCATCGCGGTCGGCCTGTGGGCGGCGACGCTCGGCTGGATCCTGATCCGCATCCTCAATGGCGCGGGCCGCAACTTTGCGGCGGCCGTCATCATTGTCACGGCCTATACGGTTAATATCGCGGTTAACCTTCTGACATTTTATATTCTCGATGCGGGCGGTTCCGGCACATTGCTACTTGGACTGGGTGAAACCGTCCGTGGTATCATTCTGCTCGCCGGCGTCGTTATCGCACTCGATTCGCGGCGCAAGCTGCTGTTTCTGATTTTCATCGCAAGTTTTCCGGCAGCGCTGATGGCGTTACTGGGCTGGCAAGTTCACCAGCACTTCGATGGAACCTTTCAGCGGCTGTTCGCCGGCGGCGTCGCCTATATGGCATGTATCGCCCTTGCGGTCGCGCTGCTGATGCCAGGTCTTTATGTTGCGGCATATGCGCGCGTACGTGGGGTTTTGCAGGTTTGAATCTTTTATTCTTCTCGTAGAAAGCAGATTGTCGCACGAGGATTTTGATGAAGAATTTATTGCTGGGAGTCGCTAAAAGAGTGGCTACGTCCGAGACGTTGGTCCGGCCGATCGCCATGGCCGCCGATTTACTCATGAGCTCGCGCGGTTGCCTGACGACATTTCATCGGGGAGCGTCGTCGCAGGATTGGGAGCGGCTACCGAACCGCGATTTTTATCTCGATCTCGGTTTCCTCGATCAGTTCCTGACCTATCTGGCCGAGCGCGGCTGGAGCATAGTGACGATGGAAGAGGCGCTGCGCCGTTCCAAGCTCGGCAGTCCCAAAGACCGCTTCATCAACTTCTCCGTCGATGACTGCTATCGCGACACTTATGAGCAGGTAGTGCCGTTGTTCCGCCGTCATCATGCGCCGGTTACGCTGTTCGTCACCACCGGAATTCCCGACGGCACGCTGTCGCTATGGGCTGCCGGGCTGGAAGACGTGCTGCTCAATAACGATCGCGTGACGCTGGAAAACGGCGCCATCGACGTGCCCACTGCGGAAGCCAAGCGGGAGGCGTTTCATCGCATCGCCTCGTCGTGGGACGGTCCCCAGGCCGCGGCGCGTTACGCAACGTTCTGCAAGCTCAATGGCGTCGATATTGAGGCCATGCACTGGAAGCACGCGATCAGCTGGCAGATGCTGGAAGCGCTGCGCGACGATCCGCTGGTGGAAATCGGTGCCCATACCGTGAGCCATCCGCGGATCTCGTCGCTATCGCCGGAACATGCTCGCGCCGAACTGCAGGGTAGCCGCGACCGGCTGATCGAGCGGCTTGGCGTCGCCGCGAAGCATTTCGCATTTCCCTTCGGCCGCTCCGGCGACTGCGGTCCGCGCGATTTCGACATCGCACGCGCCGCCGGCTTTGCCAGCGCGGCGACCACCCGCAAGGGTCTGGTGCGGCGAGACCACCAAGACTACAGCCTGCCGCGCAACACCATCAACGGCGCGCACCGCAGCCTCGCGGCCATGGAACTGCATCTCACGGGGGTGACCGGTGCCGCGGCGAGGATGATGGGGCGTGTCTGACCCACGACGATTGAAGCTGCTGTCGATAGCGCATCCGGCGGTCAGTAGCGATGGCGGCCGGCTTCGCTATTACCAGATGGCCGCGCGCGACGACGTCGACGTGCATCTTGTCATACCCGCGGTCTGGCACGAGTTCGGCCGGACCATGGTGGCCGCGCCGTCCAGCGACCCGCGGTTGACGCTGCACGTGCTGCCGATCCGGTTGGCGCGCGCCGGCCCGCTGAGCTGGTATCTGCATTTCTATCCCGGGCTGGGTCGGCTCATTCGCGAGCTGCAGCCCGACGTCATTCATCTCTGGGAAGAGCCTTGGGGCGTGGTGGCGTTGCAGGCTCGGGTGCTGAAAGGCAGAGCAGCGCTGGTGATGGAGGTCGACCAGAATATTCTGAAGCGGCTGCCGCCACCGTTCGAATGGATCCGCAAACAGGTGTTGCGCAACACCGATCACGTGCTGTCGCGCAGCCCGGATGCCACGGCGGTGGTGCGCGCCAGAGGTTATCTCGGACCGGTTAGCCGGATCGGTTACGGCGTCGATCTGTCGAACTTTCATCCCGGCGTCGAGCCGGCGATCCCGCGCACCACTTGGCCAGATTTTCGCATCGGATATGTCGGACGGCTGGTCGAGGAAAAGGGCCTTGACGATGCGCTCGAGGCGATGATGCTGACGGCGATGCCGGTATCGCTCGCCATTATGGGCGAGGGGCCCTACGCAGAGCGCCTGCGGCAGCGCGTGGCCGAGCTTGGGCTATCCGATCGGGTAAGCTTCCGCGGTTGGGGCACGCCGGCCGACGTCGCGGCGTTCCTGCGCAGCCTCGATGCCACGGTGTTGCTGACCCGCACCACCAGATCGGTGCGCGAGCAGTTCGGCCGCGTCATCGTGGAATCCCAGGCCTGTGGCGTGCCGGTGATCGGGTCGCAGAGCGGCGCCATTCCCGACGTGGTCGGCGACGGCGGTTGGATAGTCCCGGAGCGCGATCCAGCGGCGCTGGCGAAACAGCTCGACGTCATCATGTCCCAGCCGCAGTCGTTGCAGGCCCACGGATTCGCCGCGCAGTCCAACGTCAAGAACCGTTTCACCTATGGTGCTGTAGCCGACGATCTGCTGGCGGCCTGTATGGCAGCGGTACAAAGCCGCAACGCCTGAATGCTGTCGTTCAGGCGCCGACGGTCATCGCGCCGTGGGCAAATTCATCCTTCGATGCCTGCACCTGCTCAAGTAGTTCGATATAGCGCGAGCCGACATGGTCCCAGCCGTAGTTCAGCGCGGTGGCGCGCGCGCCCTCGCGCAGGCGGATGGTCAGCTCGGGATCGGCAAAAGCTTGCGCGACCCTGCTGGCGATATCGTCGGCGTCGGGCCTGATCTGGTAGCCGTTCACATCGTTCACCAGATAGTCCTCGATGCCGCCGACCGGCGTGGCGAATACGGGTAGCGAACACGCCATCGCTTCCATGCACACCAGCGAAAATGTCTCATAGGACGTCGGCAGCACGAGGCCATCGGCAGCCGCGTACAACGCAGGCATATCGGTGCGCGATCCCGCGAACACCAGCCGGCCGGCGGAGGTCGCCGCCATCTTGCGGTACGGCGCGGGATTGTCGGAGCCGACCACTAGCAGCCATACGTCGGGGCCGAGGCGCTCCAGCGCGCCGATCGCATGAGCCAGCCCCTTGCGGCGGAATTCGTGGCCGGCGAACAGCAGCAACTTGGCATCGGCTGGAATGCCGAACTCCCTGCGGATAGCCAAACCGGCCGCAGTGTCGCGGGCAAAGCGGTCGAGGTCGATACCGTTCGGAATTACGCGGATTCGCGTCGGCGGCACGTGGTAGATTTCCTGCAATTCGGTGGCGACGCGCGGCGAAACCGCGACATACATGCGATAGCGCAAGCCGCCGATCATCCAGCGATCGCGCAAGCCGACCCACAGGTGCATAGGGTTGAGCAGCCACAACCACAGATGAGCGCTCCGCTTCTCTGCGAGGCTCTGCGCATTGACCGCGTGCACTATCAGCACGTCGCCCTTCAGGCTGTCGCCGTGGCTGATGACCACCGCCTTGGGGTAGCGCAGCACGGCTCGCGTCGCCAGAATCGTGAAGGTCGGAACCACCAGGAAACGGCCGAGATAGCGAAAGATGCCGCGGGTCGGAACGCGCGACAGCCAGGGGCCGATACGCTCGATAGCGGTGCCCGGGCTGACCGGCCCGCCGACCGCGCTGGCCAGCACGGTGTTGACGATCTTGGCGCGGCTGAAGGCGCGCGCCAACTCGTAGGCAACGCTTTCGACGCCGCCGGTCGTACTCAACTCCTGGACAATTTGGACGATCTCGATTGTCATGGCCGAACGCTATATAAGAGGTGAATGAAACAATTTCGCAATCTAATGGTAACCGCGGTCTTAATGTCTGCTTTGCTATCGCAGGCTTCGAAGGCCGAAACAATATCGGCCGATGCAACCTTGCGGTACCGCATCGGCGGCGGAAACATCGTGACACATTTGACGGGCGCGCCCGCCGCTCAATTGTACTCCGCGCTTCGTGGCGTCGGCGCGAAGCTGGGACGCATGGACTCCTATGGCTGGCGCGATCTCGACCGCAAGCCGATCCCCGACAATTTCGATGCCGCCATGCTGGAAGCTTACCAGCAAGGCATCACCCCGGTCATTCTGCTCGAGTATGAAGGCAGCTATCAAAACCTGCAGCCGCCACAGCCTACCGGATCGTACGACGATTGGTTTGCGGCGGGACAGGCATTTGCCAGACGTTTTCGGCCGAATGGTGAATGGGCGCTTGCTAACGGGATCAAGAACTGGGGCGCGGAAGTATATACCGCCATCAACGAGCCGGACGTGCAGGCGACCATTCCGCGTGACGTATACAGGGACGCATTGGCGGGGCTGGCGGATGGCGTTCACAGCGTCGACCGCGCCTTGCGAGTGGTGCCGGGCGGGTTTGCCACCTGCAATTCCCACGGCGATGCCACCTTGCGCGGTTACGGTCCGGCGATCGCCGGACTGCTGGAGGATGGCCGCCTCGACGGCATCGACCTGCATACCTACTACAATGCCAGATGGTACCCGCTGACGAAAGGTCGCGAGTTCTCGGTGCAGACCTGCTTCGATCGCGTCAAGGCGGTGATGGGCGTGAAGCGCGACATCCGTTTCTATGCCACCGAATTCAACGTCGCGCGCGAGAGCGCCTGGGAAGATCCGAAGCTCGCTGCAAAGCTGTTTCTGACGGCGCTGTGGGACAATCTCGGCGTCGTTCATGCCGACGGCCGCCCGGCGACGGTGCTGGCATTTCCGTGGAATCTCGGCGACACCGACCGCGTTGATGGGCCTGCCTATGCGATGGCGGTTTCGGAAGCGCCGTGGCGGCCGGACCTGCGCGCCCGGACGCTACGCAGCGTGCTGCAGATCGCCGGCGACATGAAGCTGACCGCGCTCGATCCGAAGGCCGGCAAGTACACGCTGGAAGGCGAGGCCGGCCAGGTGCTGGTCTGGCAAAATCTTCCAGGCTGGACCGGGACGCCGGGCGCGGTCTGGGAAGTGCAACTGCCGCCCTGGGCGCGCGAGGCCGAACTCTGGGCCTGGGACGGCAAGCGCCGCGAGATCGCCGTCAGCGGCGGCAAGGCCATCGTCAAAGGCCTCAGCGGCGACGAGACGTACATGTTGCGGGTGCTGCGATAGCGGCCGTAGCGATCAGAACGTCACCGCCGCATAGGCGCGCGTGATATCGACCGCGGTTTGCTGCAAATGCTCGCGCAGCTTGATCTGGCTGGCCTTCGGCATCCGGAACGCCGGCGCGACGAAGGAAACCGCGGCTACGACGCCATTGGCGTCGCGGATGCCGACCGCGGCGGAATAGACATGCGGGGTGATTTCGCCGCGGGATTCCGACCAGCCTTGTTCGCGGATCACGGCAAGTTCGCGCTGCAGGCTCTTGCGCTGCCCCGCCAGGGCCGGATCGCGTGCGAGCGCATCGTCCAGCACGGTGTCGCATTCCTCGGCCGGCAGATGGGCGAGCAGCAGCTTCGGCCCGGCGCCGCGATGCAGCGGCAGGGCGGTGCCGACCTCGAAGGTTAGCCGGATCCGCGACGAGGATTCGACGCGTTCGATGCACACCGCGCGGTCGCCGGATCGTCGGACCAGGATCACTGTCTCCCCAGCTTCCTGCGCGGCCCGCTTCATATGCGGGCGTGCGATTGAGGCAAGGTCGGTGCCAGCGCGGGCGGCTTGTGCCAGGCCGATGACGCGGGGCGCCAGCACGAACGAGCCGCGGCCGTCCTCGTCGATCAGTTCGGCTTCGCGCAGAATGCCGATGTAGCGATAGGTCGACGATAGCGGCAGGCCGATCTGGTCGGCCAGGCTTTCGGCCGAATGTCGGGGCTTATCGACCGAGAAGGCCAGCAAAGCGCGCAGGATTTTTCGCGAGCTGCCATCGGCGGCTACGGCCCGCGGCGGTTCTGCCTTGTGCCCCAGTGCCAGTGCGGTTCTCTTGTAAGCCAACGCAACCTCCGGCAGGACCAGCGCCGTCCGACAGAGCGGCGACGGGACATCGATTTCACGAGAACGGGAAGGGCCGCCCGTAGGTTGTATAAAATAAGACGATGTTCTCAGCAATTGAGAAAAATGGTTTGCAACGGGATTCTTGGAAACCTGCCGGCGAGCTGAAGGCGCCGTCGCGCTCAACTATCCCGCGATGCGGGCTTCACCAGCGTCTCCGCCACACCCACCAGCTGCTGCCGGATATTGGTTGCCGAAGTGACTTCCCAGAACGTGCCGCGGGTCGCCGGGCCGATCGCAAAGAAGCCGGGCTGCGGATGGCCGGAAGCGTCGATCAGCCGGCAGCCGGGATCGACGTCGAGTCCGAGGCCCTGCGGCCCCGGTCGCACGCGCCCGGTCGCCAGCAGCGATTTCACCAGGGGATCGTCGAGCCGATCGTAGCGCTCTTCGGGACCGGTGCAGTTCAGGACCCAGTTGGGCGCCAGCGCGATGGTCTTGTTGCCGCGCGCCCGGATCGTGAGGTCATAGCCGGACGACGTCGCTGCTGCGGACAGGATGCGGCCAGGAATCACGCGCACCTGCCCGTCGCGCTGCCATCGTGCCAGCCGTTCGGCCACGTCCGGTGCCAGCCGATGCCGGTGTGCCAGCCAGATCGAGCGCATGTGCCGCGAGAACCGCGCCTGTTCGGCCTGCGAAAAGCCGGTCCAGAACGCCTTGGTCTGCAGCCGGAAGCTGTCGATCGCCGTCTGCCACGGAATCCCGGCGGCGGCCTTGCGGCGGATGTCTTCGCGCAGCGAACGAAACAGCCCGCGCACCGTCCGCACCGGCCACACCGTGACCGGATCGGGGTCGACCGGTGTCACGACGTCCACCTGCGGCAGCAGCCCGCGCCGCGACACCATGGTGATTTCGCTGCGGACGCCGCGATGCACGAGGTCGATCACCACGTCCACGGCGGTCGCGCCGGTGCCGATCACCAGCACGCGGTCGTCGGCGCCGATCGGATCGAGCGCGCCGGCCGCCCAGACATTGGAGATCGAACGCAAGGAGGGCTCGACGCCAGCAAACCCCGACGGCGGATGGTTGCCGATGCACAGGAAGACCAGATCGGCCTCGATGACGTCGCCCGATACCGTGGCCACGCGATAGGAGGCGCCGCATCTCTCGACGCCCAGCGCGCTGTCGTGGCGTTTGTCCAGCCGGCCGCCGGCCTCGACGTCGGCGAGTTGCGCACACAGGAAATCGCCATAAACGAAGCGCGGCACGAACGATGTCGAATAGTCAGGGCCGGTGACATGGTTGTTGGCCGCCAGCCAATCGACAAAGGCTTCTTGATCGTCGGCGCCGACGCCGCCCATCTTGAAGGCCGGCACGTTGATGCGGTGCCATTTTTCTTTGGCCGAATAGGCCAGGCCGCGGCCGAAGCGGCCGTCGCGGTCGAGCAGCGTGATGCGGCCGATGTTCGACAGCTTCGCAAGGATCACCGTCGCCAGCGTACCGGCGGCGCCGCCGCCGATGATGGCGACGGTGAGGGGTGTTGGGATGTGCGATGTCATGCGGGGATGAATTCTGAAAGCGGGCCGGTCATTCCGGCGGCGCGTAGGCGGCGGGATCGACCGAGCCCGGCCGTCCCTCTAGTGCCAGCCGGCCAATCCGCGCCGGCGTCTCGCAGATGACGCGACCGCGCCGGACCACCGCCAGCCGTGTCGCCTTCAACCGGATTGCCTCGATCGGATCGCGCGCCTGCAGCAGCACCAGATCGCCGTTGCTGCCGACGTCGAGCCCGTAGCCTTCGAGTCCCATGATCTTGGCCGGATTGGCGGTGACCGTGTCGAAGCAGTAGCGCATCGCCTCGCGGCTGGTCATCTGCGCCACGTGCAGTCCCATATGCGCGACTTCCAGCATGTCGGCGGAGCCCATCGAATACCACGGGTCCATGCAGCAATCCTGGCCGAACGCGACGTTGATGCCATGCGGCCGCATTTCCGGTACGCGCGTCATGCCGCGGCGTTTCGGATAGGCGTCGTGGCGGCCCTGCAGCACGATGTTGATCAGCGGATTGGCGATGGCCGCGACCCCGGCTTCAGCCATCAGTGGCAGCAGCTTGGAAACGTAGTAATTGTCCATCGAATGCATCGAGGTGAGGTGTGAGCCGGCGACGCGGTTTTGCAGGCCGAGCCGCTGCGTCTCGCAGGCCAGCGTCTCGATGTGCCGCGAGAGGGGGTCGTCGCTCTCGTCGCAATGCATATCGACGCGCAGGCCGCGTTGCGCTGCGATTTCGCATAGCGCCTTCACCGAGGCGGCGCCATCGGCCATGGTGCGTTCGAAATGCGGGATACCGCCGACGATGCTGACGCCCTTGTCGAGCGCACGCGCCAGATTGGCCGCCGCGGTTGGCGATCGGAAATAGCCGTCCTGCGGAAACGCCACCAGTTCAAGATCGAGATACGGCGCCACCTGCTTCTTAACGTCGAGCAGCGCATCGACCGCGAGCAGCCGGTCGTCGCAGATATCGACATGGCTGCGCACCGCCAGCACGCCCTGCGACACCGCGAGGTCGCAATAGGCCAGCGCGCGCTCGACGAGCGCCTCATAGGTCAGCAGCGGCTTCAATTCGCCCCACAGCGCGATGCCTTCCAGCAGCGTGCCGGAGATATTGAGGCGGGGAAGGCCGAGCGACAGGGTCGCGTCCATGTGGAAATGGATGTCGATGAACGGCGGCGACACCAATTGGCCGGCGGCGTCGATCACGCGGCCGGCTTCGCCTTCGAGCTGCGGCTGCACCGCGACGATGCGGCCGTCGGCGATGGCAATATCCTGGCCGCGGCGGCCGTCCGGCAGGTTGGCATTGCGAATGAGCAGATCGAACGGCATGCGGCCCTTTAAATCGTGAAGCCGAATTATCGACGCTGCGGTGCGGCAATGCAAGGTGGGGCCTTCTTCCCTCGCCCCGCCCGGCGAAGCGAAGCTTCGCTAGGCGGGAGAGGGTGGCTCGAAGGACCGCAGGTCGTTCGAGCCGGGTGAGGGGAGTTAGCGAGTAGAACTCTGGCAGCCCCTCACCCGGAGCCGAGCTCACGCTCGGCTCCGACCTCTCCCCGCAAAAGGGCGAGGAGAGGTGAAAACTACAGCGCCCGCCCGTCATCTGTCGAAATCGCATCCACCGTTCGCGGTCCCGGATCCTGCACGCCGTCGGCGCGGGCGATGCGGACCTCCATGCCGGTGGCGGCAAAGTTGCCGAATGGCGTCGAGAACGCGATTTCGGCGGCGTCGCGGCCGATGCCGATTCGCACTAGCCCATCGAGCTGCGCCTGCCGTGTGGCGTCGAACAGCCACCAACGACCGCCCAGATAGGCCTCGAACACGGCGTGAAAATCGCTCGGCACCAGCCCATAGGCGTAGCAACTGACGAAGCGCGCGGGGATGCCAAGCGCGCGGCAGAACGCGATCCCGAGATGTGCGAAGTCGCGGCAGACTCCGGCGCGCTTCATCAGCGTCTCGTCGGCGGTGGTCTGCTCGTTGCTGGCGCCGGGCTGGTACACGAGATGCTCGTTGATCCAGCCGCAGATAGCATTGACGCGCTGATGTCCGCGCGGCAACGCGCCGAATTCCGCCAGCGCATAGGGCGCCAGCCGGTCGGACGACACGAAGCGGCTCGGCAACAGATAGGGCAGGATGTCGAGCGGGATCTGATTGACCGGTATTTCATCGATCGTCGCCGGATCGGCATGGAAAGCGTGGAGGTCCACCTCGGCATTGTATTCCAGCGCGAAGTCGCCGGCGGGAACTTCAATCCCGAAATAGCGGTTGGCCGCCATCGGATCGGCATAGACCCGCGGCTGCACCGCCGGCGTGAAGCTGAGGGCTTCACTCACGATGGTCTGGCTGGGAATTTGGGCAACTTCCAGATTGAAGATGAAGGTGGTGTCGAACGCCAGTTGGTAGGACAGGCTGCAACCCAGTTTGTAACGCACCGCGGACCTCGCTTGCTATCGTCCGAAAAAGGACGTGCAAGAACCGCGCCGGTAGTTTGTCGATGTGCCAGGATTGTTCCCCGGATCTGCGGAGCAGCGTAAGAACGCTGCGTCGCTTTCGGGAAACGATAGGCATGGCAATCAGTGCGGCCGTTGCGCCACGCGCAGCAAATCGATCGGGCTCCACGGCTTGGCCATGAACAGCGTGCCGTCGGGCAGGCGGCGTACCCGCGGTGCGCCGGAAGTGACGACCACATGCATCTGAGGGTAGCGCTCCTTGGCGAGGTAGGCCAGTTCGATGCCGTCCATATTCCCCGCCAGTTCCACGTCGGTAAAGACCATCGAGACGGTGTCGCCGGACTCTTCGAGTACCAGCACAGCCGCCTCGGCGCTGTCGCACTCGATGACATTCATCTCGCTTTCTTCCAGTAGCAGGCTGACCAGCGTGCGCTGCATTTCATCATTCTCGACAACCAGAGCGGTCGACCTGTGCGCATATCCCATGCGGAACCTCCGTGATGTTGCGACATAGAGGCAATGCGGCAGTTCATCGAGGGTTCATATAAATGTGAGATTCCCTCGCACAATGATATTGCAACGTTGAACGCGGAACTCTCGCTACGACGGAACTATTCGCCTAAAATCTGTCGCATCGCTTGCGGCAGCAGGAACGGGGAGCCGTCGCTGCTACGTTCCACCGCGACGTCGATCTCGAACACCTGCCGGATTACCTCGCTGGTGATCGTCTCCGCCGGCGTGCCTTCTGCGGCAATGGCGCCGTGGCGCAGCACGATGATGCGGTCGGCGAAGCGGACCGCGAGGTTGAGATCGTGCAGCACCGCGACGACGGCGGTGCCGCGGCGTGCGCGCCGGCGCGCGATCTCGACCAGCGCGATCTGGTGCTTCAGATCGAGGCTCGAGGTCGGCTCGTCGAGGAGCAGAACGCCGGGACCCTGCACCGCCTCGCCGCAGGCGAGCTGCACCAGCACCCGCGCGAAATGCGCGCGCTGCTGTTCGCCGCCGGACAACGTCGGCAGTTCGCGGTGGCGGAAGTCGTTGAGGCCGACTTCGTCGATGGCGGCATCTATGAGCGGCTGCGCCGCCGCGACGGCCTGGCTGCCGCGGCCCATCCGCACGATCTCCTCCACCGTGAAGGGAAAGCTGACGCTGACATGCTGCGACAGCATCGCGCGGCGCAGCGCCAGCGCATGCGGTGCATAGGCGTGAATGTCCTGGTCCTTCAATCGTACCACGCCATGGCTGGCGCGCAGGTCGGCGGACAGCAGCCGCAGCAGCGTCGATTTGCCGGCGCCGTTGGGGCCGACAATGGCAACCATCTCGCCGTCGTCGATGCGCAGGTCGATGCCATCGATCAGTGTCGTCTGGCCGATGCTGACATGGACGCCGGCGGCTTCGAGCACGGCGTTCACAGCCCCACCAGCCCGCGCTGGCGCAGCAGGATCAGCAGGAACACCGGGGCGCCGACGGCGGCGGTGAGGATGCCGATCGGCATTT
Organism: Tardiphaga sp.; assembly: GCF_028290785.1. Lineage (GTDB taxonomy): Bacteria > Pseudomonadota > Alphaproteobacteria > Rhizobiales > Xanthobacteraceae > Tardiphaga. The sequence goes on along the minus strand of NZ_JAQGJD010000017.1, from coordinate 23,399 downwards.
CCGCCGGCGACACGATGGTACGCGCCAGCGTATCGGCGCCGACCAGCAGCACCGCGCCGAGCCCGACCGAGGCCGGCAGCAGCAGCCGGTGGCCGGGGCCGATCACCAGCCGCAGCAGATGCGGCACCACGATGCCGACGAATCCCACCACGCCGCATACCGACACCGCGGCTCCGGTCATCGCGGAAACCAGCACGATGCAGATACGCTTCAGCCGCTCGACATCGACGCCGGAATGAAACGCTTCGGATTCGCCGAGGATCAGCACATCCAGTCCGCGGTGAACGAACACCATCGCGGCCAGCGACAATCCTAGCACCGGCGTCAGGGTGGCGGCCTTGCTCCAGGTCGCGCCGCTCAGCGAGCCCAGCAGCCAGAAGGTGATGTCGCGCAGCTGCCGGTCGTCGGCGATGAACACCAGCAGGCCGATGCCGGCATTGGCGATGGCCGCAATGGCGATGCCGGCGAGCAGGAAGATTGCGATCGAGGTCCGCCCGCTGCGGCTGGAGATGCGGTACAGCAGCATGGTGGTCGCCAGCGATCCGGCGAAGGCGGCGAGCGGCAGCAGCCATGGCTGCAGAAACTGAAGGTGCGTCGCGAACCGGCTGTCGCTGATCACGATGGCGCCGGCGGCTGCCAATGCGCCGCCGCTGGAGACGCCGACCAAAGCGGGATCGGCCAGCGGGTTGCGGAATAACCCCTGCATGATCGCGCCGGATGCGCCGAGCAGCCCGCCGATCATCGCCGCTACCGCAATGCGCGGGATCCGGATCGACCACAGGATCAACTGGTCGCGCGACGCCATGGCCTGGCCGGGCTCGGACGCGACCAGCCCCAATGCCGCGGGCAGCCGCGCCAGCGGAATCCCGGCGGCGCCCACTGTCGCCGCCAGCAGCACCGTCAGTAGCAGCGCCAGCAGCAGGCCGCACAGCACGACCGGCGCGGGCGGCCGTCGCACTCGGCCGATCGTCCTGACGAATGCATTCACCTTGACGTCGGTGCCGCTCATCTCATGAACGGCAGTTGACGGTCAGCGACGCCGGCTTGAAGTTCGCCGCTTCCGCGGCCAGCGCCGGATCGAGCCTTGCGGCGAGGTCGCGCGCCGCCGCGGCGGTGCGCGGGCCGAAGCCGAGCAGATAGAGCCCGTCCATGGCGATGAAGCTCTTGCTCTGCGCCGCCGGGGTCAGCGCGAAAGTCGGGCTGGCGAACACGTCGGCGGCCTTGATCGATTCCTTGCCGCGGTCCATCGACAGCACATGGTCGGGCCGCGCCGCGACGATCGCCTCGTCATTCATGATCTTGTAACCGTCGAAGCTATCGGCCACGTTGACGCCGCCGGCCATCTGGATGATCTCGTTGGCGGCGGTCTTCTGCCCGGCGACCATGGCGCGGCCATCGAGGAACGACATCACGAACATCACCCGTGGCGGGGTCTTCACCTTGCCGCGCAGGTCGCGCAGCCACGTCAAGTCGCTCGATACGGCGGCAGCCAGGCATTCGCCGCGCGCTTCGACGCCGGCGACCCGCGCCACCAGCCGGATCTTCGCGAGCATGCCGTCTTCGGTAAAAGTCTCGGGCACCATGATCAGCGGCACCTTGGCGGCATCGATGACGTCGATGGTCTCCTTCGGGCCGGAACCGGCGATCACCAGCACCAGCTGTGGATGGAGGCCGAGCACGCCTTCCGCCGAGAGCTGGCGCATGTAGCCGACATTGGGCTTGTCGGCCATTGCGCTGGGTGGATACAGGCTGGTGGTATCGACCGCGACGATGCGATCCTCGACGCCGAGTGCATAGAGGATCTCGGTCACTGCACCGCCCACCGAGACGATGCGCGTCGGACGGCCGATGGTGACGTCGTGACCGCGGGCGTCATGCACGATGATATCTTCGGCGCTCGCGACCGCCGTCATCGCGAGACAGCAGGTCGCGGCAGCAAGCCGAATCGCGATACGGCGGCAAGAGGGCATGGCCAGGCTCATTTGGTGAGGATCAACTTGTTCTGGAATGTCAGCCTGAGACGGTAGGTGTCCTCGCCGTGGGTGATCAGCAGCTCACGCTCGTCCGCGAACAATTCGCGGCTGTTGATCCGATTGCCGGCGACAACGACGTTGCGCTCCGGTGCAGATTTGGCGTGAGACGCTGCGGCAGCATCGCCGGCTGCGTCGTTAGGGCCTGTGTCCATTGCGTTTTAAAAAGTCCCGTCCATGAAAGTCTCTGTCGCCGTTATAGTTTTGCTCAGGCGAAATCGCCAAGCGTCGCAGTCTACAATTGGTATAAAGAGCGCCGGCGCTGCTTGACCCCCTCGCGCCGGCGACGTAATCGAAAATGGCGATACGGTGGCATCACCACGTATTGATACAGGAGCCAGCAAGCCAACTGCCCCCGCGCAGCGCCAGCCAGCCACGCATTGATCAAATAGTGAGCTGGGGACTAGAATGGCTTTTGGGGCTTTGAATACGCGTGCGTCGTTGCTGGGGGCGTCGATCCTGTCGATGGCGATGTTGCTCGCCCAGTCCGGTTTGGCGCAGGCGCAGGCGCAAGATGCAGCCGCTGCCGTGCAGCCGCAGAAGCCCAAACCCACCAAGAAGAAGCGCGCCGCGCAGGCCGACGTCCCCGCGCAGGTGCGTCAGGCCAATGCCCAGATCGGTCGCGCCAACGGCGCCCAGTCGCTTGATACCATTACCGTTTCCGCGACCAAGACCGAAGAGCGCGCGATCGATGCGCTGGCTCCGGTCAGCGTTGTGACGCTGGAACAGATCCAGTTGCAGCAGCCCAAGCGGCTCAGTGACCTGTTCTACAACATGCCCGGCGTCTGGATGCAGGATCGCGGCGACGACGCCTCGACCGCGGTCAATATCCGCGGCCTGCAGGATTTCGGCCGCGTCGCTGTGATCGTCGATGGCGCGCGGCAGAACTATCAGCGCACCGGCCACAATGCCAACGGCTCGTTCTTCCTCGATCCCGAGTTGATTGGCAGCGTCGATGTGGTGCGCGGCCCGACCGCCAACATCTACGGCTCCGGCGCGATCGGCGGCGTGGCCTCGTTCCGCACCAAGGACATCCAGGACGTGCTGCGGCCCGGCGAACGCTGGGGCGTCGATATGAGCGGCTCCTACGGCTCCAACAACAATCGCGGCCTCGGCTCGGTGTTTGGCGGCGTCCGTGTCGATCCGACCGTCGATGTGTTCGGTGGCGCCGTGTACCGCACCCAGGGCAACTACCAGGACGGCGCCGGCACCACGATCGGCAATACCGGCAACGAGATCGCAGCCGGCCTGATGAAGCTCACCGTGCGGCCCGCGGACGGCCACGAGGTCAAGTTCGGCGGCGTGTTTCAGGACTATCAGTACACCATCGGCCAGCTCAATCGGGGGCCGGTCGTCACCCGCGCCCAGCAGGCGCTGAACCAGGGCTCGTCGGTCTACGATTCGAATGCCAAGAACTACACGGGTACGGTGAGCTGGAAATATTCGCGGCCGGACGACATGCTGTTCGACTTCAACGTGTCGCTGTACGGCAACCGCACCGATAACGACCAGACCAAGACGTACCATTATTCCACTTCGGGCGCGGCGCTGTGCGGCGCCGGGAGCGCCGGCAACAACATTTCCGGCTGTGTCGGCGATCCGCGCGGTTATCTGATCGACACCATCGGCATCGACGTCAACAATACCTCGCGCTTCAATATCGGTGACTGGCGCAACGCCGTGACCTATGGCTTCGACGCCTTCAACGACAAGGTCACCACCTTCGATACGCGCGGCAACTCCAACATCACCACGCCGGGCGGTGAGCGCACGGTTTCGGGCGGCTTTATCCAGTTGAAGAACAATTATTCGTCCTGGCTCGAAGTCGTCAGCGCGCTGCGTTATGACCATTACGAACTCAACTCCAGCGGCCTGGCGGGCGGCAACACCTCGTCCAGCGGCGACCGGCTGTCGCCGAAGATCACGGTTGGCGTCACGCCGGTCGCAGGGTTCACGCCCTATGTGAGCTATGCCGAGGGCTACCGTGCGCCGTCGATCACCGAGACGCTGATCGCCGGCAGCCATGCAGCCGGTGGCGGCCCGAACTTCTTCACCTGTGCCGACGGCACTGGCGGCCTGTTCTGCTTCCTGCCCAATCCGAACCTGCGGGCGGAGGTCGGCAAGACCAAGGAAATCGGCGTCAACCTGAAGTACAACGACATCTTCGCGTCGGGCGACAGCTTCCGCGCCAAGTTCAACTTCTTCCGTAACGACGTCACCGACTACATCGATCTGGTCGCTTCCACGCCGGAGGCGACACCATTCGGACCCTTCAGCCGCAACTATCAGTACCAGAACATCGCGTCGGCGAAGATCGAAGGCTTCGAAGCGGAAACGTCTTACGACGCCGGCCTGTGGTTCGCTGGCGTCGGCGCCACGGTTCAGCGCGGCAAGAACACCGATACCGGGATTGGCCTCGCCACCGTGCAGCCGCGCAAGGTGACGACCACCGGCGGCGTCCGCCTGCTGGATCGCAAGCTGACGATCTCGGCGCAGTGGGCCTCGGTGGCAGCGAACAACGACATCCCGGTCGGCTATTCGCCCTCGACGGCCTATGACCTGGTCAACCTCAACGTCGCCTACCAGCCGACCCGGGACGTCACGCTGAACTTCTCGGTCGATAACCTGCTCAACCAGTATTATCGTCCCTATGCCATTCCCGGTAACTCCGTGGACGGCACTACCCAGAACGACGCGCTGTGGACCAGCGCCGGCCCGGGTATCGTCTACAAGGGCGGCCTGAAGATCCATTTCGGCGGCGCATGATCGCGTCCTGAAAACGACCCACACGTCAAGAAATCGCGCTCATGTCCGGGCGCGATTTCCATTATGGTGACTGCCAACACTCAACAGGAGATATTCCATGTTCATCGCGATGAACCGTTTTCAGGTCAAGACCGGCTCCGAGCAGGCGTTCGAAACCGTCTGGGCGACCCGTGAATCCTACCTCAGCGAACTGTCGGGCTTCGTCGAATTCCATCTGCTGAAGGGCCCCGTCGCCGAAGACCACACGCTGTATTCGTCGCACACCACCTGGGCCAGCAAGGCCGATTTCGAGGCCTGGACCAAGTCCGAGCAGTTCCGAAAGGCCCACGCCCGCGCCGACAACAAGACCGGAGAGAGCCTGTATCTCGGTCATCCGAAGTTCGAGGGTTTTGAAGTGATCCAGTCCGAGCGCAAGACCAGCGCCGCAGCCTGAAACGCAGGCGTCTCGTTCGTCATTTCGAGCGCAGCGAAGCAATCCAGCAGTCCGGCACCGAAAGAACTGGATTGCTTCGTCGCAACGGCTCCTCGCAATGAAGGAGGAGGGGCCAATTGCAGAATGTCGCACCGGACTTCAAGGATTTCATCATGACTACCGCCATGCTCGACGATCTCACCACTTATATGCGTGACAACCCGGGGGCTGTCATCGAAGACGTGGCGCGGGATCGAAAAGTCACGCCGCGCGCCGTGATCGAGGCATTGCCCGCAGAGATGGTGAAGATCGGCGGCGGCGCCGATGCCTTCGTGGCGGCGATGCAGGACATCGCCACCTGGGGCGTGGTGACCTTGATCGTGCATACCGACGACGGGATCTTCGAGATCACCGATCCGGTGGCGCCGGGCTCAATCGGCCGTGGTTACTTTAATCTGAGCCATCCAACCGGCCTGCACGGCCATCTGCGCCATGAACGCTGCGCCGGCATCGCCTTTGTCGAGCGCCCGTTCATGGGCAAGTCGTCGGCCTTCGCGGCATTTCTCAACGTCGATGGTGGCGTGATGTTCAAGGTGTTCGTCGGCCGCGACGAGACGCGGGCCTTGAAGCAGGACCAGCTCACGCGGTTTCGCGCGCTGGCCCAGACGATTTGTGGGTGAAGCTTTTCTTACCTCTCCCCGCTTGCGGGGAGAGGTAAGAACCGCTACCCGCGAAAATCGATCGCCCGCAGAATGATGCCGGGCGGCTTGCCTTCCAGCTCGACCGCGATGAATTTTTGCGACGCGCGTTCGCCGATCTTGTCGCGCAGCCGCAGAAACTGCTGCTCGCGCTGTCCCGGCGGCGTCCGCTTGGCGCCCTCAAGCTGGTCCATCGCATCGGTGCTGATGGCACAGGGGACGCGGGTCGTGTCGTCCATCATCGTGAACAGCACGACCGAGCGGTCGATATCGTAATCGGTGAAGCCTGCGTCGGTCAGCGCCATCGAAAATCTCCCGTTCCGCTTATTTGCGCTTCACGGGCGGGTTGAGCTCGGCGATCTTGCTCAGGCATTCTTTTTCGGAGGCATGCGGGCCGGTGACGAAAGTACCGCTGACCTTGGTGCTGTACCAGCCCGAGGCGACGCCGAGACGGAGCGATTCTTCGGTCTGGACGTGGCGCGACAACAGGTTCTGCATGCAATTTCCTTTGGGTGAATTTCACGGTGCGCCCTTTCGGGGGCAATAGCCATGGCAATGTTTTTGCCAGTCGCTGCTCGTCGCGCGCGAGGAGAAGGGAAGATGCAGTCGCGCCACCGTGCCTATGTCTCAAATTGATCTCTTGTCATCTCTGGCAGCATTCCTCATCGATCCAGAATGTTCGGCGACAGGCCGTCCCACAGACTCCGTCATGCCCGGCGCATGCCGGGTATCCACGTTCCCACGCGCGGATGCGCATGTTGCCGTGGATGGCCGGGAAAGACCCGGCCATGACGTGGAGAAGCTGGAGCACCAATCGCGCGTCCGGGGGACGAGGTTCACACGCCGGCGAGCACCGTCTTGCGGTATAGCGCGCTGTAGCTCGCCGCCGAGATATTCCAGCTAAACGATTTCGACATCGCGCTGCGGCGCATCGAGTTGAGCCGGTCTTTCGAGCCGAACGTCGCGAACGCGCGCAAAATGCCCCCGAGCAGCGATTCCGTGGAAGGCTTGCTGAACAGGAAGCCGGTCTCGCCATCGACGATGGTTTCGGCGAGGCCGCCGGTCTGATGCCCGATCGGCAGCGAGCCGAAACGCTGCGCATACATCTGGCTCAGCCCGCAGGGCTCGAACCGCGACGGCATCAGAGTGAAGTCGCTGCCGGCGAAGATTCGCCGCGCTTCGCGGTCGTTGAAGCCGATCGCGACGCCGATGGCGTCGGGGCGGCGGCGATGCGCGGCCATCAGGGCCTGCTCGATTTCCGGCTCGCCGGTGCCGGTGACGACGATCTGTCCGCCCGCCGAGACGATGGCGTCGGCGGCCGACAGCACGAGATCGACGCCCTTCTGGTGCACGAGGCGGGCGACCAGACCGAAAATAGGCCCGCGTGATAGCGCGAGCCCGAATTGCTGACGAACGCCATCGGCATTGGCGCGTTTGGCTTCCCAGTCGCCGGCGCCGAATGGTCGCATCAGTTCCGCGCAGACGCGCGGATCCCAACTCTCGTCGATGCCGTTGAGGATGCCGGTGAGTTGCGCCTTGTTGGAGCGGGTACGCAGCAGGCCCTCCAGGCCACAGCCAAGTTCCGGCGTGGTAATCTCCTGGGCGTAGGTCTCGCTGACCGTGGTCAGGTGCGAGGAATAGATCAGCCCGCCCTTGAGAAAGGACAGCTTGTCGTAGAATTCGAGCCCGTCGATGTGGAAGGATTCCACCGGCGCGCCGATCCGGCGCAGCGACTCCTTGGGAAACAGGCCCTGATAGGCAAGGTTGTGAATGGTCAGGATGGTCGGGATCTTGACGCCGCTCCAGGCCAGATAGGCCGGCACCATGGCGGATTGCCAGTCATTGGCATGGACCAGATCGGCAGCCCAGTTGCTGTCCAGTCTGCCGGCCGCCAGCAGGGCGGCGGCGGAGGCAAAGCGTGCGAAACGGATGTCGTTGTCCGGCCAGTCGCGACCGCAATCGTCGCCATAGGGATTGCCGGGGCGGTCGTAGAGTTCCGGGCAGAGCAGGATGTAGACCGGCATGCCGTCCTTGGTCGAAGCCAGTCCCAACTGGCAGGCCGGCATCTCGGCCAGCGCCGGGCAGTGGCCCACCACGTCGATGGTTTCAAACTGGGCGACCACGCCGCGGTAGCCGGGCAGCATCACCCTGACGTCGGTCCAGATGCGCAATGCCCGGGGCAGGGCGGCGGAGACGGCTGCTAGGCCTCCCACCCGAATGAAGTCGTCAATCTCTGGGGTGACGAATAGAACCCTCAAGAAGTGCCCTCGTAGCAGCGGCTACTGCAAATATACGAAATAGTTCCACGTTCAGCCAGCAATGGAACCGGGGTTGAAAAACGGGAACCTCGGTTTGATACTTGCAGTGCAGAAAAGCTCTCTCTGCACTGCAGTATAGCACATCACTTAATACAGCATTGCGAAATAGAAACGTAAGTCCGAAGATTCTTTCACAAAAGCTACACGGCGGGCGAGGGCCGGACGATCAGGCGCAGGAAGCTCATGATGCAGCCGATGGCGGCAAATCCGGCGCCGAGCGCCAGCGCCAGGGTGGCGCCTTCTTGCCCAGCCAGGCCAAAGCAGAACGCAGCAAGCGCGGCGCCGGTGGTTTGGCCAGTCAGCCGGGCGGTGGCGACGATACCGCTCGCGCCGCCGCTGCGGCCCGCCGGCGCGCTTGCCATCAGCGCCTTCATGTTCGGCGCCTGGAAGAAGCCGAAGCCGGCGCCACAGATCACCATGCGCCAGACGATATCGGCGATACTCGGTTCCGCCGGCAGCATCGCCAGCAACGCCATCCCGACACCGAGAATCGCCAGGCCGATGCCGCCAAGAATGCCGGCGGGATAGCGGTCCGACAATCCACCGGCGATCGGCGCCATGACGGCGACGACGAGCGGCCACGGCGTCAGCAAAAATCCGGTTTCCACTTGCGAGCGGTGCAGGATGTCCTCGAAGTAGAACGGCAGCGAGACGAAGGCGAGGCCCTGCACCGAGAATGAGCACACCGCAGTGGCGGCGGAGAGCGCGAACACCGGCCGGCGGAACAGGTCGATCGGCAGCATCGGCGCCGGATGGTCGGCCTGACGGCGGATCAGCAGCCAGCCGAACAGGACGCCGGCGACGAGTTCGCCGACAACCACCGACGGCGCCGTGTGATGCGCGGCGCTGCCGATGCCGAGGATCAGCAGGCCGAGACAGCCCGCCGCCAGCGCGGCGCCGGGAAAGTCGAAGGCATGGGTCGCGCGCGAGGTCTTCGGCAGCGTCTTCATGCCGATGGCGATCGCCAGCAGGCCGAACGGCAGGTTGATGGCGAACAGCCAAGGCCAAGTCGCCACCGACAGTATGGCCGACGCGATGGTCGGCCCGAGCGTAAACGAAATGGCGACCACCAGCGCATTGTGGCCGAAGCCGCGGCCGAGCATGCGTTGCGGATAGACGAAACGGACGAGCGCGGTGTTCACGCTCATGATGCCGGCCGCGCCGAGGCCTTGCAGGACGCGGGCAATCAGCAAGGTCGGCAGCGACCAGGCCAGCGCGCAGGCCACTGAGGCGATGGTGAACAGCAGCAGTCCGCCGAGATAGATGCGCTGGTGACCGACGATCTCGCCGAGCGCGGCCAGCGGCAGCAGCGTCGCCACCATGGCGATCTGGTAGACGTTGACGACCCAGATCACGTCGGCCGGCGTGGCGTGCAGGTCGGCGGCGATGGCGGGCAGCGCGATATTGGCGATCGCGGTGTCGAGCGAGGCCATGGCGAGCGCGGTGAAGATCGCCAGCGTGGCCCAGCGCCGTTGCTCGCCGGACAGTCCGTCAGCAGGCGAGGGTTCGGGCATCGCAAGTCCATCGGCCATCGGGGAATTCCTCGGACGGCGCCCAAGATGGCCGCCAGAGCCTGCCTTCTAGGACAGATCGCCGGCGCCCTGCAGGCGTCGATGTGCATGAGGCATATGCATGCCGTCACCCGTCGCGACAAGCAATCCCAGGGATCAGATGACCTTTGCGGACCTGGCCGGCTTGAACCAGACACCGGATGCCACCGCGGTGGCGATGATCGTGCCGTAGACGACCAGCGCTACAGCCAGCGCGACAAAGAGCCAAGTCAGCGATCCCGTCAGCCGCAGCGCCAGCCAGCCGCCGCCGATCGAAATGATCAGCCGAAGCACGCCGGCCATCAGCGGCCAGATCATTTTTCCGGCGCCTTGCGAGGCGAAATACAGCGACAGGCCGAGGCCGAAGAAGCCGTAGGCCGGACCAACGATGCGCAGATAGGCGCTGCCGGTTTCGATCATCTGCGGGTCTGTCCCGAACAGGCCGAGCCAGGCCGCCGGCCAGATCGCGGCGGCAAGTCCGACGCTTTCGGTCAATACGAACACCATGGCGCCGCCGATCAGCGCGACCCGCAGCGCGCGGGCCTCCTGGCCGGCGCCGATGTTGGTGCCGACCAGGGCGACCAAAGGTCCGCCGAAGCCGAATGCCAGCGGCACCATCAGATATTCCAGCCGGACGCCGGTGCCGAAGCCGGCCACGGCATCGCCGCCGGCGGCGGCGCCGACCAGCGCGGTCGTCAACAGCACCGTCAGGCTGGTCTGCAACGAGACCACGGCAGCAATGGCGCCGACGCGCAAAATGTCCGCGGTCAGGTCCCAGCGCGGCCGCGCCAGCTTGAAGCGCACGACACTGAGGCCCGCCAGAATGTAGCCTCCAAGGACCGCGGTCACGATAGCCGTCGTGATCACGACGGCCCAGCCTCCGCCGGCGATGCCCAGCGCCGGGATCGGGCCCCAGCCGAAGATCAGCAGCGGCGACAGCGGAATCAGCAGCACCACGCCGATGCAGACTGCGAGCGACGGCACCAGCATGTTGCCGGTGCCGCGGATGATGCTGGCCAGCGCGTTCATCAGCCAGACCAGCACGCTGCCGCCGAATACGACGTTGGAATACGCCATGGCGGCTTCGAGCGCGCCGCCTTCGACGCCCATGGCGTGATAGAGGGGGCGGCCCCAGATCAGGAAGATCGCGGCGCCGAACAGGCCGATCGCGATATTGAGCCCGGCGGCGTGCATCACGAGCGCCTCGGCGTCATGATGGCGACGGGCGCCCAGCGCACGCGCGATCGCCGAGGAAATGCCGCCGCCCATCGCGCCGGCCGACAGCATCTGCATCATCATGAAGCCGGGAAACACCACGGCCATGCCGGTCAGCGCGTCGGCGCCGAGATGCGATACCCACCAGGTCTCGATCAGGCCGGTGGAAGCCTGCGCGAGCATCACCAGCAGGTTCGGCCATGCCATCTTCAGCAGCGTCGGCACGATCGGCGCATGCAGCAGGATGCGGGTGCGCGGATTCATCTCGTGAACGGCGGTAGCGGCGATGATGGCCTGCGGCGGATCGAGTTTCATGGCGCGTCCTGAGAGGGGGTAGCAATCTTGCCGGATTTGGCGAGGCGCTTCTGCACCCGAGGGCCGGCGGCCGGGCCCGCGGCGTTGGCGTGGGTCGCGTCGGTGATGGGCTTGCCGGTCAGGCGATCGACGAGAATGGGGTCGGCGGCCTTGCCGGTGCTCTTGTCGATCAGCACGACGCTGGCGCCTTCAGGGGCGAAATATCTGTTGCCCCAGGCCTGCAGCGAGAACAAGATAGGACGAAAATCTCTCCCTCGGGGGGTAAGGATGTATTCGTAACGGGGCGGCTTCTCGCAATACAGCCGCCGCTCCAGAAGCCCGGCCTCGACCAGGGCCGCAAGGCGCCGGGTCAGGATATTCGGCGCGATATTCAGGTTCTTCTGAAACTGATCGAACCGCGTCAAGCCGTAGATGGCGTCGCGCAGGACCAAAATGCTCCACCACTCGCCGACGCGCTCAAGGCTGCGGGCGATCGGACACTCCATATTTCCAAAGCTTTTGCGCTGCATCAACAAAGCGTAATGAAGTGACTATTATGATGCAAGTCACTAGACCGTGTAGCGACCCAAAGTGACTGATGTTCTGGTATGCGAAATCAGCGGGCTGGGGCCGGAAGGCGCCATTCGATGAAGGACATGTCGTCGGGCGGAGAGGCTACGAAGCCGAGCTTGCGAAACATCTCGAGCGAGGGCTCGTTGGCGATCATGACCTTGGCGCGGACGCCGATGCCGCGCGCCGCGCAGCGATCCATCACCTCGCGCATCAGCGCCGTGCCGATGCCTTTCGCCTGCCACTCCGGCAGCAGCGCGATATCGACCACATAGATGCAGTCGTCTTCGTCGTGCTCGACGATCTCGCCGACCGGCTTGCCCTCGCGCTCCATCACCGACCAGGCGGCCGACGGAAACATCTTCTGATAGGTCTGCATCCGCGAACGATGCTGCATGGCGACGAGATCGTCGAGAAACGCCAGCGGCAGCCCGGAGAGTTCGAGCGTACGCAGGTTGTTGGCACGAAACAGTGAATAGAGGAATGCTTCGTCTTCCGGGGTCTGTTCGCGCACCGATATCCGGCTGCCCGCCGCGTCGATGTGACGAACTTCCTTGCTCATGATGCCCGGCTCTGGAAATCCGTCGCGGCATCGGGCATTGTGCTGCTACACAAACAGGGAGCGCAGGTGCGATGAGACTGCAAGCAGATGTCCCCACCGGAGCGCCGCCCGAATTCCTGCTGATCGAACACTTCCTGCCGCATGTGGGAAAAGCCTTTCGTTTCCAGGACACCGCCTACGTGCTGCCATTGCTGACGATCGTCAGCGACGACCGGCCGCTTCCCGAACGTGTCAAGCGACGGCCGTTCACGCTGATCTTCCGCGATGCGCGTCAACGCGAATGGCTGGCGGAAGGATCCTATCGCTGCAGCATTGAGGACGGTCCGACCTACTCGATCTATGTGGCGCCGATCCAGACGCTGGAACCGGAGTTTCAGGACTACCAAGCCGTTTTCAATTGAACTGCAGCGTCAACTGCGCGACGGAAATACGCCGTTGAGCGCTATGCAGTAATTCATCACCAGATACGGCATGCGGTTGTCGTGCGCCTGGGAATTCCCGGCGTTGCCGAGGCTCTGTGTCGCCAATGCGTTATTCGGCGTGCCGCCGGGGTTGTAGATGTAAACGGTGGCTGCGCTTCCCGTCCCGGCGCTGGCCCCGAGCACCGAAGCGGACGACGGCGTATTGTTGTTGGCGGAGCCAGGCGTCGTCGAGTCGGTCATCAGCGTATGGTTATGGCCGGCCATCTCGTCGAGCGACAGCGTGTGCATTTCTTCGCCGCCGCGCTGGCCGATCGCACTCAGCTGCGCACTGGTCAGCGTTCTGCCACGCAGGTCCGGCAAGGCAAACGTTCTGACGCCGTCGCCGCCATACGCCGTGCCTAGCAGCGAAAACAGCGCCTGATTGGTATTGATAGCCATGATCTGGCCATTGCAGAGCGCCCAGTTTTTCGGGGGGTAACCGAAGGCGAACAATTGAATGGTACCAATAAAATATTCGGACATGGGATGCGCTCCGGGAGCCTAGCCTCGGGGTGGGAAGTTGCCGGCCAGGCAAATGCAGAAATTGACCGCAAGATAAGGTTGCATGTTGTTATGGGGGGTGCTCCTGCCCGCCGGGCCGATCGTCGATGGGGCCAGTCCCGTGGTCGCCTTGTTGACGTTCGTGCTGTAGATCAACGCCTTGTCGCCGCCGCCTTTGCCGCCGCCACCGCTGGCTAGTTGATTGGCCGCTGCGGTGAAACTCTGTGCAGACGAAGTGGTGGCATTCAATGCATGCGTATGGGGTGCAAGGTCGTTGATGGTGAGAGTGACTTGAGGCGTGCCCCCAGTCTCTCCGATAACGTAATTCGAGAGCCCGGCGCCCTGACCGGCGCCGATCGCCACGCTACCCAGCAAATTAGGCAGCCCAAAATTGCTCGAGCCGTTGCCGCCATAGTTGACGCCAAGGATGGAAAAGAGCGCTGTGTTCTGCTGGATAGGCAAAATCTGGCCCGCACACGTGGCCCAGTTTCTCGGCGCGAAGGCAAATCCGAAAGGCTGGATTTGTCCGACATATGACTCGGTCATGCTTGTCTCCCCAGAATATGATGCCGCGCCCGCCGCTCTCTACCGACTTCATTGCTGTGCCGGATACATTCCCTGGACCGCAATGGCATAGGTAATGGCTAGGTAAGGCTGGCGATTTTCGTGCGCGTTACCCTGTCCCGTTATCGTGATGCTCTGCGGCGCCAACGCGGTCTGACCACTGGCGGCATATGGCAAATAGGTGTTCGTCGAGGTCGTCTGGGAAGGCCCCATGTCACCGAGCACCGCATTCGTGGCGGGTTGCGCGCTGCTGGATCGTATGCCGGTGACAACCGCGACGAAATGATTGTGCTGGGGGAGTTGCTGGCTGATCAGGGTAACGCCCTCGGTGCCCGCGATCTGTCCGATAACGTAATTACCCAAGCCGGGCCCCTGGCCCATGTGGATTGGCGTTCGTCCCTGAAGGTTGGGGAGGTTGAAAGTGTTGACGCCATCGCCGCCATAGGTCGTGCCGATCAATTGAAAGAGCACGTCATTTTGCGAGATAGACAGCGATTGGCCGTTACAGAGCAAGTATCCCAGGGGTGCAAAATTGCCGGCGAACGTCAGTATCTGGCCGATATAAGGCTGCGCCATTCCACCCTCGCAATGAAGTCACGACGATTGCTGATGCAATCTTACGTTGATAATAATAACAAAGGCAAGACGTCTGGCTGCCAAAGTTTGATGCCGCAGCGCCGCCCGACGCCAACTACAATGTGGAATATGGTGAGACGTCGTGCGGCAGGGCAACTACATTTGTGACGTCGGCTACACGGCTGGCTTCTATCCGCAGACGGCGCCGCACTGGATGGCGTTTAGCGCATTGGCGGCGGGGTGCGCGGCAGGTGGTGCGCTGCAGCCGAAGCGCGTCTTCGAACTCGGTGCGGGACAGGGCTTCGGCATCGCTTTGCTGGCCGCGGCCAATCCCGACGTGTACTTCGAAGGCTGCGACTTCAATTCCGAGCATGTAGCACAGGCGCGGCGATTCATCGCCGATGCGGGACTGCAGAATGCTGCCGTCCACGAGATGGACTTCGCTGCCGCTGCGCAGCTGGCTGGTGACCCGGATATCGATATCGTCCTGGCGCATGGCATCGTAAGCTGGGTCGCACCCGACGTGCAGCACCAGATCGTCGCGTTTCTGAAGCGACGGCTGCGCGACGACGGCGTATTGTATGTCTCCTACAATTCCGCGGTGGCGTGGGCCGCGCTGTCGCCAATCCGCGACCTCATCCTGGAGATCAAGCGCCTTGGGCCGGGCGGATCGCAGGCGCAGATGGCGATGGCACTGGACTGGCTGCAGCGGCTGCGCCGCGCCAATGCGCCGCTGTTCGCCAGGAATCCCGCCGCGGCGCAGCATCTCGATGACATGCTGGCGCTGGACCCGGCCTATCTCGCCCATGAATATCTTGCCGGCGCCGCACGGCCACTGAATTTTGCCGAGACCGCGTCGCTACTCGACGGCGCCGGGCTTCGCTTTGCCGCATCGGCGAACCCCATCGAGAACTTCGACGCCCTCGGCGTGCCCGCCGCTGCACTGCCGTTGCTGGCACAGACCAACGATCCAGTGCTGCGCGAGACGCTGCGCGATTTTGCCGCGAACCGCTTCTTTCGTCGCGACCTGTTTTCGCGCGATATCCAGCTCTTGACGCCGGACCAGCAGCGCGAGGCTTTGGAAAAATTCCGTTTCATGCTCGCGGTGCCGAGGACGCAGCTCCGCCTCGACTTTCACGGGCCCGCCGGCCCGTTGACCGGCGCGGCCGATCTGTACGGTCCTTTGGCGGATCGCCTGGCGGAAGGCGCGGGCTTTCAGGACCTCGCTCGGTTGCCGGCCTTCGCTGGCGCGCCGCTGGAACGGCTGTTGCACTGCCTGGTGCTGCTGGTCGACTCGCGGCAGGTTCATGCGGTGCCGCCATCTCACCATATCGATGTCGCGCCGGCCCGGCGCTTCAACACGATGGTCGTGGAAGCGGCGCGGCGTGGCGTGGTCTACAGCCATCTGGCCTCGCCGGTCAGTGGCACCGGCCTTGCGGTCAGCGATGTCGACCTGCTCGCGCTGGCCGCCGCCGCGGACGGCGTGGCGCTCGATCCTGCAAGCCTGGCGCAGCGAAGCCTGGCCATCATCGCCGCGCTGGGCCGGCGTCCGATCCGCGATGGCGTGGCCATCGCGGACGACACCGAGGCAACTGATTTTCTGGCCGCGCCGATGCAGTACATAATAGCGGAAAGCCTGCCGCTGTGGCGACGACTGGGGCTCATCTGAATCTTACCCGCTGCGTGCTGGCGCCAAGGGCCGACAGAAGATAGCGGGTTCCCTAAATTGAACTTCTTGGCGTTTCCCGAGTTCCTGTGTGCTAGAAGCGGGCCAGTCGATGGGCCGCGTCACAGGAGACTTTCATGCGTAAACTTTGGACCGTGCTGGCAGCGCTGGCGACCCTCAGCCTGACCAATTGCGGCTACAACGCGATCCAGAGCACGGACGAGCAGGTCAAGTCTGCTTGGTCCGAGGTCGTCAACCAGTATCAGCGTCGCGCCGATCTGGTGCCGAACCTGGTGAATTCGGTGAAGGGCTTCGCGCAGCAGGAGAAGGACGTGCTGCTCGGCGTCACCAACGCGCGCGCGAAGGTCGGCGGCATCCAGGCCACGCCGGAAGTGCTGAACGATCCGGCGGCCTTCCAAAAATTCCAAGCCGCACAGGGCGAACTGTCCGGCGCGCTGTCGCGCCTGCTGGTGGTCACCGAGAATTATCCGCAGCTAAAATCGGATGCGCTGTTCACCAACCTGATGGCGCAGCTCGAAGGCACCGAAAACCGCATCACCGTCGCGCGCAATCGTTACATCAAGACGGTGCAGGACTACAACGTCGGGGTGCGCACCTTCCCGAACAACCTGACTGCGATGCTGTTCGGCTACAAGGAAAAGCCGAACTTCTCGGTGGCGAACGAGGGCGAGATCTCCACCGCGCCGAAGGTCGATTTCAACGCGCCGGCGCCCGCGGCTCCGGCCAAGTAGCCGGCGTCCGCCGGTGTTTGCCGTGAAGGCCGCCAGGGCCTGTCTTGTCGCATTGTTGCTGTGCTGGGGCGTCGCCGCCCTGGCGGACGTCGCGGTGCCCCGGCTCAGCGGCCGTGTGGTCGATCAGACCATGACCCTGAGCCAGGATCAGCAGGCCGCACTCGATGGCACGCTGAAAGATTTCGAGGCGCGCAAGGGCAGTCAGGTCGCGGTGCTGATCGTCCCGACAACGGCGCCGGAATCCATCGAACAGTTTTCCATCCGGGTGGCGGAAGCCTGGAAGATCGGCCGCAGCAAGGTTGACGACGGCGCCATCCTCGTCATCGCCAAGGACGACCGCAAGCTGCGCATCGAAGTCGGCTACGGCCTCGAAGGCGCGCTTACCGACGTGACAACCAAGCGCATCATCGACGAGGTCATCACGCCGCGCTTCAAGGCCGGCGATTTCGCCGGGGGTATCACGGCCGGAATCGAGCGGATTCTGAAGGTGATCGACGGCGAGCCGCTGCCGGCACCGGCAGAACGCGAGCCAAGCTCCAATTTCGCCGACCAGCTCGAGCAGTTCGCGCCCTTCCTGCTGTTCGGCGTCATCATCGGCGGCGGCATCCTGCGGGGGATGTTCGGCCGTCTGTTCGGCTCGCTGGCCACTGGCGGGCTAGCCGCCGTGGCGGTCTGGCTGATCGTCGGCACGGCGTTGCTGGCGGGCCTAGCCGGCGTGATCGGTTTTGTCGTGACGCTGATCGGCGACGCCTTCACGTCCGGCGGCGGCGGCCGGCGCAGCGGGGGCTATATCGGCGGCAGCGGCGGATCGTGGTCGTCTGGCAGTTCATCCAGCGATAGCGGCGGTTTCAGCGGCGGCGGCGGCAATTTTGGTGGCGGCGGCGCGTCGGGGAGTTGGTGATGGGCATCGCACGGATCGGCAAGCATCTGCTCGGCAACCAGTCGCGGGTCCGCAAGGCGTTTCCGCCGCAGGCGCTCGCCGCCATCGAGCAGGCGATCAAGGCTTCCGAGGCCAGCCACGCCGGGCAAATCCGCTTCGTGGTCGAAGGCGCACTCGACGGTGCACCGTTGTTTCGCGGCCAATCGGCGCGGCAACGCGCCATCGACGTGTTTTCGCAACTCCGGATCTGGGACACCCAGCACAACAACGGCGTGCTGATCTATCTGCTGCTAGCCGACCGCGACGTCGAGATCGTCGTCGATCGCGGCATCGACGCCCACGTCGGCACCCAAGGCTGGGAGACGATCTGCCAGGCGATGGAAGCCGAGTTCCGCGCCGGCCATTTCGAGCGCGGCGTGATCGCGGGCATCAACGCCGTGACGCAGCATCTGGCGACCCACTTTCCGAAGCATGGCGCGGCGATCAACGAGCTGCCTGATGCACCGGTGGTGATGTAGCTGACGGCGGGACACGAGAACGGAACTACGCCTTCGTGGATTCTCTCGCCGTCACCCGCGCGAACCACGCCACGATGTTTGTATTTGCCTGATCCCAGGGCTGGCCGACCTGGCCGGCGAAATCCAGCCAGCAGTACAGCTTGATATCTGCCAGCGTAAAACGCTCGCCGCAGATGAACGCCTTGCCGGCGATCTGGTCGTCGAGCCAGTGCAGCCGATCGGCGACGATCTTCTTCAAGCCGTCGACCGCTTCCGGGACGCACACGATCCGGGTCTCGAATCGCTTGAGGCCCCGGCCGAAGCGATAGGCGTTGGCGATGTGCTGGCAGATATTGAGATCGATGCGTTGCCGCCACATCCGGGATTCCGCGCGCTCTTGCGGAGTGGTGCCGATCAGCGCCGGGGTCGGGTGGGTCTCCTCGATATATTCGCAGATCGCGACGGTCTCGGAGATATGGCTGCCATCATCGAGTTCCAGCGTCGGCATCTGGCCGTGCGGATTGCGCGCTAGGTGCGGCGGCTCGCGGTTTTCGCCGGCGGCGAGATCGACGGTCTGTACGGGCAGGCCGAGGCCCTTCTCGGCGAGAAACATTCTGATGACGCGGGGGTTCGGGCCGATCGAATCGTACAGCTTCATGGTCGCTCCCCGGGATCTTGTTTGTTGCCTTTTGGCGGGAACGCAGTGCGGGCGTCAAGGCGTGCGGCGCGGCGAGGAACAGAGGTGAAATTTTCGTAACCACGGCGGCCGGTAAGGATTTGGCAAGCAATGAAAGTTACCAAATAGTTCATCTTACCCGGAGAATTGTCGTGACCGAGCCCAAGGCTGACCTCAACAGTGACCTCAAAGCCGACGCCGGCGAGACCGGATCGACCGCATCGGCCGGCGCGTCCGACGATGCTGCGGCCGTTCGGGTCGACTCGCCCGATCTGGCGCCGGGGCAGAACGATACTCCGAAGGTCGAGGCTCCCAAGGTCAAGCCGCCCGCCGGCAAGATCATGATCATGTCGCCGCAGCGCGAGCGGACTTGGGAAGACTATGTGGATGCCGAGCAGCATGCCGAGGCGGAGGCCCACGCCGAAGTGCCGCGCCAGCGCCGGATTTCCATGGTCGCCGCGGTGATCGCGCTGGCCGCCGTCACCGGCGCCATCGGCGGGTCGCTGGCCACTGCCGGCATCGGCCATCTGTTCGGCGGCGACGACAGCCGGACCACGGTCAGCCAGGCCCGCGCGCTGGAAGAATCGGTCATGCGCATCGACGCCGACATTGCGGCGCTGAAGGTCACTGCGGAGCGCGCCGGCAAGCAGATCGCATCGCTGTCGGCGAAGAGCACCGATCGCTTCGACAAGCTCGAAAAAGCGCAGGCCGAGCCGGCCGCGAAACTCGCCAAACTCAGCGAGACTGTCGAGAAGATGCGCGCCACGCCGGCTCCCGCGCCGGCGCCGGTGGTGACGCCCGTAGCTTCCGTGCCCGCCAAGGAAGTCACCGGTTCCATCAACGCGCCAGCGCCGACACCTATGCCCGCACCAAAGCCGGAAATCGCCCGGCTGCCGACGCTGGATGGCTGGGTGCTGCATGACGTCGCCAATGGCGGCGCCACCATCGAGGGCCGTCAGGGCATCTTCGAGGTCTATGCCGGCGATCCGGTCCCGGGGCTCGGTCGCGTCGATGCGATCCGCAAGCAGGACGGCCGCTGGACCGTGGTCACCAGCAAGGGCCTGATCGTCGCCCGCTGATCTCTTCGCGCGGCCGCTGGTGCAGCGGCCGCGCTTTTCCGCTAGATTCCGCGTGACGTGCCGGCTTTTTCGGTACGCGCCGGGAACCCGTTGTGCGGATTCGCTCTGTCCTCATCGTCTTGCTGTGCAGCCTCGTGGTGAACGCGGCGCGTGGTGATGCCTTGCAGCGCAGCCTGGCGGTCATCGATCCACTGGCGTTGCGCGAAATCGATCGCGCGGGATCGACCGGATTCGGCCTTGGCCGGATGCTCGATCCCGCGCGCAGCACTTCGCTCAACAATGCCGAACTGTTCGCGCTGCCGGCGATCGCTCCGGTGCGGCAGGTGTTCGAGGCCGAGTTCGAGCGCTATGTGTCGCGGCACAAGATGCTGCTGCCACGCGAGACCATCGGCGTCGGCCCGCCCCATGACTTTCAGTTGTTCGAGCAAGGCCTGCTCTGGTCCGGCGATACCCGCTTCGTGCTGGTGGGGATCGTCAACCGCATGGACCGCGCCTATGTGGCGCCCGAGACCTGTGGCGAGATCAGGCTGATCTACCGGCTGACGCGGATCGGCGAGGATGCCGCGCGGCCGCGGCTGCCGATGACACTGAATCTTGTGTTACGGGCAAAGGAGCCGTCGGACAGCACGATCACCTGCGCGGAGCTTGCGCGGCGCTGGCTTGCCGCCTCGGATCTGCCGCAGACCGGCGCAGAGCTGACGGAACGCCTGCTCGCGTCGGATGGCGCGTTCAGCTCCATCAAGCCTGACAACATCGATCGCATCGAGACCAACCTGCAGATCGCGCATGCGCCGAAATCGGCGACCCGCGATTTCCGCACCGACTATCTGCAAAAGGTGTTTCGCTACGACGCCGCGTCGAAGACGTTCATCGAGGCGCCGATGGAGAACCAGATCGACCGCGATCGGCTGCTGGCCGATGCCGGTCTCGCGCGCGATTTCAAGTCGTGGCTGCTCGATCCCGCCCATCTCGGTGAGTTCGATCGCGGTACTATCCTGATCCCAGAAAAGTTTCTGGCGACGAGCTCGGTCGCCGCGACGCCGGCGGGTTTTGAACGCTCGGTGCTACAGCCTGAATACGGCCTGATGCAGTCCGACCACGCCGGCGGCAAGGCAGTGTTCACCGACGGCGACGTGGTGTCCGCCCTGAAAGCCGCGATGGCGAACGGCGTCGTGCTGCAAAACGTCCGCACGCCCGCCGGCTTTGCGCGGCGGCTTAACGACATCACCTGCGGCGGCTGCCATCAGGTCCGCGGTATCGGCGGCTTCCATTTTCCCGGTGTGGACTGGATAGCGGAGAAACCCTCGAATACGACGACGGTGCCGGCCTCGCCGCATTTTGTTGGCGATCAGCCGCGCCGTCGCGCTATTGTCGCGGCGATGCGCGATGCTGTGGCAGCGGACTATTCCCGCGGTTTTTCCGATCGGCCGCAGATGCGCGGCAGTGCTGCACTCGCCGGCACCGGATATCTCGATGGCTGGGGCGCGACCTGCTATCGGACACCAGCGAAGATGGCGGACAGGAGTTTTGCGTCGTGGAACTGCGCGGAGGGGCTCTCGTGCCAGCCGGTCGATGCTGACAAGGCGTCGCGCATCGGCATGTGTTTTGTGAAATGACGGGGACCATGCATGAGCGAAGCTGACAAGGACCTCAAGGAACGCGACCGCACCATCGCGGAGAACGAAAGCGAGCGGCAGACCACGGGCGATATCCGCGTCAGCACCTGGGCCATCGCAGCCGCGGTGCTGATCGGCCTCGCGGTGTTCGGCTGGATGCTGGCGCGCTAAAGGGCGCGCCCTTAACGGGGGCGCGCCATTGTTACCTTGCGAATGAAGATCGCTAGCCGGGCATCAGCACGGTGTTAACCACGTGGATTACGCCGTTGGACTGATTGACGTTCGGAATCGTGACCGTCGACATGCCGCCCTTGGTATCGACGATCATGACCCTGCCGCCGGAACGCTTGACCGTCAGTTGTTCGCCTTCGACGGTAGTCAACTGCTTGCCATCGGTGAGGTCGGCGGCTTCCAGCCTGCCGGGCACTACATGATAGGTAAGGATTTTGGTCAGGGTCGCCTTGTTTTCCGGCTTCACCAGCGTGGCGACGGTGCCCTTTGGCAGCTTGCCGAACGCGGCGTTGGTCGGCGCGAACACGGTGAACGGACCCGAGCTTGCCAAGGTATCGACGAGGCCGGCGGCCTTCACGGCAGCGACCAGCGTGGTGTGATCCTTGGAGTTGACGGCGTTCTCGACGATATTCTTCGACGGATACATCGCCGCGCCGCCGACCATCACGGTGCTCTCGCCCTTCATCATCTTGGCGGTGGCGGGCTCCAGGAAGCTTGCGGAAATCATCAGCGTGCTGAAAGCCGCGAATGAGAGCAGTGCAATACGTTTGGACATCTGATCGTCTCCCGTTTGATGTTCGCACGCCCAGCGATAATTCGTGGGCATTCTGATCCCTCGGCAACGCGCATCGGAAAATGCGTTTCGCGTTGTCAGGACCAGCTACGCAATCTCGGAAGAACGGTTTCAGAATCATGACCGATGGTGCCGGCCATTACCATATTTTTGGCAACTGAAACTCTTTGATACGGCCGTCGTATATGCTCGCTACGCCACCGTGCCGGATGCCCGCAGCGTCGCGATGGCCGCGGCGTCGAACCCGGCGTCGCGAAGAATCTCGTCGCTGTGCTGGCCGATGCCCGGCGGCAGGCGCGGCTTTTTCTTGGCGCCATCGCCGACCCAGATCGGGCTGTTGATGGTCATGAGGTCGCTGTCCTCGAACGGGATCAGCACGTCGTTGTCCTTCATCTGCTGGTCGTTCGGAATGTCGTCGAGAATGCCGACAAAGCCAAACACCAGACCGTTGCCGTCGAGCCGCGCACGCCATTCCGCGAAGTCGCGGGTCGCGAACACCTCGTCGAGAATGCCGATCAACTCCATTGAACGGGCGTGGCGGTCCGGCTTTGTGGCGAAGCGCGGGTCGTCGCGCAGGTCGTCGCGGCCGATGCATTTGGTGAAGGCCGGCCATTGCCGCTCCTCGGCGAGCAGCGACAGCATGATCCAGCGGCCATCGCGGCACTTGTAGTGATTGGTCATGGCGTTCAGCGCGCGCTCGCGCGGCCGGCGCTTTTCGAATGTGGCGCCGACCAGCTTTGCCTGCCCGAGCACGCTGGAGGCCCAGACGCCGTTCGCCATCAGGTTCGATTTGACCTGGCAGCCCTTGCCGGTGCGTTCGCGCTGGTACAGCGCGGTGACGATGGCGCCATACAGCGCCATGGCGCAGGGATGATCGCCCATGCCGGCGATCGAACGCGCCGGCGTGGTAT
>NZ_JAQGJD010000010.1 GCF_028290785.1 Tardiphaga sp. | reverse complement strand
CCGCCGATCCCCGCCGCGACCCAGACGCTGCTGAAATAGGCCTGGTACTGGCCGCGTTCGCGCGGCGTCACCACGTCGGATATTACCGTCTGCACGATCGGCAGGATGCCGCCGCCGCCGAGTCCCTGCAGACCGCGGCCGAGGATCAGCACCAGCATATTCGGCGCCAGCGCGCACATCACCGAACCCGCCATGAACAGCGCCAGTGCCGCGATGATGGTGGCACGGCGGCCGTAGATGTCGGAGAGCGTGCCGAACACCGGCGCCACCGCGGTCGAGGCCAGCAGGTAGGCGGTGATCACCCAGGACAGGTTGCTGACGTCGCCGAACTGGCGCCCGATGGTCGGCAGCGCGGTGGCGACGATGGTCTGGTCGAGGGCGGCGAGAAACATCGTCAGCAGCAGGCTGATCAGGATGGTGCGGACTTCGGATGGGGACAGTGGCGGTTTGACCGGCGGCAGTGCCTCGCCGACCTCCATCACCGCCGTCGGCAGATGGGTCAATTCCGCTGCCATTTCGTCGGACAATGGCGGGGCGTCGGCCGTGGACCGGCTCGGTCGTTCAATCGTGTTCATGGAACTTCGGGATGACAGGCGACAACTGCCGCGCAAAGGTGATTTCCAAGAAAATTATCATGCAAACGCATGCAGCAGCAGTGGTTTGGCTGCATGGGAGCGTCCCGCGCAGGGCGCTTCGCCATTGCGAGATTTGACTTGTCCCGGACGCGGCGCCGTATCAGGCGATGCCCCCGCATCGCCGTGAGGGCGGCACCTGCACCGCGCCCGGGACAGGATTTCCTGGGCGACTGTCATTCGACAACGCTTAAAATGCGTCTCTCCTCGCCACTGGCACAATGATCTGCTCCTGACATATGAAGGCGGGTTCACTGGATGGACTGGATCTTTTGCGAGCAAATCCACTTCACGGGACACGCAAATGATCGGGAACGGACCGACAAGGACGGCCGGCCAAAAACAGTCCGGACCGTCTCACGGCGTCGGCTCGTTTTGTTACTGAATCCCTCTCGCGGGGATTCTCACATTGCGTCCGTCCTATCAATAAAATCGAGAATTCACAGCGCATTAACGCGTTTGGTGGAGAGATGACCAATACCTGTATTGCCTTCGAAGAGGCTCATGCTGCGATGAACTCCGTCCGCCAAAAAACCGCGAGCCTGCGTTTGCCGATCTGCGTCGCAGTTTTTGTGGCGGTGATTTGCATTGGCATTCTCGGCCTCAGCAGCTGGCGTGCGTGGGTCTCTCGTAGCAGCGATCTCAAGACCGCGGAAATCGAGATGAGCAACCTCGCGCGCTCGTTGACACAACATGCCGAGGATACTTTCGATCTGCTCGATGCAAGTATTATCGGCGTCGCAACCCGTCTGGAGCTTGAGGGTACCGGTCCCGCCGCAATGGCGAGCCTTCAAAAAGTTCTCAAGGCTCGCCAGTCCGCATTGAAGCGCATTCACGGTCTCTTCATTTACGACGAAAACGGACTGTGCCTGGCGACATCCGGATTGGCGGGCCCAGATATAAGCGACCGGGAATACTTCCGCTACCATATGCAATCGGCTTCACGCGATGCGCTGATCGGAAATCCTGTTCAACGCCGCCCGGGCGGTGGATGGATTACGACCGTATCCAGACGTTTCAATCATTCTGACGGCAGCTTCGGCGGCCTTGTACTCGCAACGGTTGGCTCCGAATATTTCTCTGAGTTTTACAAAGAATTCGATATTGGCGAGAAAGGCGCAATCATACTGCTAAACAACGCCGGGATCATTCTCGCACGCAGTAAGGACAACAACATCTACGCCGGGCGCGATATGTCGGATACGCCCCTTATGCGCAATCGATCTTCGCCGCCATCCAACGGTGTCTACTATTTCAAATCGCCGCTGGACGGCGTCACGCGGCTCAGCTTCTACAGGAAAAGCGACCGATTCCCGATCAATGTTTTGGCGACCAGGGCAGAAGACGAGGTTCTAGCGACATGGCGACAAAACGCGATCACCCGCATGATATTCGTCGTTGCTCTCACCTTGCTGATAGCCGTCATCGGTTTCTTTTTGGTGCGCCAGCTGGTTCGTGGGCAGCGGCTTGTCTCGGCACTGGCCGCTCAAGAGGCTGATTTTCGTCTGCTTGCAGAAAACTCCAGCGACATGGTGACCCGCATCGGAATGGATGAACGCATTCAATATGTTTCGCCGTCATCGATCCGGGTCGTGGGTTGGTCGCCGGAACAGCTAATAGGGACGCCGGCATTGGCGGGTGTGAATGCGGAAGATCTCCCCGCGGTACAAGCGACGGTCGCAGCCTTGAAGCGAGGCGAGGAACGAGACGCCCGGATCGTCTATCGCAGCCGTCATCGAAAGAAAACGGAAGTGTGGATCGAATCGACGATGCGCGTCACCAGGGAGCTGGGAACGGACAAGATAAATGGAGTCGTGGCGATTTCGCGCGATATGACCGAGCATAAAGACCTCGAGCAGAAGCTGGCATCGCTTGCGACGTTGGATGGCCTGACCGGGATTGCCAATCGTCGGCATTTCGACGAGCACCTTGAGAGGGAATGGGCAAGAGCGCGACGCGATGGCACCGCATTGTCACTGCTGTTGATCGACGTCGATCATTTCAAGAAGTACAATGATCGATACGGACATCAGGCTGGAGACGCTTGTTTGAAGTCCGTTGCGCAGGTATTGGCCGCGCAGGCTCGACGACCCGCCGACTTCGCGGCAAGATACGGCGGAGAAGAGTTTGTTCTGCTTTTGCCGGACACCGATCGCGCAGGATGCGAGCTGATAGCAACCAGGATTCGGGACTGCCTCGCTGATCTCGGCATCGATCACGAGTTGAGCCTTCCATCGCAAAAGGTGACGGTGAGCATCGGCGGTGCAATAGCTGCCTTTCAGGACTCGAAAGCGTCAAGTTCATCGCTGGTCGAAGCCGCGGATCGTGCACTGTATGTCGCGAAGGATGAGGGGCGCGACCGGCTGGTGATGTCAGGGCGCGTCCTGACGTTGTCCAACGGAAGGATTGCGGTAGTGTGACGTTATGATCGAAACTCGAGCCGCCCCCCGCCACCGCGTCTTGAAGGCTGGAACGATCGAGTTCGGCGGCGGCGCCATCGACTGCGTGGTCCGCAACCTGTCCGCTACCGGCGCGGCTCTGGAGATATCCAGCCATGTTGGGATACCCGAAAGGTTCGCGCTAGTTGTGCCAAGCGACGGCTTGCATTTACGTTGCGATGTTGTGTGGCGCAAAAACTACCGGATCGGCGTCACGTTCAGCTAAGCATCCACTGAACTAACACGAAGAACCACCAAGCAACCTGCTGCACCTCGCTCGACGTCACCGCTGCTCGGCCCCGCCAACCCGCTGCGCGTGCTGGTCCACCGCCGACAGGTTCTATTTTCCAGTAGCCCTCCGCGCGCGCATCGCCTAAGCAGCGCCGGTGATCGACCTTGCCCCCGACATCGTTGCCCTGCTCTGCCTCGCCGCCGTCACGGCCGGCTTCGTCGATGCCATTGCCGGCGGCGGCGGGCTGATCGTGATTCCGGCGCTGCTGGCAGCCGGTATCAGCCCGGTGGCGGCGCTTGCCACCAACAAGGTGCAGGCCTGCGTCGGCACGGCGTCGGCGACCTACACGTTCTGGCGCGCCGGGTGGATCGATTTTCGCCTGCTGCGCCTGCCGCTGGCCGCAGCGCTCGCCGGCGCGGCGATGGGCGGGCTGGCGCTGATGGTGGTCGACACGCGCTGGCTGATGGTGGTGCTGCCGATCCTGCTGGTCGGCATCGCGCTGTACTTCCTGCTGGCGCCGGTCGCTGCCGACATCGATTCACGCGCGCGCCTGACGCCGCTCGGCTACTCCGCGGTCGCCGGCTCGATCGGATTTTATGACGGATTCTTCGGCCCCGGCGCCGGCTCGTTCTTTGCGCTCAGCCTGGTGACGCTGATGGGCATGGGACTGACCCGCGCCACCGCGCACACCAAGGCGCTCAACCTGATGAGCAACGTGGTGTCGATGGCGGTGCTGGCGGCCGGCGGCCATGTGCTGTGGATGCTAGGCGCCGCGATGGCGGTCGGCAATATGATCGGCGGCCGGCTCGGCTCGCGCGCCGCGATGCGCTTCGGGCCGAAGGTGATCCGGCCGCTGCTGGTGATCATCTCGCTCGGCGTCACCCTGAAACTTCTGCTCGACCCCGCCAATCCGCTGCGCGTGCTGGTGGTGGGATGGTTCGCGCGGTGAGGATCACTTGATCTTGTTGAGCGATAACTCGCCGCGTCTCAGGCTGCGGCCGACGCCGCCGGATTTACCGAACTGATCTTCGCCAGTTCGTTGCCGATCTGCCGTTCGGCCGTCCGGACATCGAACGCATTCTGCAGGTTCATCCATAGCTGCGCCGAGGTGTTGAGCGCCTTGGCCAATCGCAGCGCCGTATCGGCGGTGATGTTGCTGGTTTCGTTCGCCAGCCTTTCAATCCGGGTACGGGGGATGCCGCATGCCTTGGCCAGAGCGCCCGCCGACATATTGAGCGGGATCAGAAATTCTTCCCGCAGAACCTCTCCGGGATGCATTGGCGGAAGTTTCTTAATCATCGCAGCTCTCCGTCACGGCTTCAGTGATAGTCGACAAATTCAACATCTGCAGGCCCCTCGATCGTCCACTTGAAGCAGATGCGAAACTGATCGTTGATTCGGATCGAATGCTGCCCGAGCCTATCGCCTTTGAGCGCTTCAAGCCGGTTGCCCGGCGGCGATCGAAGGTCTTCAAGCGAGATCGCCGCATCCAGATAATTCAGCTTGCGGCGAGTGACCTTCAGCAGATCGGCTGGAAAGCCCTTTAGCGCCTCGCCGTCGAAGGCCGCCTTCGTCAAGCCATTTCTGAAACCGACGATCATGGACGCTACTGTATCATCGAACGATACGCATGCAAGAATTTTGTATCATAAACCGATACAAACTTGCCGCGCCTGCGCCGGCCGCTTCTTCCGCGCCTACCCCGGCATCCCCGAAAATCCCACGCCGCGAAGCCGCCAGACCTCAGGCATCGGCCTGTTGTCCGGCAGCTCCGCTCGTCGCCAAACCC
The DNA here is from genome assembly GCF_028290785.1 of Tardiphaga sp. Classification (GTDB taxonomy): domain Bacteria; phylum Pseudomonadota; class Alphaproteobacteria; order Rhizobiales; family Xanthobacteraceae; genus Tardiphaga. Next base: position 7,174 of record NZ_JAQGJD010000010.1, on the reverse strand, counting down.
GCTCAGCGCCGCGCGGGAGCCGTTTTCTTCACCTTGATGGCGAGACAGAGAATAGCGGCGATGATCGGCCCGGCGGCCAGCGTCAACAGCGCAGGCGTGAAGCTCTGGGTGGTGTCCTTGATCCAGCCCACCAGATAGGGCCCGGCGAAACCGCCGATCTGGGCGAAGCCGTTGATGGCGGCGAGGCCGCCGGCGGCCGCCGGCCCGGTCAGGAACAGGGTCGGCAGACTCCAGAATACGCCAAGCACTGCCCACACGCCGGCGGCAGCGGCGCATAGCAGCAGCAGGCCGACCAGCGGACTCGGTGCAAAGGCGCTGGCTGCGAGGAACAGGCCGCCGAGCAAAGCCGACAGCGCGGTGTGCCATTTGCGCTCGCCGGTGGCGTCGGAGTTGCGCGCCACAAACACCAGCCCGAAGGTGGCGAAGACGAACGGGATCGCGGTGACGAATCCGGTTTGCAGGTCGGTGAGGCCGCCGATCGACCGCACGATCTGCGGCAGCCACAACACCACGCCGTATACCGCCATCGCATTGAACATGTAGATCAGGGTCAGCAGCCAGACCCGGTAATCGCTGAAGATGGCACGGAAGGAATGGGTGCCGACGGCTTCGACCTCGCGGTTCTCGCGATCAAGTTCGTCGATCAGCCATTTGCGCTCGGTCGCATCGAGCCAGCGCGTATCGGTCTGCGGCCGATCGACCAGGTAGAAGAAGGTTACGACCCCGACAATGACAGCGGGGAAGCCCTCGAGAATGAACAACCATTGCCAGGCGGCGAGGCCGAACCAGGTCGGGTTGCTGGCCAGGATCCATCCCGACAGCGGCGCGCCGATCACCGTCGACAGCACCGTCGCGGTCATGAAGCCGGCGGTCGCCTTGGCGCGGTCGCGCTGCGGAAACCAGTAGGTCAGATACAGTAAAACGCCCGGCACGAAGCCGGCTTCGGCGAGACCGAGCAGAAAGCGAACCACGTAGAAGCTGATTTCGCCCTGAACGAAGGCCATGCAGCACGACACGATGCCCCAGGTCACCATGATGCGGGCGATCCAGCGGCGCGGACCGACCTTGTGCATGATCATGTTGCTGGGAATTTCGAAGGCGATGTAGCCGAGGAAGAAGATGCCGGCGCCCAACCCGTAGGCCGTGGCCGACAGCCCGAGATCCTTGTTCATGTGAATGGCGGCAAAGCCGACGTTCACACGATCGAGGTAGTTGATGATGAAGAGAACGAAGCAGAAGAACACGATGCGCCAGCGAAGCTTGCCGAGCACGCTCTGTCGGATGCCCTCCCCGATTTCGATCGGAGGAGTGGCTGCGATTGTAGTCATGGGATTCCCTCTGTTTTTTGATTTGATAGCGTGAGCGGCGCCGGTCGCGACCGGCGCCACCGATCAGTACGTCGCGCGTCCACCCGAGACGTCGAACACGCCGCCGGTGCTGAACGAGGCTTCCTCGCTGGCGAGCCAGCAGATCAGGGAGGCGACTTCCTCGATGGCACCGAAGCGCCCGATCGGAATCTTCGACAGCATGAAATCGATATGCGCCTGCGTCATCTGATCGAAGATCGCCGTGCGCACCGCCGCAGGGGTGACGCAGTTGACGCGGATGTCGGTCTTTGCGACTTCCTTGCCGAGCGACTTGGTGAAACCGATGACGCCCGCCTTCGAGGCACTGTAGGCGGAGGCGTTCGGGTTGCCTTCCTTGCCGGCGATCGAGGCGACGTTGACGATGCGGCCGTAGCCGATGGCTTCCATCGCGCGGATGGCCGCCTGGTTGCAGTAGAATATGCCGTTGAGATTGACATTCACCACGCGCTGCCAGGCATCCACGGGGTAGTCGCGGACGGTCGTGTTGGGGCCGGTGATGCCGGCGCTCGCCACCAGCACGTCGAGGCCGCCGAGCGCCTTGACGCTGGCATCCATCGCCCGCGCCACCGCATCGGCGTCGGCAATGTCGACGACCTGGGTATCGATGGCGCCGCTCGCGGTCTTGGCCGGCAGCAGCAGCGTATCGGTCAGGTCCCACAGGCTGACCTGAGCACCCTCGGCCGCAAGCCGTTTGGCGACGTCGAGGCCGATGCCGGAAGCGCCGCCGGTGACGATGGCCTTGCGGCCCTTGAAACGATCCTTGAACAACATGGTCAAACCTTTCAGGTGCGGGTCCAGGCGACGACGCGCTGGCGCTGGGTTCCGAGCTTGTCGATCCCGAGCGTCATGACATCGCCGGCCTTGAGGAAAACCGGATCGGGCTTCTTGCCCATGCCAACCCCCGGCGGCGTGCCGGTGGTGATGATGTCGCCGGGCATCAGCGTCATGAAGCGGCTGACGTAGCTGACGATCACGGCGCAGTTGAAGATCATGGTGCGGGTATTGCCGGTCTGCATGCGGGTGCCGTTGACATCGAGCCACATGTCGAGCGCCTGCGGATCGCCGACTTCGACTGATGTCACCAGCCACGGGCCGACCGGGCCGAAGGTGTCGCAGCCCTTGCCCTTGTCCCAGGTGCCACCGCGCTCGATCTGGTATTCGCGCTCGCTGACGTCATTCACCAGGCAATAGCCGGCGACGTAATCGAGCGCCTGCGCTTCCGAGACGTAGCTCGCGCGCTGGCCGATGACGATGCCCAGTTCGACTTCCCAGTCGCCCTTGACCGAGTCGAGCGGCAGCATGACGTCGTCGTTGGGACCCGTCAGCGAACTGATCGCCTTGGTGAAGACCACCGGCTCGGCAGGAATCGCGAGGTTCGATTCCGCGGCGTGATCGGCATAGTTGAGACCGATCGCGATGAACTTGCCGACCTGGGCGACCGGCATCCCGAGACGCGGCGATCCATCCACCAGCGGCAGCGATTTGGGATCGATCCGCCCGAGGCGGTCGAGCTCGGCCGGGGCCAGCGTGCCGGGGTTGATATCGGCGACATGCCCGGAAAGATCACGGATACGTTGATCGGCGTCGAGCAAGCCGGGCTTCTCATGGCCCACGGGGCCGTAGCGCAACAGTTTCACTTGATGGATATCCAGTCGTTGTTCGGTCATGTGGATGTCGACGAACCGTGCCGGCTCTCGACCGGCGATGGCGCGTCGTACGGATGTGGGGATGTCGATCGGCCTGCCATGCAGCGCCAGCGTAGAAACGTCCTCCCGATCATTCTTCTTGAGAATCCCATTATATGGGATATAGTAACAATATGTGGTATAGAATAAGCCCGACCGGCTGCTGTCAAGCCCATCTGTCGAACGATGCAGGCCGTCCGCACGTCACCGACGCTGTCTCGACGCCGGGATTGCGGATAATGCTGACCGATCGAAAGACGATTTCATCCAGCTCGATCGCGAGGAAGTAACGATGTCCGAGGTTTCCCGCGGCGCATCAGCAAACAAGGGCGACACGAACGCTCGGCAACAGAAGCCACAGCCAGACCGGAACGGCACCCAGGGTGCGCAGACATTGATGCGCGCGCTTGACGTGCTGGAGGCCATTGCCGGCGGGACTGCGGACCTGGCCGCATTGTCGGCAAAGCTCGGCACCACCCGCACCACCACCCACCGTCTGGCATCGGCCCTTGTCGATCGGCGCTATCTTAATTTCGCGCCGCGCGGCGGCTACAGTCTTGGACCGAAGCTGCTCGAGCTTGGTTTTCAGGCGCAGCGCAACATGCCGCTGCGCCAGGTCGCGCATGCCCATCTCGTCCGGCTGGCAGAACGCACCCAGGACACGGTGCAGCTCGGCATCCTCGATGATGGCGTCGTGCTGTATCTGGACAAGGTGCCCGGCCAGCGCCGCTTCGAAATCCGCTCCACCATCGGCGACCGCCATCCGGTTTGGTCGACGGGACTCGGCAAGGCGTTGGTACTCGACATGTCCGAGGCGGAATGGAAGTCGTTCTTCGACATGGCCAGCGCCGGTGGCGCACGACCATCCGCAAAAGCGCGGCAGCAATGGCTGGAGCGGATGCGGTCCTACGCGCAGGTAGGCGTGACCTTCGACCTGGAAGAGAGCGCGCCGGAGTTGCGTTGCGTGGCCGCACCAATCCGCGACGCCAGCGGCGTCATCGTCGCCGCCCTCAGCGTATCAAGTATCGCCCAGTACATGCAGCCGGAGCGCATGCAGGCACTCACCCACGACGTGCGGGCTACATCCATCGCCATCAGCCGCGCGCTTGGATGGCAGTCATAGGCCGATACAGACCTGCAGTCCCTACACCGGTCGCTTCTTCAACTGCGCCCTGCGCGGCAGCACGCCGGGCCAGGTCACGATGTGGTCCTGCAGCTCTTCGTCGGGCACGGTGGCTTCGGTGCCCTGCACCCGACCGCGAACCGACACGCCGGCTTCATGCACGGTCTGCGCGCTGCCCGAGATCAGCGGGTGCCACCAGTACAGGTCGCGGCCCTCGGCGGCGAGCTTGTAGCCGCAGCTCGGCGGCAGCCAGTTCAGGGTGCGGACGTTGTCCGGAGTCAGCCGCACGCAATCGGGAACCTGGTCGGAACGGTTCGGATAGTCCTTGCAGGCGCAGAGTCCGGCATCGAGCAATTTGCAGGATACATGGGTATAATAAATCTTGCCGGTATCTTCGTCTTCGAGCTTTTCCAGGCAGCAGCGCGCGCAGCCGTCGCACAGGCTTTCCCATTCGGCGCCGGACATCTGTTCCAACGTCTTGGTTTTCCAGAACATTCCCTCTTGCGGTGAGGGTTTCGGAGGACGCGTGGTCATGCCGTGGGTTCAATCCGGACGGGGGTGAAGCGCCCTTCTATGGGTTCTGAGGCCAGTTCCGCAAGCGCCATCGCGGTCTTGCGGCAACATGGTGGCAAAACCCGCGGCTGCGTTAGCCTTCCCCTGCGAAAGTCGAGCATTGCCATTGGTTTGTGGGTGCCGCTCGGCTAGAACTGGACGAGTCAGTTCTTGAGGCGAAAAAGCGGCATCGGCCGCATGCCTTGGGATTGCCGCAACAGTCCAGCATGACGTCCCGGCGGTGCCCTCTTGGGGTGGCGCTTGAGCGCTGCAAACCAACCAAGGGCCCCGGTGCGCCAGATCGTACCCTCTTCGTGGAAGAAGAAGCTCCAGCATTTCCTGCTGGACTTCGATGCGCGCATCGACTCGACGCTGTTCTCCTCCGGCCGCGGCACCCGCGAATTGTGGGAACGCTTCTCCACCTTCATGGACCGCTTCTATGTCGGCCGCTGGAAGCGCTGGGTATTCATCGAACCGCTGTCGGAAATGGCCACCATCGGTCTGGGCGGTCTGATCCTGATGCTCGCGCTGGCGCAGCCGGCGTTTCGCGAAACTTCCGATGACGACTGGCTGAAGAAATCCGATCTCGCCGTCACATTTCTGGATCGCTACGGCAATCCGATCGGCAGCCGCGGCATCAAGCACAACGACTCGATTCCGCTGGAAGACTTTCCGGACAATCTGATCAAGGCGACGCTCGCCACCGAAGACCGTCGCTTCTACGATCACTTCGGCATCGACATCGCCGGCACCGCGCGCGCGCTGGTGACCAATGCGCAGGCCGGCGGCGTGCGCCAGGGCGGCTCGTCGCTGACGCAGCAGCTCGCCAAGAACCTGTTCCTGTCCAACGAGCGCACCATCGAGCGCAAGGTCAACGAAGCCTTTCTGGCGATCTGGCTGGAGACCCGGCTCACCAAGAACGAAATTCTGAAGCTCTATCTCGACCGCGCTTATATGGGCGGCGGCACCTTCGGCGTCGATGGCGCAGCCCACTTCTACTTCAACAAGTCGGCCCGCGACGTGAACCTTGCGGAAGCCGCGATGCTCGCCGGCCTGTTCAAGGCGCCGACCAAATACGCGCCGCACATCAACCTGCCCGCGGCGCGCGCGCGCGCCAACCAGGTGCTCGACAACCTCGTCGATGCCGGTTTCATGACCGAGGGCCAGGTGTTCGGCGCGCGGCGCAACCCGGCCGTCGCGGTGGACCGTCGCCAGGAGAGTTCGCCGAACTACTATCTCGACTGGGCGTTCGACGAGATGCGCCGCCTCGTCGATACGTTTCCAAAATCCTATTCCGAGCGCGTCTTCGTGGTGCGCACCGCCATCGACATGAATGTGCAGCACGCCGCCGACGCTGCGATCGAGAACCAGTTGCGCCAGTTCGGCCGCGACTACCACGCGACGCAGGCCGCCACCGTGGTGTCCGATCTCGACGGCGGCGTCCGCGCCATGGTCGGCGGCCGCGACTACGGCGCCAGCCAGTTCAACCGCGCGGTCGATGCGATGCGGCAGCCCGGCTCGTCGTTCAAGCCTTACGTCTACACCACGGCGCTGCTCAACGGCTTCAAGCCGACCTCGATCATCAATGACGGCCCGGTATGCATCGGCAACTGGTGCCCGCAAAACTACGGCCACTCGTATTCCGGCAACGTCACGCTGACCCAGGCGATCACCCACTCCATCAACGTGGTGCCGGTGAAGATCTCCATCGCGCTCGGCGGCAAGTCGCCGAATCCCGCAAAAGCCGGCCGCGCCAAGATCGTCGAAGTGGCGCGCCGCTTCGGCATCAAGGCCCCGCTGCTCGATACGCCATCGTTGCCGATCGGCTCGGCGGAAGTCAGCGTACTCGAACACGCCGTCGCCTACGTCACCTTTCCCAACAAGGGCAAGTCGGTAACGCCGCATGCCATTCTCGAAGTGCGCACCGGCGCCGGCGATCCGGTGTGGCGCTTCGACCGCGACGGCAAGCAACCGCTGCAGGCGATCCCCGCTTCAGTCGCTTCCGACATGGCGGGCATGATGAGTCACGTCGTGTCCGAAGGCACGGCGCGTCGCGCCGCGCTCGACGGCATTCCCACCGCCGGCAAGACCGGGACCACCAACGCCTATCGCGACGCCTGGTTCGTCGGCTACACCGGCAACTTCACCTGCGCCGTCTGGTACGGCAATGACGACTATTCGCCGACCAACCGGATGACGGGCGGTTCGCTGCCGGCGCAGACCTGGCACGACATCATGGTCGCCGCTCATCAGGGCGTCGAGGTCAGGGAGCTTTCCGGCGTCGGAATGGGCCAGAAACTGCCCGCTCCTGCTGCGTCCGCAAATGTCGCGGCCAACGGCGGCCCAAAGCCTCCCGACATCAAGCCCGGCCCACCCCCCATTCTCACCAAACGCGGCGCGGATATCCTGGTACAGGTGGAGAAGATGCTGGACGAAGCCGCCAAGAC
>NZ_JAQGJD010000409.1 GCF_028290785.1 Tardiphaga sp. | reverse complement strand
GATCATCTCACTCAGCGGCAACCGTCGGACTGGCAGATGTCACGATATAGCGTCCTCCAACGGGAGCGATCGTGAAGGCCGGCAAACAACTAGATTTCTGCGATCCCAGCGATCGAGCTCTTCCAGCGGATAGAGAATGGCTTTGCCGCTCTTGATGAAAGATGGGCCGACCCTAATCGAACGCCAGTTGCGAAGGGTTCCCTCGCTGACCTGTCCGCGATAACGCTCAACAACCTCCTCAAGGGTGAGAAATACTGGACCTGCTGGAGGTACGAAGGAGCGGCTGGTGACGAGATTATGCAATGAGCTGTTGCGCGTTCCAATTTGCGTGAGGCTAGGATCGACGGTCATCGAGGAAACTCCGGTAAGTGCACAAGATGTTCTGCAATCAAACATTGACTGATTGCAGTTTCGGGGACGCCGTCAGCGGATTGCGACCGTTCCGATACACCAGTCTGAATGCCTGCACTTCTGAGGTCACAGAGCGCGCGTCGGCAGCGAGCCGAAGCAAGCTCATGCACGAACCGCGGAATGAGCCGTTCTGGCATGGCAGCTTGTGGCGCAAAGCTGCCGTTGAAGCATGTTCACTTTGGCGGCTCACGTTCACGGACCGATAACTAGCACTTTCAGCGAGTGCCCCATGAACGAGCCGACCGTTTCGTCTTGAAAAGCTTCATCGACAAATCCGGACAGCTAGAACTGCCCGGCCACCGTGACACGTAGCGGTCCGGCGCGAAGGATGTCCCGCCCGAGCTCATCAACAGCGACGCGCTCTATATCTAAGCATATAGCTCAGGAGATTCCTTCGGGCGAAGGAACAAAAAAACCGGATCGATCTGCAGCAAAATCCTCAAAGCGGAAGCCGAAACCTCCGACCACCCCTGTCCCCGATGACGATCGACTGGATGCGCTGAGGCTTGAGTTTCTGGTGCAGGCCAACAAACGCCACATCGGTCCGACCGAGGCGAAAGAGTAGTTCGAGCGCTTCATCGACCACCATCGATCGAAAGCCACCGAATTCGCCGATTGGAATGCGGCCGGACGCAACTGGCTCCGCAACAGTCCCAAATTCAGCCCTAAGCCCGGCGGTGGTGGCGGCGGCCAGCGCCAGAACGGCGGTTTCACGAATCTCCTTCTCGAACAGTGCGGATTGAGTTCAAGTTCGAGATAGAGCATGCCGGATATGCCTTGAAGCCAATCGAGCGTGCGATTGGCCGAGACTTCTGGAAATGCTCGCACGGAAAGCGATCGGTCGCTTTCGTGGTCGTCACCAACGAATCGTCCTCCGAACTGGTACGGCGGCTTGGACTGGGCGATGTCACCTCGATCGAGGACTTTTGCTGTCACGTCGCGCCGATCGGCGCCATCTGCAAGCACGGCGGCCTGAGCACCTTTCACGATGCGCTAAAGAAAGCTTGGGCGGCTGTCGGCGAGCGTCGGTCGCCCGCCTATCGTCAGCAGCGGCAACGGTTCAATCCACGTACCGAAACGCGCTCGGACAGCCCGGGCTTTGGTGCGGTGCGCGGGCTCCGCCATCTCCCATGAAACCATTCAACTGGAAGGTTTTATCTTAACCCTGATGCAACCGGCGTGTGATTAAAGCCTCAACTAGATTTCTTGGGGAGGCACAAGGTGATTGAGCGGTTTTCGACATATGACAAGGTGTTGCTCGGCGGTGCGCTGATTATGGCATCCGGGACGCTTTTTCCGATTGTGAAGATGCCGATTGTTGGCAGCATGAATTACATAGCGGGCGGCAAGGGCGACGGGATCGTTGTCTTAGGACGAGCGATCGCAATCGTTCTTGCCGGCTTGTATGCATACCGCCGGACGGCAGCGGCTCTCGGTGTCGCAGCCCTGTGTATCATGGGGCACACCTTGGTTGGGCTGTTAGCCATTCTAGAGAAAGCTCGATCTGCGCCTGTTCCGAAAAACAATCCGTTTTCGGGGCTTGGTAATATTTTGATCAACTCGGTGGGCATTGAGTGGGGATGGCTGCCTTTGATTGGAGGAGCGCTGGCCGTGATAGTTGCTGGTCTTTTGTCGACCCCTATCAAGATAGCCGGAATCGCAAGCAAGGAGCCGGCGTTCCAGAGCGCTGCGTTCTCGACCGAAAGTGCAGATGCAGCGATCGCCGCGTATATTGACTCACAGAAGCGATCACCATCGACCAAGGCGGCGCCGTCGCCTGGTTTCGGAAAACGCTCGATTTAAGTTTAGCTGAGAACGATCGAAGTAAGGTGTTGACATGGAGTCTACTCCTTGACATCGATCAAACCATCAGAATTTCGCAAGCACCATAGCCCGCCCGGCACCCGCCGAGGCGGGCTTTGCATTTCGTTGGTGTCGCATAATAAATGTGGTCACGCGTCATGCGGGCGGACGTACAGCGATGGTGGCATGACGAGAATCCAGGCGCGCCGTGGCCACCCGGAACCGAGTCAGCCTTGCGTCAAAGTTCACAGTCTGGTTCTCGCAGTGCACCCGCTGCGCTGCGTCATTTCTAGCAGGAAGTATTTGAATCGCTGGCCGTGGCGATCGATCGCTACTACTTCAGCGTCCTTTTCCATTCCTCTACGGCAGCGTCGAGCCTAGCTCGATTGTTGCCATGTTCAGCAACCAGTCCAACTGCTTGATCTGGCGTGATACCGTGCTTCCTAGCGAAATAGGCTAATTCGTAGCCCTCGTCGGCCGAGACGTTGTCACTGTCGGGCTTACCGACCTTCTTTTTGTCGTCTGCCATTTCCTCCTCCTGTACATGAAGTCTGAAGAGTTTAGACCGCAGCATATCAGACAACCATCGGAATCTTAACGAGGCTTCAACCTGCCATGCAGGTCGCAACGGCGACGGCCATGGCTCTAGAAACGGAATACCGAAAGCGAACGGTGCAAGACCATGTCCTATCAAATTGGCAACGTTGAAGTGCAAGGCTCTGAGCCCACCAACGTCATTGCGCTGGTGTTCGGCCGTAAGACCACGGATGGCGGAAAGCCCGCATCCGGTCTCACCGTCGCCTGCTGTTCCAACAGGAAGGTGCGTGCGACCTGTCCATGCGTGAGGCTGATGTGGTGGATATGGCCGATCACCGGCGGCGTGCGCGACATCAACTTCATCATCAAATAGTGAGGCCGCCTTTGCTCCCGAAAAGGGAAGGCGGCCCCGTGCTGCACATTCAAATTGCGACCGGACGCAAGAACTAGATCGGTCGCCATGCGGCGCTTTCGACGCTAGTTGCCGCGCGCACGGGTGCAACGGAACTCGTTTCTTAACCTCACCAATCAACCTTACCGAGGAGTCTGAATGATCCGCTTTCTTGCGGCAGTTTTGCTCTGCGCTCTCCTTGCCATGCCCGCAGAAGCCAAGCAGCGACGGTCGGTCGCTTGCGTCGAAACCGGCACTATCATGGCGCCGCAATGCGAGATGGTGCCGGCAGCCGATGTCTGGGCGTACTTGCGACGGGCGGCGCGTCAAGTCCATTCGAGTGACAATGAAACGGGAGCGAGTATCGACCCTGAAGCCCCCCCGGCAGGCTGCTGGATTTTCATGCCACACATTACGCGGCGCCTCCGGATTTGTTCCTCCTCTCGTCAGGTATCCACATCGAAGAGCAGCGACGAGCGCCGATCGCGTCGCGCGTCC
>NZ_JAQGJD010000400.1 GCF_028290785.1 Tardiphaga sp. | reverse complement strand
GAACTGCAAAACAAATCCAAGGACTTCCCATGCCTCTCGACCCCAAACTGCGCGACGACATCATTGCCGCCATCGACAAGGGCTTTGACGCCCAGGTCAAGTTTACCCAGGAAATGGTGCGCCACGTCTCTACGCGCGGCAACGAGCACACCATGCAGGACTTCATGTTCCGCGCCATGAAGGCGCGCGGCTACAAGATGGAGCGCTTCGAGATGGACAAGGCGGCGCTGGCCGCCCATCCCGGCAGCGGCGTGTTTGACGAATTGCATTCGCGGGCGCCGATCGTGGTCGGCACCCATCATCCGCACGACGAGAAGGGCCGCTCGCTGATCCTACAGGGCCACGTCGATGTGGTGCCGGAAGGCCCGCACGACATGTGGGCCACGCCGCCCTACGACCCGGTGATCCAGGGCGACTGGATGCAGGGCCGCGGCGCCGGCGACATGAAGGCCGGCTGCGCCTCCAACATTTTTGCCCTCGACGCCTTGAAGAGCCTCGGCCTGCAGCCGGCGGCGACGGTGTATCTGCAGTCGGTGGTCGAAGAGGAATCCACCGGCGACGGTGCGATGATGACGCATCTGCGCGGCTACAAGGCCGATGCCGTGGTGATCTCGGAGCCGTCGCATGAGACCATCACGCGCGCCAATATCGGCGTGATCTGGTTCCAGCTCGAAGTCCGCGGCGTGCCGGTGCACGTGCAGCGGATGGGCACCGGTGCCAATGCCATCGACGCCGCCTATCGCGTGATCGGCGAGTTGCGCAAGCTGGAAGCCAAATGGAATGCCACCAAGGACCAGACCGAGCACTTCAAGAACATCGAGAAGCCGGTCAACCTGAACATCGGCAAGATCGCCGGCGGCGACTGGGCCTCTTCGGTGCCGGCCTGGTGCAAGGTCGACTGCCGGATCTCAATCCTGCCCGGCAAGACCGCCGAACAGGCCAAGAAGGAAATCGTCGACTGCGTCGATGCCTTCACGCGCGGCGATGCCTTCCTGTCCAACATCCCGCCGACCGTCACCTTCAACGGATTCCAGGCCGAAGGTTATGAGCTGAAGCCCGGCTCCGACGCCGAAGCCACCCTAGCATCCGCCCATGAAACGGTGTTCGGCCAGAAGCCGAAGCCGGAAATCTCGCTGGCCTATCTCGACAGCCGCGTCTACGCGCTGTTCGATCACGTGCCGACGCTGAACTACGGCTGCATCTCGCGCGGCGTCCACGGCTTCGACGAAGGCGTCAACCTGCCGTCGCTGAAGAAGACCACGACGGCGCTGGCGCTGTTCATCGCCGAATGGTGCGGTGTGGAGAAGGTCGAGGGCTGAGACCCGGCAGAACGGCGACAAGAGACTCAGGTCTCTCGTCCGTCATTGCGAGGAGCGAAGCGACGCGGCAATCCAGAGCCATCCGCTCGGCAAGACTGGATTGCTTCGTCGCAAAGGGCTCCTCGCAATGATGGCTGAGGGGCCGTCGCGTAAGCCGCTACTTCTTCCAGCCGCAGATGCCGCCGCTGCGGCAGGGCCAGACCTGAACGCGGGTGTCGGCGGCATTGGCGTCGAGCGGATTGCTGCGGACGCGGGCGATTTTCTTGCGGACATTAATCTGCGGCTTTGCCGCCACGACGCGGGGCTTCGCGGCGGCAGCGACCGGCGCGGGCACAGCGACCGGCGCATCGGCCTTCGCCTCGATCGGCACCGCCTCGAACTGCGCCGGCGGCCCCAACGGCCTCGGCGACAGCGCGGCCCGGTTAAGATCGAGCATCAGAAACTCGCCGGGCCGATACGCATCCGCGCGCGCCCCCGCGCCGCTCATCAGCAACGCCGTTCCGATCATCGCCGCAACGAAATATGTTCTGGTCATCAACGCCTCCTGAAGCCGGCGTGCCGGCGTCTGGAATGACAATGCTACCAATGTAAGCGCACCCGCTCGCAATGCCAGCCCCGGCTCCGTGCAAAAACCCCTGCGCTGCAGGCATTTCCCGGTAACGGTAACGACCGGCTGCCGGTTCCGCACCGCGGCGCGATTGATCCAACGCAATGCGAGGACACTCTCGAGCGCCGATCCTTGCGAAGTACCCATTCGCAGCGGAGCCTGTCATGACAGCCCAGCCCTATCCCCGCGTCACGGCCCTGATTGATCAGTTCGGTGCCCTGTTGAAGCGCTGGCACGAACGCAGCGAAATGAACGAACTCGACGCCGGGGAATTCAACCGCATCGCCAGCGAGATGGGCCTTTCGTCCGCCGACCTCGAATCGGTGGTGCGCCAGGGCAAGCACGCGGCGGATGAACTGCCGATGTTGCTGAGGGCGCTCGGCTTCGACGATGCCGCCATCGCGCGGATCGAGCGGCCGGTTCTCAACGACATGCAGCGCACCTGCGCCAACTGCCAGCACAAGCCGGCCTGCCAGCAGGACCTCGTCGCCGGCGTCGCGGAGAAACACTATGAGAGCTATTGCGCCAATGCCGACACCATCGGGGCGCTGACGAAGGCCGCGCAGTAGATTATTCTACGCGACCTCGCCAATTGCCGGAAAAACGGCCCAGGTAAGGTTGATCGGTTAGGTTAAGAAACGGTTTACGTTGCGAGCTTAGGCGGTTGCGATACCGTCGAAGCGTCGCGCAGAATGGGCACGGAAGTCGCTTTCCCGCCCTGAATTTCAATTGCACGACACGGGACCGTCGTTATTACCCGCGTCGACGGTCCCACCCCTTTCTCATCTTTGCAACGCAGCTACAGCGCGATCACCTCGACCGCGTGGCCGGGCACCGCGCGCGCGAGTTCGGCGACGTGTTGGTGATGCGTGAACACGATCATCTGCCGCTCCCTTCCCGCGGCGGCGAGCAGTTCGAGTGTCGCCGCGGTGCGCGCCTCGTCGAAGCTGGTCAGCAGGTCGTCGCCGATGAACGGCAGCGGCTGGTGGGTGCGGCGCTCCAGCAGCGCCAGCCGCAGTGCCAGGAACAACTGGTCGCGCGAGCCTTCGCTCAGGCCGGCGATCGCCACGCGCTCGCCATCGGCGCGCGCAGCGACCAGAACCGGCCGGTCGTCATC
>NZ_JAQGJD010000382.1 GCF_028290785.1 Tardiphaga sp. | reverse complement strand
GCCTTCACGGTGCCTTCGGGGTTCTGGATGTTGAACAGGAAGTTGCCGACGCCGTCGGGCTTGATGCGCCACAGCACCGTGAAGTCGACGTCGACGATATTCTCGTCGCCGGTCAGCATCAGACTTTCCTCGGGCACGTCGCGGATGGTGCGACCGCGGCGCGACGGGTCGTCGCCGATGGTCATGCCGATGCTCAGGGTCGAGACGCGCAACGCCTTCGGCAGCAGCACGGTCTCGATCGGATACGGCAGATGATAGTTCAGGCCGGGCTGCACGGTGCGGACATGCTTGCCGAAGCGCAGCACGGCGCCGAGCTCTTCGGACTGCACGCGGAAGAAGCCGGACAGGCCCCAGATCACCAAAGCGGCGGCCAGCACCAAGGCGATGCCCATGCCGCTGACGAAGCCGCCGGGCAGCAACGACTGCAGACGGTCCTGGCCACGGCGCAGCAGATCCTCGAGATCAGGCGGCCTCGGTCCGGACGCTTGCGGACCGGATCCCCATGGTCCCTTCGGACCAGAGCTCCACGGACCTCCGCCTTGATTCTTCCACGGCATTCACACTCTCCTCTGCGCGGCCGGGCAACCCGGTCTCGCCACATCTGGACGGCTTTATAGGGGACGGACCCGGCTCTTACAACGCGGGAGCCGTAACGCTGGAGCTATGCTTAAAGCCACAATTGTCAATGTTAACAGTCGCAAACGCGGTTAATGCGGACTGCGTCGGCGATATGTCACATAGGAGAAATCGACGCTGTCCTCGGCCGCAGCAGAATGCCGGACCCGCGCCGCCTCTTCCCAGATCGCCGGATCGATGGCCGGAAAATGCGTATCGCCGACCGGGCGGGCATGGACTTCGGTGATTTCGAGCCGGTCGGCGACATCCATCCATTGCGCATAAATCTCCGCGCCGCCAAGCACCGCAATCTCGGTGACCGAGCGCCGCAGCGCGTCGCCGAGCGCCACGTCGCGCGCCTGATCGAACGAGGTGGTCACCACCGCACCGGCCGCCTGGTATCCGGCATTGCGGGTAATGACGATGTTGGTCCGTCCCGGCAGCGGCCGTCGCGGAAACGACTCGAAGGTCTTGCGGCCCATCACGATCGGCTTGCCCATGGTCAGCGCCTTCAAACGCTGCATGTCGGACTTAAGCCGCCACGGAATCGCATTGCCCTGCCCGATGACGCCGTTCTCGGCGATGGCGACCATGAGGGTGATGGAGATCATGCGGCAGACTCCGACGCCAGCTTCTGCAGCGCCTCACCGCTCGCACGGCAGATCGTCCACTCATCCATCATGGTCGCGCCGATCAATTTGTAGAATGCAATTGATGGCGCATTCCAATCCAGCACCGACCATTCAAAGCGCGCCCACCCCTTCTCGACGCAGCGTTTCGCCAATGTCACCATCAGTGCTTTGCCGACGCCGTGTCTGCGGTGCGCGGGCCGCACAAACAAATCCTCGAGATAAATGCCGTGACGCCCCCGGAACGAGGAGAAATTGAGAAACCAGAGTGAAAACCCGACCGGCTCGCCATTCCATTCCGCGATGTCGCAATAGACGCGCTGCTGAGTACCGAACAGGGCTTCCGAGATCATGGCCTCGGTCGCGCCGACCTCGTGCGAAAGCTTTTCATACGCCGCCAGCTCGCGCACGAACCCGAGAACCAACGCGGCGTCGTCGCTGCGAGCCGCACGTATGGAAAGGCTCATACCGCAACCGCCGCCTTGATATGCGGATGCGGATCGTAGCCATCCAGCACGAAGTCCTCGTACCGGAACGCAAAGATATCCTTCACCTCCGGATTGATCTTCATCACCGGCAGCGGGCGCGTGGGCCGCGTCAGTTGCAGCCGGGCCTGCTCCAGGTGGTTGGAATACAGATGCGCGTCGCCGAGCGTATGGATGAAGTCGCCCGCTTTCAGGCCGGTGACCTGCGCCACCATCATCGTCAGCAGCGCGTAGGATGCGATGTTGAAGGGCACGCCGAGGAACACGTCGGCGGAGCGCTGGTAGAGCTGGCACGACAACTTGCCGTTCGCGACATAGAACTGGAACAGGCAGTGGCATGGCGGGAGCGCCATCTTATCGACGTCCGCGGGATTCCACGCCGTCACGATCAGCCGCCGCGAGTCCGGATTGCGTTTGATCATGTCAACGACATTGGCAATCTGGTCGATGGCCCGCCCGTCGGCCGCCGGCCACGAGCGCCACTGCGAGCCGTAGACCGGGCCGAGATCGCCATTGGCGTCGGCCCATTCGTCCCAGATCGAGACGCCGTTGTCCTTGAGATATTTGATATTGGTGTCGCCGGCGAGAAACCACAGCAACTCGTGGATGATTGCCTTCAGCGGCAGCTTCTTGGTGGTCAGCATCGGAAAACCGGCGGCCAGGTTGAAGCGCGTCTGGTGGCCGAACACCGACAGCGTGCCGGTGCCGGTGCGGTCGTGCTTTTCGGCGCCGTCGGCGAGGATGCGTTCGAGCAGGTCGTGATACTGGTTCATGGTCTATGCGGGCCTGATGAGCCGACGAACTTATCGTTCCGGCCGGTCGTGCAACACGGCGATTCCCGGATTATACCCGGAAAAGTGGTTCCTGCCCCGCCGATGACAAGGGCCGGATCCTGAAATCCGGCCCCTCAAATCACGCCGCCATCCGGCGCTGGATCACATCGCGGGCTTCAGCACCGCCGACCATTTTTCGACTTCGCTCTTCACCAGGGCCGCCAGCGCGGCCTGGGTGCGGCCGTCGGCCTTGGGAATGTCGGAGCCGAGGTCGAGCAGCCGCTTGCGCACGTTCTCGTCGTCCAGCGCCTTGGCGGCGGCGGCATTGAGCTTGGCGACGATCGCGGGCGGCGTGCCCTTGGGGGCGAAGATCGCGTTCCAGGCGGAGACCTGATACTTCGGCAGGCCGGCTTCGATGGTGGTCGGCAGGTCTGGCAGCGACGGGTTGCGCTCCGGCGTCGCCACTGCATAGGCCTTGATGGTGCCGCCGTTGATCTGCGGCACGGCGTTGACGATCTGGTCGCACATGTAATCGACCTGGCCGCCGACCAGCGCGTTCATCGCGGGTCCGGTGCCGTTGAACGGCACCCCGGTCGGCTTGATCTCCAGCACCGAACTGAGCAGCTCGCAGGACGAGTAGGACACCGAGCCGATGCCGGCATGGGCCATGTTCATCTTGTCGGTATTGGCCTTCACGTAAGCCACGAATTCCTTGAGATCCTTGGCCGGGAAATCCTTCTTGGCCAGGATCAGGATCGGCGTGCCGGCGAGCAGCGCGACCGGTTCGAAGTCCTTCTCGGGATGATAGGCCAGCTTCGGATACAGCGGCACGGCGGCGGCATGGGTGCCCATGTGGCCGGTGATCAGCGTGTAGCCGTCGGGGTTGGCGCGCGCCGCGCGCGTGGTCGCGGTGGTGCCGCCGGCGCCGACCACATTCTCGATGATGATGCTCTGGCCCAGCGTCTTGGCCATCTCGGCCGTGACGATACGGGCGATGATGTCGGTCGGACCACCCGCGGCAAACGGCACGATCATGGTGATGGTGCGGGTCGGATAGTCCTGGGCCTGGCCGGAACCGGCCATTGCGGCAATGCTGGCCAGCGCAAGTCCGGCGGTCGCAAGCGTGCGACGAAGGTAATTCATGACGTTCTCCCCGAATTTTTTGTCATCGCCAACGCGATGCGTTCGGGGCAACTCAATACACGCCGCAGTTCAGCTTTCGGATTCGACGAACACCTCGTCGCGCTTCTTGCGCAAGGAGGGAAGCAGCGCCAGCACCAGCAGGAAGGCCGAGATGGCCATCAGGCTGGCCGACAACGGGCGGGTGAAGAATACCGTCGCATCGCCGCGCGAGATCAGCAGGGCCCGGCGCAGGTTCTCTTCCATCAGCGGACCCAGCACCATGCCGAGCAGCAACGGCGCCGGCTCGAAGTCGTGCTTGATCAGCCAGTAGCCGAGCAGACCGAAGATCCCGGCCAGCACGACGTCCATCGGCGCGTTATTCACCGAATAGATGCCGATGCAGCAGAAGATCACGATCGACGGGAACATCAGCCGGTAGGGCACGCGCAGCAGGCGGACCCAGATGCCGACCAGCGGCAGGTTGATGATCAGCAGCATCAGGTTGCCGACCCACATCGAGGCGATCATGCCCCAGACCAGTTCGGGCTGCTTCTGCATCACCTGCGGACCCGGCACGATGCCGTGGATGGTCATCGCGCCGACCATCAGCGCCATCACCGCGTTGGGCGGGATGCCCAGCGTCAGCAACGGGATGAACGAGGTCTGCGCCGCGGCGTTGTTAGCGCTTTCCGGGGCGGCGACGCCTTCGATCGCGCCGCGGCCGAACCGCGACGGATCCTTGGAAAGCTTCTTTTCCAGCGTATAGGCGGCAAACGACGCAATCACCGCGCCGCCACCTGGCAGGATGCCGAGGATCGAGCCCAGCACCGTTCCGCGAAGAATCGCCGGCGCAGAGTCCATCATGTCCTTCCGGGTCGGCATCAGGCCCGTCACCTTCTCCTGAACCAGGTCGCGATCGCCCTCGCCGCCGGCATCCAGGTTGCGGATGATTTCCGCAAAACCGAACAGGCCCATGGCGACGGTGGCAAAGCCGAGGCCGTCAGCCAGTTCGGGGACGTTGAACGACATCCGCGCGGCGCCCGTTTCGATGTCGGAGCCGACCATCGACAGCAGCAGGCCGAACACGATCATCGCGATCGCCTTCAGCACCGAGCCCTTGGCCAGCACCACCGCAAAGATCAGGCCGAGCACCATCAGCGAGAAATATTCGGCGGGGCCGAACGCCAGCGCCAGCTTGGTCAGCGGCGCGCCGAGCACCGCGATCAGTACGGTGGCGACGCAACCGGCGAAGAACGAGCCGATCGCGGCAATCGCCAGCGCCGGACCGGCGCGGCCCTGCTTGGCCATCTGGAAACCGTCCAGCGCGGTGACCACCGAACTCGCCTCACCGGGAATGTTGACCAGGATCGAGGTGGTCGAGCCGCCATATTGCGCGCCGTAATAGATGCCGGCGAGCATGATCAGCGCGCCGACCGGCGGCAGGCCAAAGGTGATCGGCAGCAGCATGGCCACGGTGGCGATGGTGCCGATGCCCGGCAACACGCCGACCAGCGTGCCGACCAGCGCGCCGATCAGGCAGAGCAGGATGTTGATGGGAATCGGAATCGACATCCCGTGCAGGAACGCAGGAGCCCATTGCACGAACTGGAAAACGACGCCGAAGCCGAGACCGAGATTGGAAAAAAGATCGCCCATAGCGCCCTCAGCGGTTCAGAAACGCGGGCAGCATCTGCAGAGGCAGACCTAGCGCGTAGGGAAATAGGAGAGCACAGCCCGCCGTCAGGCAGACGCCGACAATGAAGGTCTCTTTCCATTGCGTCTCATGGGTGCCCAAAGCGGCAATCATGAAACTGGCCATGGCGGAAAAGATCATGCCCATCGGGCGGATGCTGACGGCGAAGCTCAGGATCGCCAGCGACACGAATAGCGGCCCGCGCCAGGCATAGACTGCGAGCTTCGGCCCTTCGGTGAACGCGCCGACCACCATGATGGCAAAGCCCAGCACCAGCAGCAGCACGCCGAACATCCGCGGCGCGGTGCCGGCGCCGAACGAGAAGCCGCGCATGCCCTGCAAGTCGCTGGACGCCCACAGCGCGAACAGCGCGATCGCCACCAGGGCGAGACCGCCAAAAAAATCCTGTGGCCCTTTTATCCAGCCTGGCAGGATCGATTCTCCCGGCACATGGCTCGGCGCATCACTCATCGGTACGTTCCCCTTAAACGAGCTTGTAGCCCAACGTCCTTTGGCGGCTGCGTTGCAACCCCCAGACCAAGCCTGCCTAGCGATTTTCATGGCACAATGCCAGCGAAACCAAATCCGCCCGGCCACGACAACCATAGCGGGTTGAGCCGCACAGCCATCGCGTAACCGGCGCAGCCGTCGCGGCTTTCACCCCTGTTACCGCCGCACGCCCGGCGACACCCGTTGTTCGCGGCAGTGCATCAAACCCGGTCCGGCCCGCCCAACTCCGACCGCTACGTCACGTCGCCTGAAGCCCCCGCACGGCTTTATCCCCTTCTATTTCCGCTCTATATTGAGGGCGCCGGCTTGCCTGCCCTGCAGACCTGGGGCTTATGCCGGCGTAGAATGGCAGAAATAGTGTGAGTCGGACCACGGCACGTCCACTGCTCCGCCTCCGGCTTTTTTCGAACGCGACGGGACCGACTAATGGCAACCGATCATATCCGATACGACGTCCTGGCGCGTGATGCCCTGCGCGGCGTTTTGCGGCGCGTGCTGATCGACGCCGCCGAGCACGGCCTGCCCGGCGAGCACCACTTCTTCATCACCTTCGTGTCGACCGCCGACGGCGTCAAACTGTCGCCGCGCCTGCTGGCGCAATATCCGGAAGAGATGACGGTGATCCTGCAGCATCAATTCTGGGATCTGGTGGTGACCGAGGATCGCTTCGAAGTCGGGCTCTCCTTCAATGGCATTCCCGAGCGCCTGGTGGTGCCGTTCAATTCCATCAAGAGCTTCTTCGATCCGTCGGTGCAGTTCGGCCTGCAGTTCGAGCCCACCGATGCCGTGACCGAGACCGCCGCGACGTCGACGACGTCGGCCGAAACCGCTGCCACGTCCCTCGCCGCGCCGCCGGCCGCGCCTGCGCCCGAATCGGACGAAGAGCCCGCCAAGCCCAGCGAAGGCGCCGAAGTGGTGCGTTTAGACCGCTTCCGGAAGAAATAATCGACATAGCGGTATAGAGTATGGGAGCCGCGCTCGTGCGGCCTCATACGCATGCGCCGTGTCTACAGGGATCGCGGCGTCGCAAGGACCGCATCCATGGCCAAATCTTCCAAGCCCGCATCTTCCAAGCTCGCATCTTCTAAGACCGCCACCGCCGCGAAGCCGACCCGCACCGAGACCGACAGCTTCGGCCCGATCGAAGTAGCGTCGGATCGTTACTGGGGCGCGCAGACCGAACGGTCGCGGCAGAATTTCAAGATCGGCCATGACCGGATGCCGATGGGCATCGTTCGCGCGCTGGGCATCGTCAAGCTCGCCGCGGCGCAAACCAACCTCGAACTCGGCCTGCTCGACCCGAAGCTCGCCCGCGCCATCGTCGCCGCCGCCCGCGAAGTCATCGACGGCCAGTTCGACGATCACTTTCCGCTGGTGGTCTGGCAGACCGGATCCGGCACACAGACCAACATGAACCTCAACGAGGTGATCGCCAACCGCGCCAGCGAAATGCTCGGCGGCGAGCGCGGAGCCAAGAAGCCCGTGCATCCTAACGACCACGTCAACATGAGTCAGTCGTCGAATGATTCATTTCCGACCGCAATGCACATCGCTGCAACTCAAAGTATACTTCACGACATGATCCCCGCTCTGAGCGAATTGCTTGTCGCACTGCGGAAGAAGGAAAAGGCATTCGCCAAGATCGTGAAGATCGGCCGCACCCACACGCAAGACGCGACGCCGCTGACTCTCGGTCAGGAATTCTCCGGCTATGCCGCGCAGGTCGAGAGCGGAATCGCGCGGCTGCGCGTCGCGGTGAAGGATCTCTACCCGCTGGCGCAGGGCGGCACCGCCGTCGGCACCGGACTCAACTCCAAGCCGCGCTTTGCCAAATTGTTTGCAAAGCACGCCGCTGCCATCACCAAGCTTCCGTTCACCACTGCGCCGAACAAGTTCGAAGCGCTGGCGTCGAATGACGCCTATGTGTTCGTGCACGGGGCGATCAACGCCGTCGCGACAGGTTTATTCAAGATTGCAAACGACATTCGCCTGCTCGGTTCGGGGCCGCGTTCGGGGCTCGGCGAACTGATCCTTCCGGAGAACGAGCCGGGCTCCTCGATCATGCCGGGGAAGGTGAATCCGACGCAATGCGAAGCAATGACAATGGTTTGCTGTCAGGTATTCGGCAACCACACGGCCATCACGGTGGCCGGCAGCCAGGGCCACTTCGAACTCAACGTGTACAAGCCGGTGATGGCGCATTGCATGATGCAGTCCATCCAATTGATCGCGGACGTTGCGCGATCATTCACAGAGAACTGTGTCGAGGGAATTCGCGCCGACGAGCAACGCATTCACGATTTGATGCAGCGATCATTGATGCTGGTTACGGCGCTCGCGCCAAAAATAGGATATGATAATGCCGCGAAGGTAGCCAAAATTGCTCACGCCAGCGGCACGACTTTGAGAGAAGAGGCTGTGCGACTAGGGTTTGTTACATCGGCCGAATTCGATCGACTCGTGCAGCCGGCCAAAATGATACATCCCGGGTAATGGAACAACGGGGGTAACAGCTTGTTGAGAAAGACCCGGTAGTGAAATAGTTATAACTCATATCGGCTAAGTGCTTAGACCGATCATCTATCATTGACGATTTTTACCGTGATAGAGCAGAAGGTGACAGCGTAGGGCTCCGCACTGGAGTATTGTAAGTGCGAAGTCGCCGAAAAGAGTGACGGGGAATTTCATAATGGGGAGTGAAACTGACTCTACCGGCAGCACGCACAACTGTTGGATGGTAGCTGAAACGTTTCTCGCTCCATCAAATTTTTAATACAGGAGAGATCATGGGCGACCTGATCAATCTGAACCGATTTAAGAAGCGCACGGCACGCGACCAGTCAGCCAAGCAGGCCGAGGTCAACCGGGCGCGCTTTGGTCGCACCAAATCCGAGCGAACCTTGGAAGAGCAGCGCACATTCCGTGCGAACACCGTGCTGGATCAGCACCACATCGATGGCGAGGACGCATCATGAAATCGCCTGTAGTTAAACGATCTATCGTCGTTGCCGGCCACAAGACCAGCGTGAGTCTGGAAGAGGCTTTCTGGAACGGCATGAAGGAAATCTCGAATCTTCGGGATATGACGCTGTCCGAATTGGTGGGGGAGATCGACACCAATCGACAGCAGGGCAACCTGTCCTCAGCAATCCGGCTGTTTGTGCTGGATTACTTCCGGACGCGCGCCGTGCCGCATCAGCGCGTTGCCGATCACGCATCTATGTAGCAAGACCGGCGCTTGCGCGACATCGTCGCAGCAGGCGGCGACTCGTCTTGTTCTCGCGATCTTCAGCAGTTCTGGAGTCGAAATAGCTATCGGTATCGTTCCCCGAGCGCGTTGCGCCGCGTTCGCGTGGTGTGTCGCATCGGGTACTACGGTTGCCGCCAAGAAAGCTCGCTCCCGGCTCTGCAGTGCACAACGCTTCCTGCGAATGCTTTGCATCTCAGAAGGCGCATTGCACGGCGTCCGGGCCACGAGCTCACATCACTGCAATGCAAACAACCACCCTTAAAACGCCGGCCGCGATGGCGCGGCTGCGGGCGGCGTCAGCACCATGGGCGGCGCCGGGCGCGGCCGCGGCGC
>NZ_JAQGJD010000343.1 GCF_028290785.1 Tardiphaga sp. | reverse complement strand
GGTTTCCAGCTCCGCGAGCACCGGGACATCGCCCACCATGGTGCCGAGCGTCGTGTTCGACGTTCCAAAATCAAGACCGCAAGTAGACATCATCGCTCCCGGGAGGAACGTTCGTCTACACAGATCGGGCGCGGCGGGCCAGTGTTATATTTTCGCGGTGCAGTTTAGTAAGTGATCGCGTGGCAAAGCCTCTCCGCGTCATGGCCGGGTTCATCCCGGCCATCCACGATGTTCTGCGCGGGAGAACGTGGATGGCCGGCCTGCGCCGGCCATGACGAACGCTGGCGAATGCGCGGATTTACGGGCTATTCCGGTGATCGGACCCTGACACCGGCGCGATGATTTCGATGTCAAGACAATACGATCCACAGCACAATTTCGCGCGCCTCATCAGGGTTGATGAATCGCCCGGCATGGGTTCATAAGCGTCTCCCGACGGCGGTCGTTCAACCGTCACAATCTTTCGAAGGAACTTTGCGTGGCCAACATTAATCGACAGATTGCGGAAGAACTGGGCGTGCGCGAGCAGCAGGTCGAAGCGACCGTGGCGTTGCTCGACGGCGGCGCCACGGTGCCGTTCGTCGCCCGCTACCGCAAGGAAATCACCGGCGCGCTCGACGACACGCAATTGCGCAATCTGGAAGAGCGGCTGAATTACCTGCGCGAGCTGGAAGCGCGCCGGCTGGTGATCCTGGAATCGGTGAAGGAACAGGGCAAGCTCGACGACAAGGTGCTCGCCGCCATCATGGCCGCGGACTCCAAGGGCCGCCTCGAGGACATCTACCTGCCGTTCAAGCCGAAGCGCCGCACCAAGGCGGAGATCGCCAAGGAAGCCGGCCTCGAGCCATTGTCCGAATTGCTGCTCACCGAACCGCAAAACGACCCCAAGAAAGTCGCCGAAGCTTTTGTCGATGCTGACAAGGCGGTCGCCGACGTGGTGGCGGCGCTGGATGGCGCGCGATCGATTCTGGTCGAGCGCTTCGCCGAAGATGCCGACCTGATCGGCGCGTTGCGCGAGCAGATGTGGTCGAACGGCCTGATGGCCTCGAAGGTGCGCGACGGCAAGAAGGCCGAGGGCGAGAAGTTCAAGGACTATTTCGATTTCAACGAGCCGCTCACCAAGCTGCCGTCGCATCGCATTCTCGCGATGTTCCGCGGCGAGAAGGAAGAGGTGCTCGACCTCGCCATGCTGCCGGAGCGGCCGCCCGCCGAGCCCTCAACCGCGGTGGTCGTCAGTTCCTATGAAATGAAGATCATGCAGCGCTTCGGCATCAGCGATCAGGGCCGCCCCGGCGACAAGTGGCTGACCGAGACGGTGCGCTGGGCGTGGCGCACCAAGATCCAGGTGCATCTCAACATCGACCTGCGGATGCGGCTGTGGACCGCGGCCGAGACCGAAGCGGTGCGCGTGTTCGCCTCCAACCTGCGCGACCTGCTGCTGGCGGCACCTGCCGGCGCCAAGGTCACCATGGGGCTCGATCCCGGCTTCCGCTCCGGCGTCAAGGTCGCCGTGATCGATGCCACCGGCAAGGTGGTCGATACCCTCGCGATCTATCCGCACGAACCGCAGCGGCAGTGGGATGCGTCGCTGGCGACGCTCGGCAAGCTCGCCGTCAAGCACAAGGTCGAGCTGATCGCGATCGGCAACGGCACCGCGTCGCGCGAGACCGACAAGCTGGCGATGGAACTGGTGAAGCTGTTGCCCGACCTGAAGATGGCGAAGATCGTGGTGTCGGAAGCCGGCGCGTCGGTATATTCGGCGTCGGCCTTTGCGTCGGAAGAACTGCCGGAGCTCGACGTGACCTTGCGCGGCGCGGTGTCGATCGCGCGGCGGCTGCAGGATCCGCTGGCGGAGCTGGTGAAGATCGATCCGAAGGCGATCGGCGTCGGGCAGTACCAGCACGATCTCGGCGAGAGCAAGCTGGCGCGTTCGCTGGATGCGGTCGTCGAAGATTGCGTCAACGGCGTCGGCGTCGACGTCAACACCGCGTCCGCACCGTTGCTGGCGCGGGTCTCCGGCATCGGCTCCGGCCTCGCGCAGAGCATCGTGCAGCACCGCGATGCCAACGGCCCGTTCAAGTCGCGAAAGGCGCTGAAGGAAGTGCCGCGGCTCGGACCCAAGGCGTTCGAACAATGCGCGGGCTTTTTGCGGATCAGCGACGGCGAAGATCCGCTGGACCGCTCCGGCGTCCATCCCGAAGCCTATCCGATCGTTCGCAAGATTCTGGCGGCGACCAAGAGCGACATCAAGGCACTGATCGGCAACGCCGAGATACTTCGCCAGGTGCAGCCGAAGGCCTATGTCGATGAGACGTTTGGATTGCCGACGGTGACCGACATTCTGCGCGAACTGGAGAAGCCCGGCCGCGATCCGCGTCCGGCGTTCAAGGCCGCGGTGTTCATGGAGGGCGTCGAGAAGCTCAGCGACCTCAAGCCAGGCATGATCCTCGAAGGCACGGTGACCAACGTCGCGGCGTTCGGCGCCTTCGTCGATATCGGCGTGCACCAGGACGGGCTGGTGCATATCTCGGCGATGTCCAAGACCTTCATCAAGGACCCGCGCGAAGTGGTGAAGTCCGGCGACATCGTGAAGGTGAAGGTGCTGGAAGTCGAAGTCGCGCGCAAACGCATCGCGCTAAGCTTGCGGATGGACGACGCGGTGGGCCCGAAAGCCGACCGCCCGCAGGCGGATCGCGGCCCGCGCGTCAACGAGCGGCAATCGATGAGTTCGTCGGCGCCGCGCAAGCAGGGTGAAGCCCCGGCGGGTGGTGCGTTCGCGGAAGCGCTGCGCCGGGCGGCGGAAAAGGGCGCGGGGAAGGGGAAGTAAGCGAGGCGAAGGCCTCTCCCCTGTCGTCCCCGCGAAAGCGGGGACCCATACACGCTGTCGGCATGTGGCGCGCCGGGGCTGACGCCAGTGAACTATCAAAGCTGACGGTGGTTATGGGTCCCGGATCGGCGTTCGCTTCGCTCACTGGTCCGGGACGACATGTGCGTGGCTACGCCTGCCCCATCTCCACCGCCATCGCCAGAATGTCCTCGTCGCAGTTCCGGCCGCCGATGATCGACAGCCCGAGCGGGCAGCCGTCCAGCGTGGCGGCGGGGATCGAGATCTGCGGCAGGCCAGCATGGCCGGCGAGACACAGCAGCTCGATGGCGCGGGCGCGGAACAGGTCGAGCTGATCGGCCGGCGTGTTCAAGAGCGGCGCGATGCCCGGCGAAGTCGGCACCACCATGATGGTGTCCTTCGTCATCAGCGACAGCAATCGCGCCGTAATCTTTTCACGCAGCGCTTTCGCTTCCGCGATCTCTTTCGGATCCATCACGGCCGCAGCCGCGAAGCGTTCCTTCACGCCGGGGCCGAAGTTTGGCTTCACCGCGGTGACCCATTCGCCGTGCGCGGCCCAGGCCTCTTCCGACTGCAGCACGCGAAACACATTGCGCCATGCCGGATAGTCGCCATGGGCGACATCGACGTCCTCGCTGCCGCCCATCAACCCGATCAGATGATCCAGCGCCGGCTGCAGCGCGGCACTGACCCGTGGATCGACCGCATTGAACAGGTCGCGCGCGATCAGCAGCTTCGTCGGACGCCGCGCCGGGCGGACGTTGTCGAGCAGCACGCGGCCGACCTCTTCCATGATGACAGGTGACCGCGCGAACCAGCCGGCGGTGTCGTAGCTCGACGCCAGCGGCACCGCGGCGGTCAGCGGAATCCGGCCGTGGGTGGTGCGGATGCCGTAGACGCCGCAATAGCTCGCCGGCAGACGCACCGAGCCGCCGGTGTCGGATCCGATGGCGAAGTCGACGAGGCCGCCGGATGTGGCCGAGGCCGAGCCGCTGGAGGAGCCGCCGGGAATCCGGCCTGCTGCTGCGGGATTGGTCGGCGTGCCGTAATGGGCGTTTTCGCCGTTCAGGCTCCAGGCGAGTTCATCGGTGTGGGTCTTGCCGACGAATTTTCCGCCGGCCGCGAGCAGGCGATCGTAGATCGGCGTCGAGACGGTCGGCACCGGGTGGGTCGCCAGCCATTCCGGGCTGCCGGCCGCGGTGGGAATGCCGGCGATGTCGAAAAAGTCCTTCACGGCGAAGCTGAGGCCCGCCAGCGGGCCTTGTTGCGTCGTCTGCACCTCGATGCGGCCATGGGCGACAAAGGCGTTCAGCGTGTCGTTGATCGGCATGAGGTCTCCGTGATTAGTTCGTCGGCCGATGCAGCGACGCTGCCGGCCTGGTAAAGGTGCGGACGCCGCGCTTGAGGCCGAACAGTGGCTGCGCGATCTCGCATACCGCCTGCGTCTTGGTCTCGCAATCCAGCACGACAATGTCGGCCGGGTTGCCAATGGCGATGCCGTAGTCGGTGCGGTTAAGCAGCTTCGCCGAGGCCGAAGTCACCATGTCCAAACAGCCGGCGAGTTCGCCTGTGGTGCCGACCTGCAGCACATTGGCGTAGAGGTTGATCATGCGTATCAGCGACACGTCGCCGAACGGCGTGAACGGATTCAGCACGTTGTTGGTGGAGATGTTGGCGTTGACGCCGAGCGCGCGCAGCCTGTGCGCCGCGGTGACGCCGCGCGGCACGTTGAACTCGGCGTCGCGGCCGGTGAGGAACAGGTCGGTTGATGGCAGCACGGTAACGGCTACACCGGCGTCCGCGAGACGTTTGGCGGCGGCCTCGAAATCAACCTTGGGCATTGCCGACAGCTTCGTCACATGGCCGATGGTGACGCGACCGCCCCAGCCGGTGGCGTCCGCCAGGCGGCAGACCTCGACGAGATCGAGATGCGTGGGATCGAGCGCGAAATCGAGATGGAAGTCGATGTCGGTGCCGAACTCCTTCGCCAACTCGAAGATTTTTGCGATCTGGCCGTGCGAATCCTTGTCCATGTACGGCGCACCGCCGACCACGTCGGCACCCTCCTGCATCGCCTGCCGCATCACGTCCTCGCAACCGGGATCGTCGAGCAGGCCCTCCTGCGGAAACACGCAGAGCTGCAGCTCGATCGCCCAGGCGTAGTCCTTCTTCAACTGCTTCAACGCGCGAAAACTGGTCAGGCCGACGCGGGGATCAACCTCCACATGGGTGCGCATCCGGTTGGTGCCGTGCTTGATCGCCTTCTCCAGGGTGGACGCGGCGCGCGCGTAAACATCTTCCTCGGTAAAACCGCGCTTGGCTTTCGCGACTTCGCCGATGGCTTCCTCCAGCGTGCCCTTCTCGCAATTGCAGCGGCCGAGCAGGCAGGACTTGTCGAGATGGATGTGGGTCTCGACGAAGCCGGGGATGACGAGACGACCGTCGACGTCTTCCTCCGGCGCGCCGGTTGGCAGGCTCGCCTCGATGGCGGTGAAGCGGCCGTTGCTGATGCCGATATCGGCGACGCCATCGCGATCGACGATGGTGGCGTTACGCAGGATGAGATCGAAGGTCATGGGTGGGTCCTTGGATGAAGCGATGAGATTGTTTCCCGGACGCGCTGCAGCACGAAGTGCTGCCGCGCAGATCCGGGATCCCGGTTTCTTCCGCACCCAACCGGGGCCCCGGCTCTGCGGCGCACCACGCCACCAAGACGCGGCGCAGTGCACCGCGTCCGGGGAACGATCGCATTGTGGAGCGGAGTGCTTTGCATCATTGCGCGGCGTCGGCGTGGCCGAGATAGGCGGCTTCCACTTCGGGGTCCCTGGCGAGATTTTCCGCGCTGTCCTCGCGGACGATTCTGCCGGAGTCGATGACATAGCCGCGGTCGGCGACCGCGAGTGCGAGGACCGCCATCTGGTCCACCAGCAGAATCGTGATGCCCTCGTCTCTGAGATCGGCGAGCACGTCGAACAATTCCTGGATCATCGCGGGCGCGAGGCCAAGCGAGGGCTCGTCGAGCAACAGGATGCGCGGCTTCGCCATCATGCCGCGGGCGATGGCCAGCATCTGCTGTTCACCGCCACTCAACAGCCCTGCCCGGCTGTGCAGCCGGTCGCGCAGCCGCGGGAAGCGCGTCAGCAGCGCCTCGATCTCGGTGGCGTAATCGACGTTCTCACGCGTGTTGGCGCCGAGTTCGAGGTTGTCGTAGACGCTCATCTCGGGAAATACCTGGCGGCCTTCCGGCACCAGAGCGAGGCCGCGCGCCGCAATGCGGTGCGCCTCGAAGCGCTCGATTCGGATATCGTTCAGGATCACGTCGCCCTGCACCGGGCGCAACAGGCCGGCGACGGCGCGCATCATGGTGGACTTGCCGGCGCCATTGGCGCCGATCAGCGCCACCATCTCGCCGGGCTTCACCTG
>NZ_JAQGJD010000331.1 GCF_028290785.1 Tardiphaga sp. | reverse complement strand
GGACTGGAGCGAGCGGCGCGCCCATCTCGCCGGCAGCCTCGGCGCGGCGCTGCTCGGCGCCATGCTCGCACGCGGCTGGTGCGCGCGGCCGAGGGGCTCCCGGGCATTGGTGTTTTCGCTGGCCGGACGCGCTGCCTTTGAGTCGTTCTGCGCCGACGCCGGTGAGGAGGATCGCCTGGCGGACAAGGTGCAGAGCGTCGGGCGGACTGGCGTAGCGTAATCCGCCACCAGTCAGAGGTCGGACTGGCGGCGCCATACGCTTCGCTGAGCCCTACAGAGCCAACTGCGGCGATCCTGCACTCGACATGGCGACCAAAATATCGTTATCTGGTAGGACCAGATTGGTAGGGTCAGTCCATGCTTGCTGCCGTCAGCAACGAAACCTCCGATGCCGTGCGCCAAACGCTTGAATTCGTGCGCTACCATCGGCTCTCCAAGGGCGACCGGCTGCCGTCGGAGCGCGATCTGTCGGAGCGGTTCGGGGTGACGCGCGGCTCGGTACGCGAGGCGCTGGCGGTACTTGACGCGATGCGGGTCACCGAGCGCAAGCCGAAGTCCGGCGTCTTTCTCCGCAACACGCTGAACGACAGCGGTCTCGACGTGCTGGTGCTGCAGGCCGATCTCGGCTTGCCGTTCGACGCGCAAGTGACGCGCGACGTCACCGAGGCGCGGATCCTTTGCGAGGAGCAGGCGTTCCGGCTGGCCTGCCGGCGCCGCACCGAGGCCGATCTCATCCGTCTGCACCGGCTGCTGGAGAGCTATGCAGGGCTGGTCGCGGCCGGCAGCAACCTCGCCGACGAGGACGTCGAATTCCATCTCGCGGTGGTAACGGCGAGCCAGAACCGGGTACTGGTGCGCACGCTGACGCCGCTGATGCTGATGAGCAGCCGCTGGCGCCGCCGCTATTTCGCCTCCGACGAGATCCGGCAGCGCTCGCTCGCCGACCACCGCGGCTTCGTCGCGGCGATCGAGGCGCGCGACGAAGCCGCTGCCAGCACCCTCGTGCATCGCCATGTGCAGACCGCCGCCGCCGACGTGCAGGCGCTGGCGGAGCAGGGCGCCACGCACCGCGAGGATTGAACCGGCGCCGACACCCCCATCGCACGATGAGCCGTCAGTCCCGAATAACGGGAGGCCCATCCGATCCGCGGCAACGTCCGCACCACTGGAAACGCAACAAGGAAGATCATGCGCGTCGTACCAACCAGAACTGCCGTCCTGACGGCTGCCGCCCTCGCACTGGCCGCCAGCCCCGCGCTGGCGCAGAAGAACTACGGGCCCGGCGCCTCCGATACAGAGATCAAGATCGGCAACACCGTGCCCTATAGCGGCCCGGCGTCGGCCTACGGCATTCTCGGCAAGGCCTACGCCGCCTATTTCAAGAAGGTCAACGACGAGGGCGGCATCAACGGCCGCAAGATTACCTTCATCTCCTATGACGACGCCTATTCGCCGCCGAAGACCGTCGAGCAGACCCGCAAGCTGGTCGAGAGCGATGAGGTGATGGCGATCGTGGGCAATGTCGGGACGGCTTCCAACATCGCGATCCAGAAATACGTCAACGCGAAGAAGACGCCGCAGCTTTTCCTCGCGACCGGCGCGACGCGCTGGAACGACCCGAAGGCCTTCCCCTGGACCATGGGCTGGCTGCCGAGCTACGCCGCCGAGGCCGCGGCCTATGCGAAGTACCTCCTGAAGGAGAAGCCCGACGCGAAGATCGGCGTGTTCTATCAGAACGACGATTTCGGCAAGGACTACGTCAAGGGCTTGAAGGAAGGCCTCGGTGAAAAGGCGTCGTCGATGATCGTGATGGAGGACAGCTATGAAGTGTCCGAACCGACCATCGACACGCACATCGTCAAGCTGAAGGCCGCCGGCGCCGACACGCTGTTCTCCTTCGCCACCGGCAAATTTGCGGCGCAGTCGATGAAGAAGGTCAACGAGCTCGGCTGGAAGCCGCTGCACATCGTGCCGAACGCCAGTTCGTCGGTCGGCTCGGTACTGCGTCCCGCCGGCCTGGAGAACGCCCAGGATATCGTCTCCGCCACCTTCGCCAAGGATCCGACCGACGCGCAGTGGAAGGACGACCCGGGCATGAAGAATTTCTATGCCTATGTCGAGAAGTACATTCCCGAGGGCAAGCCGATGGAAAGCACCGTGCTGTCCGGCTACAGCATCGCCCAGACCATGGTCGAGGCGCTGCGGCTGTGCGGCGACGATCTCACCCACGAGAACCTGATGAAGCAGGCCGCCAACCTGAAGGACCTCAAGCTCGACGGGCTGCTGCCGGGGGTGATGGTCAATACCAGCCCGACCGATTTCGCGCCGATCGACCAGTTCCAGATGATGCGCTTCCAGGGCGAACGCTGGCAGCGATTCGGCGAAGTGATTACGGGGGCTGCGAAGTAGCGAAGTAGGCGGCCTCGTTGCCCGGATGCTGCGCCGCGTCCGGGAAACGAGAAGGCGTGCCGCCGGCGCCGCGTTAAATTGCCCCATTATTTACCTCGGCGCGCCAAGTTCATTGCGCGTTCATGTCAGTTCCACTACGTTTTTATGACACGTCGCAGTGTCCGGCTGCGTCGTTCGCCTGCTGGCGCCGCCAGCCAGGTCTGGGCTTGCCGGTGGTGTTACGTCCCGCCATGGCGGCTCCGCTCCATCCAGTGCCCACCGCCAGAACTACCGCCGTCGCCACGCCGACCAGCGTATGGCAGTGGCTGGCCGTGGCCGCGCCGCATCTCGGCGCGCTGGCCGTGATGTGGCAGACCGAGACCGACTTCGGCTCCCGGACAGGCTTCGTGCTGGCCTGGGGCATTCTCAACT
The DNA here is from genome assembly GCF_028290785.1 of Tardiphaga sp. Lineage (GTDB taxonomy): Bacteria > Pseudomonadota > Alphaproteobacteria > Rhizobiales > Xanthobacteraceae > Tardiphaga. The sequence continues at coordinate 10,104 of NZ_JAQGJD010000331.1, read as the reverse complement.
TTTTCTGGATCGCGCTGCTGCGCCGCCCGGCTTTGTCCGGCGCGCTGTCGTTGACGCTGGTGGTGATCCTGGTGCTGCTGTCGCGGCTGAAGCACGACGTGGTGCAGATGACCGCCAACTTCGTCGACCTGATGGTGATCGACCGCGACACCGCGGCCTTCCTGTTCACCATCTTCCCGAACCTGCGCTGGTCGGCGATCGGCGCCGCCGCGCTCGTGCTGCCGCTGATGTACGCGTTGTGGTGGCTCGACCCGTTCCGGATCCGCCGGCTGCCCGCCGCCGCCGCGTTGCTAGCCTGCCTGTCCGGGCTGGTCGGCTACGCCATGGTCTGGCCGGACGAGGCCTGGCGAGGCTATTACGACGACGGCTACCTGTCGAAGTTCGCGCGCTCCGGCGTCACCGCGGTGTCGGACTTCGCCAGTTACGGTTTCATGGAATCCGATGGCGTGGTAACCGAGCGGCTGAAGATGCCGCTGGAGGACTCCTGCCATCCCGCCGGACGCCGCCCGCACATCATCATGGTGCACGACGAATCCTCGTTCGACATCCGCCAGGCCGCGGGCATCAAGACGCCGCCGGGCTATGGCAGCCACTTTGCGTCGTGGGACGGCAAGGCTCGCAAATTTCTCGCCGAAAGCAATGGCGGGCCGAGCTGGTTCACCGAATACAACGTGCTGGCCGGGCTGTCGTCGCGCTCGTTCGGGCGGTTCTCCTACTTCGTAACCCGGATCGCTTCCGGCCGGGTCGAGCGCGGCCTGCCGCTGGCGCTGCGGCGCTGCGGCTACAGCACGATCTCGCTATATCCGGCGTTCGGCGCCTTCATGAGCGCGCGGAATTTCCAGACCACGACGGGCGTGCAGCGTTTCTACGATGCGAAAGACCTCGGCGCCAAGGGCGTCGAGCCGGACAGCTTCTTCTACGATTCCGCGGTGCGGCTGATGGCCGAGCAGCCGCCGGCCAATCCGCTGTTCATGTTCGTTTATCTCGCCGCCAACCACTTCCCGTGGGAGACCAAATTCCACCCCGAACTGACGCCGACTTGGCGCGCGCAGGGCAACGTGCCCGTGGTCGATGAATACCTGCGCCGCCAGGCGATGAGCGTCGATCACTACGGCGCGTTTCTGGCGCGACTGAAGAAGCAGTTTCCGGCGCAGCCGTTTTTGATCGTGCGCTACGGCGACCACCAGCCGGAATTCTCGCCGGGCGTGCTCGATCCCGCGCTCGACGAGGCCGGCCTCGGCAAGAAGTTGATGGCCTACGACCCGCGCTATTACGCGACCTACTACGCCATCGACGCGATCAATTTCGAGCCAGTGAAGAGCCCGGCCGTGATGGACACCATCGACGGACCCTATCTGCCGCTGGTGATCCAGGAGGCGGCCGGCATCCCGCTCGATCCGTCGTTCGAGGAGCAGAAGAAGATCATGCTCCGCTGCAAGGGCGTGTTCTACGCCTGCAAGGACGGCGCGGAGGCGAGAAGGTTCAACCGGCTGTTGATCGATGCCGGGATGATCAAGAATCTTTGAGAGCGCTTTTTTCCCTCCCCCGCACTTGCGTGGGGAGGGTGGCGCGTTTGAGAGCGGAGCGAACAAACGTGACGGGTGGGGGCGCCACGCGCGCAGTTGCGTATGTGGCGCCACCCCCACCCGACCGGCCTGACGGCCGGCCACCCTCCCCACGCGAAGACGCGGGGGAGGGAAAGAACGCGCTCTATTTCTTCCCGACCTTCTCCCACAACCACCGCGCTACCACGTCCGGTGAACTATCCCCATCGCCGCCCGCCGCACGCAGGTTGGCTTCGCGCATGGTGGCGATGTCGATGGCGCCGAGCAAAGGTTGCAGCGCCGCTCGTAGCTTCTCGTCGCTCGCGCGTTTCGGGGACAGCAGCAGGATCGCGTCATAGGGCGGGATCGCGTGTTTGACGTCGTCCAGCACCACCAGATCGTATTTCGCGATCAGCCCGTCGCTGGTGTAGCCGGCGATGACGTCGACCTCGCCCGACGCCACCGCGGCATACATGAAGTCCGGCTGCATGGTTCGCTGCGCGCGGAAGCCGAGGCCATACGCCTTCTGCAGTCCGGCCCATTCCGGCCGCGAGAAGAATTCGTAGTCGCCGGCGATGGTCATCGTTGAGCTTCGCGACGCCAGGTCGGCGACGCTCCTGATGCCCAGCGCCTCCGCCTTCATGCGCGGCATCACCAGCGCGTAGGCGTTGGCAAAGCCGAGTTCGCCGAACAGGGTGATGTTGGCCTTCGCCAGCGTCGTCTTTAATTCAGCCAGCAATTCCTCGCGCGGCGGGATTTCCCTGCGATGAAACTGGTTGGCCCACAGCGTGCCGGAATAATCCACGTAGAGGTCGATGTCGCCGGTGGCAAGCGCATCGTAGATCACGTTGGAGCCGAGGCCTTCGCGCGTCGTGGCGGGGATGCCCGCCGCCTGCAGCCGCTGCGCCATCAGCGCCGCCAGCACATAGGATTCGGTGAACGTCTTGGCTCCGACCACGATGCGCGTGCCGGACTGCGATAGCGTCGGCACGAGTGTCGCCGCTATCAGCGCGGCGATGCCGAACCCGCCGATGATCGTGCGGACGCGTTGGCGCAGCCGGATGCCGGTCTCAATCAGCGCCAGTAACTGATCCACCGCCAGCGCCAAAATCGCCGCGGCGAAGCAGCCGAACAGCACGAACACCCAGTTCTGGGTCTGCAATCCCGCGAAGATATAGTTGCCCAGGCTAGTCTGGCCGATCGGCGTGGAGAGCGTGGCGGTGCCGATCACCCACACTGCGGAGGTGCGGATGCCGGCCATCATCACCGGCAGCGCCAGTGGCAGCTCGACCATGAACAGCGACTGCCGCTCGGTCATGCCGACGCCTTGTGCGGCTTCAGTCAGCGCAGGATCGACGCCGTCGAGGCCAGTGATGGTGTTGCGCAGCACGGGGAGCATCGAATACAGCGCCAGCGCCAGCACCGAGGGTAGAAAGCCGAATGCCGAGAAGCCGGCGCCAAAATATTTCAGCGACAGCGCGGCCAGCGCCAGTAGCAGCGGATAGAACAGCGCCAGCAGCGCCAGGCCCGGCACCGTCTGCACCACGCTGGCAAGGCCGAGCAGGGCGCCGCGCAGCACCGGCCGATGCCGCGCGACGATGGCCAGCGGCAGGCTGATGACGAGGCCCAGCGCCAGCGCGGTGACGCTGACGCGAACATGGTTGCCGAGATAATCGGGGAGGTGGCCGAGCGCTTCGCTCCAGCGCGGATCGGTGAACAGATTCATCCCGCGCCGCCTCGCGCATCGCGGGGCAGCAGCATCTGCAGCCGTTGCGCCTGCCGCCGGGGCGTGCCGAGCAATTCGCCGACGTAAGCGTCGGTGCTGTGGGAGAGTTCGGTCGGCGTGCCTTCCGCCAGCAGCCTTCCGGAGCGCATCACGGCGACGCGGTCGGCGAGCAGGATCGCCTCGGTCATGTCATGGGTGATCATGATGGTAGTGAGGCCGAGCTTCTTGTGCAGGGCACGGTAGTCGTCGCCCAGTGCATCGCGCGTCAGCGGATCGAGCGCGCCAAACGGTTCGTCCATCAGCACGATGCGGGGCTTCGCGGCGAGCGCCCGCGCGACGCCGACGCGCTGGCGCTGGCCGCCGGACAGTTCGTGCGGAAAGCGGTCGCGGTGTTGCGTGCGATCAAGCCGCACCAGATCGAGCAGTTCATCGACACGGGCGGCGATTTCATCGGCCGGCGTGCCGAGAAGTCTTGGCGTGATGCCGATATTGTCGGCGACGCTCATGTGCGGGAACAGCCCGCCGCTCTGGAACACATAGCCGATGCGGCGGCGCAGCCCGATGGGATCGATCGCCGCGACGTCCTCGCCGGCCACGGTGATGTGGCCTGAGGAGGGATCGATCAGCCGGTTGGCCAGCCGCAGTAGCGTGGTCTTGCCGGAGCCGGAGCCGCCGACGATGGCCAGGAACTCGCCTTCGGCGACGTCGAGCGAGACGCCATCGACGGCGAGCACGCGGCCGTTGTCGAAACTCTTGCTGACATCGGCGAAGCTGATCAGGGCGGCGGTCATGCTTCCGGACTATCACGGCCCGTCCGGCTGACCAAGCTGGCGCCACCCGTTGAATTACCGCGCCAACAACGCTAAGCCATCCGCAACGAAGATCGGGGACGCGCGTGCAGGCACAGGCCGCAGCATTATCGGCGGTTGCGCTGGACCACGCCACGGTGGCGTTCGGGCTGGCCGGCCAGTCTGTCTACACTGCGGTGGAGAAGGCGACTTTGGGCGTGGCCGACGGCGAATTCGTCGCCATCGTCGGTCCCACCGGCTGCGGCAAATCCACGTTGCTGAACGTGGCCGCCGGGCTGTTGAAGCCTGCGTCGGGCGCGGTGCGGATCTTCGACGCGCCGCTGACCGGGCTGAACCATCAGGCCGGCTACCTGTTCCAGGCCGATGCACTGTTCCCGTGGAAGACCGCGCTCGACAATGTCGCGCTCGGGCTCGAGATCCAGGGCGTCGCGCGCGCCGAGGCGCTGGAGCGCGCGCAGGCGTGGCTGACCTCCGTGGGGCTGGCTTCGTTCGGCAACCGCTATCCGCACATGATGTCCGGCGGCCAGCGCAAGCGCGTCGGCATGGCGCAGGTGCTGATCCGCAATCCCCGCATCCTGTTGATGGACGAGCCGTTCGGGCCGCTCGACGCGCAGACCCGGCAGATCATGGGCAACCTGCTGCTCGAGCTGTGGAGCCGCGACCGCAAGGCGGTGCTGTTCGTCACCCACGACCTCGAGGAAGCCATCGCGCTGGCCGATCGGGTCGTCATCATGTCGGCGGGGCCGGCCTCGCGCATCATCGGCGACTGGAAGGTGCCGCTGCCGCGGCCGCGCGACATCTTTGAAGTCCGCCTGCAGCCGGAATTTCACGCACTGCATCGCGAGATATGGACCGTGCTGAAGGACGAGGTCATGAAGGGCTACGCGCAATCGGCAGGGACAGGCGGTGGAATATGATTGCCTGGCGAATGTTCACATAGACGGCGAAATGGATCGCGCATCTCAATCTGTTCCGGAGAAACACATGAACTCGCTCAAGACCATCCTGCTGGCCGCCGCAGTCGCGCTTGGCGCCCATGCCGCGCACGCCGCAGAGCCCTTCACACTGTCGTCGCCGGCTTTCAAGGATGGCGAGCGGCTGGCGGTGAAGAATGCCGGCGATAACAAGTCCAATCCCAATTGCGTCGGCCAGAACATCTCGCCGCCGTTGGCCTGGGCCAACCCGCCGGAAGGCACCAAGAGCTACGCGCTTCTGATGTTCGATCCGGAAGGCCGCCCGCCCGGCGGCGTCAGCCACTGGGTCGCCTATGGCATTCCGGCCTCGGTCACCGGCTTCGCCGAAGGCGAGGTCAGCAAGACCTCCGACAAATATGTCGGCGGCGTCAGCACGCAGAAGCTGCCATCCTATTCCGGGCCGTGCACGCCGGCGGGCGCGCCGCACCACTACACGTTCACCCTGTTCGCCACGGATCTCGAGCCGACGGCGCTGCAGCCGGGTCTCGCCCGCGACGAACTGATCAAGGCGCTCGAGGGCCACACCAAAGGCGCGACCGGCCTGATCGGCCTGTTCTCGAAGCCATAATGCCGAACCGCATGGGAGAAGCTTGACGTGTCGAAGATCGGGCTGTTCTCGCTGCAATTGCTGGTCGCCGTGGTGTTCTTCGGGCTGTGGCATCTGCTGACCACGGTGCCGATCGGCGGCAAGCCGCTGCTGCCGCCGTTCTTCTTTTCCAACCCGGTCGATGTCGCCAGCCAGATCGTCGCCTGGTTCGCGTCGGGGGTGATCTGGAAGCATCTGGCGATCACGCTGCTGGAATCGGTGCTGGCGTTCGCGATCGGCTCGTTCGGCGGGATCATGGTCGGGTTCTGGTTCGCGCGGCAGCCGCGCATTGCGGCGGTGTTCGATCCTTATGTGAAGATGATCAACGCGCTGCCCCGCGTCGTGCTGGCGCCGATCTTCACGCTGTGGCTGGGGCTCGGGATCTGGTCGAAGGTGGCGCTCGGCGTCACGCTGGTGTTCTTCATCGTGTTCTTCAACGTCTACCAGGGCGTCAAGGAGACTAGCGCGACGCTGATCGACAATGCGCGGATGCTGGGCATGAGCGAGCGCCAGCAGTTGCGTCATGTCTACTGGCCCTCGGCGCTGTCGTGGATGTTCTCGTCGCTGCATACCGCGGTGGGCTTTGCCGTGGTGGGCGCGGTGGTCGGTGAATATCTCGGGTCCGCCGCGGGGCTGGGCTATCTGATCCAGCAGGCCGAGGGCACGTTTGATGTCGCCGGCGTGTTCGCCGGCATGATCGTGCTGTCGGCGTTCGTGATCCTGATCGATCTCGCGGTGACGCTGGTCGAGCGACGGCTGCTGGTGTGGCGGCCGGTGGCGGTGGGACAGGGCTAAGGCTGGTCGAGCAGCGCCCAGACCGGGCGCAGCACGCCGTATAGCAGGTCGGACTCGGGCCGCGACCGTGCCAGCACGCGGAGGCCGAGCAGGGTGCTCAGCAATAGCCGCGCCAGATCCTCGGCGGATTGCGCTTCGGTGATGGTGCCGTCGCGCTGCCCGGCTCGCGCGCAGCGCAGAAAGAACTGTTCGATCTCCACCAGCACGTCGGCGATGGCGCGGCCGAACCGGCGGTCATGGGGCGCGATCTCGATCGCCGAATTGATCAGCATGCAGCCTTTGCGCTTCTTGTCGCCCAGCGAGCGCGTCACGATCTCGTCGAAGAACGCAGCGATGGCCTGGCGCGGCGGCAGGTGCTCGAAGCGTTCGACGCGATCGCCGAAACTCTGCGCGACGTAGCGGTCCAGCGACTTGCGGAACAGCGCGCGCTTGTCGCCAAACGCGTTGTACAGACTGGCGCCGGTCATCCCCATCGACTCCGCGAGATCGCGCACCGATGTCGCCTCATAGCCGCGCGACCAGAAGCACTGGATTGCGGCGTTGAGCACGGTGATCTCGTCGAATTCCCTCGGTCTCGCCATTCAGGTCTCCCATGCCAGCGGCGCGCACGCGGCTTCGATTGGGCTTGAATTATAGATCGAACGATCTAAAATGCAATTGACAGGCTGCAAAGGCGCGGAACGCGGCGCCGATGGCCGGGTGGAGCGTGTGAAGGTGGCATGAGCATCGAGGTCTTACGCGCGCCGGCACCGCTTGCGGCTGGCGAAAATTCCGCGATGCGCCAGCGGCTGGCTGGCTTCGCCTGGGCGGCCCTGGCAGTCGGGATCTTTTCAGGCTGGTTCGTGGTGACACGTTTCAGCGTGACCCATGAACTACGCATCTGGGATATCATCGCGTTGCGCTTCGGCATCGGCGGCGTTCTGCTGCTGCCAGTGCTGCTCGGGTCCCGACGGCAGTTGCCGGCAAAAGCTTGGCTGGAAGGCATGCTGTTCGCGCTGCTGTGGGGCGCGCCGTTCGTGTTTCTGGTCGGCTTGGGGCTGCAACTGACGTCGGCGGCGGAAGCCTCCGCCATCACGCCCGCCTTGATGCCGGTGTTCGCCGGCCTGCTGGCGTGGCCCACGCTGCGCGAGGTCCCCGGCCGCACGCGGCTGATTGGTTATCTAGTCATCGTCGCCGGCCTGATCGCACTGGTCGTCGGTAACGCGCAGTTGCCGGGCTGGCCGAGCCCGGCGGGAATTGCGCTGCTGATCGGCGCCGGCTTCACCTGGGCGATCTACACGCTGCTGTTTCGCCGCAGCGGCCTGTCGCCGCTGCAGGCCGGCGCACTGATCTGTTTCTGGTCGGCGGTGTTGTATCTGCCGGTTTACCTCTGGTTCGGGCTGTCGCGCTTCGCCCTCGCTTCAACGCAGGAACTGGCCTTTCAGGTGATCTATCAAGGCGTGCTGATGAGCGTGGTGGCGACCATCGCCTTCAACCGGGCGGTGACGCTGCTCGGCGCCGCCGCCGCCGCGGCAATGATCGCGCTGCTGCCAGTCATTGTCTCGACGTTGGCGATCCCCGTCCTCCGCGAAATTCCCTCGTGGCTGGAGGGTGTCGCGATTGTCGTCATTGCCGTCGGCGTGCTGCTGGCGGCGCGGCCGACGCCGATCCTCGAACCGTCTTTGTTTCGCGCCCCCCGACAGAAAGAACCGACATGATCCGCTTCTATTTCCATCCGACGCCGAACCCCGCCAAGATCGCGCTGTTTCTCGAGGAGGCGGGCCTCGCCTACGAGACGATGCCGGTCGATACCAGCAGAGGCGAACAGCATGCCCCGGCATTTCGCGCCATCAACCCGAACGGCAAGGTGCCGGCGATCGTCGATACCGATGGACCCGGGGGCAACGAGGCGCGAGTGTTCGATTCCAGCGCCATCCTGCTGTATCTCGGCGACAAGACCGGCCGGTTCATCGGCACGCCGGCCGACCGGCCGGAATTGCTGTCGTGGATGTTCCTCATCGCCACCGGCATCGGCCCGTTCTCGGGGCAGGCAGTGCACTTCCAGCACGCCGCGCCGGAGAAGCTTGCTTACGCCATCAACCGCTACCGCCGCGAGATCGAACGCCACTACCAGGTGCTCGAGGATCACATGGTAGGTCGCGACTTCATCGTCGGCAGCGAATACACCATCGCCGACATGTCGGCCTGGGGCTGGCTCGATCGTGCGCCGCGGGTATTGCCGATGGAAGGCGACACGCTTGCCGGCTTCCCGAACCTGAAGCGCTGGTTTCAGGCGATCGATGCCCGCCCCGCCGTGGCGCGGGCGCGCGCGGTCGGAAAGAACCACGCCTTCAAGAAGGAAATGGACGAGGAAACCAGGCGCGCGCTGTTCCCGTCGAATTTTCCGGCGGTGGCCGGCTGAGAGTGAAACGCGCGCTCCCTCGCCCCACGCTTGCGGGGAGAGGGCTGGGGTGAAGGGCGCTTGCGAGCAAAACTCCGGCAGCCCCTCACCCGAAACCTCGCTGGCGCTCGGCTTCGACCTCTCCCCGCGAAGAGCGGGGAGAGGTTAGGTAAAGCGCCGCGCTGCTGAATCAGTTCAGCATCTTGGTGTCGTCGGGGGCCTGCGGCGGGGTCTTGATGGCGATCGACTTGAAGGGGCGGCCGTCCGGCTTGGTGCCGGCGTGGGCCGTGCCCTTGGGAATGATGACGAGATCGCCGGCCTTGACCGCAACTTCCTTGTCGCCGAGCCAGATCGTGCCGGAGCCTTCGAGGATGTACTGGATCTCGTTGGTGTTGGGATGCATGTGCTTGGGCACGTTGCCGTCCTGCACCGAGATGGTGGCGCCGTCGGCGGTCATGAAGGTTTTTGAGCGGAAGCCGGTCGGCGAGGCCGGGCCCAGCGCGTCGCCGGTCAGCTCGGGGACGTGAATCACCTGGGCGGCGATGTTCTCGACGGCGAAGGCTGGCAACACGAACTGGGTGACGGCACAGCCGGCGCTGAACGCGGCGGCGATGGAGAGGATGGCGGCGGTACGGTTCATGGACGTGGCTTCCCTCGTGATTGGCACAATGGCCGATGCTACGTCGCGGAACCCGCATTGACCAGCAAGCCGCGGGCGGCTTCTCAAACCATTTACGCTCCTCTATCCTGATGCCAACAAGAAAGCCGGGAGAAAATCATGAAGACGTCGTTGGGCAAATTGCTGGCGCCGCTGTTCGCCATCCTGCTGCTGTCGGATATTGCTGCAGCGCAGAGCAAGGTGACCATCGCGGTCGGCGGCGGGGCGTGCTTGTGCTATTTGCCGACCGTGCTGGCGCGCGAACTCGGCGAGTACGACAAGGCCGGCGTAAAGGTCGAACTGGTCGATCTCAAGGGCGGCTCGGATGCGCTGAAGGCGGTGCTCGGCGGCAGCGCCGACGTGGTGTCGGGCTATTTCGACCACTGCGTCAATCTCGCCACCAAGAAGCAGGAGCTGCAGTCCTTCGTGGTCTATGACCGCTATCCCGGCCTCGTGATGGTGGTGTCGCCCAAACATACCGACGAGATCAAGTCGATCAAGGACCTCGCGGGCAAGAAGGTCGGCGTCAGCGCGCCCGGCTCCTCAACCGATTTCTTTTTGAAATTTCTGCTGAAGAAGAACGGCCTCGATCCCGCCGGCACCTCGGTGATCGGCGTCGGCCTCGGCGCCAC
>NZ_JAQGJD010000318.1 GCF_028290785.1 Tardiphaga sp. | reverse complement strand
ACCAGCCGCACGATGGTGTCGCCGGTCATCAGGCTGTCGGCGTCCAGGATGATCATGTGATCGTATCCGGCGCCGAACCGTTTGACCCAGTCCTCGATATTGCCCGATTTGCGCGCGGTGTTGCGCGGCCGGTGGCGGTAGAAGATGCGGTGGGCGCCGGCCTCGCGGCGCAGTTGGAGCAAAGCCTTTTCCTCGGCCACCCAGATCGCCGGGTCGGTGGTATCGCTGAGCACGAACCAGTCGAATTGCGAGGCATAGCCGGTTTCTTCGGCGGATTCCCAGATTGCCCGCAGCCGCGCCATGATCCGATAGGGATCTTCATTGTAGGTCGGCAACAGCATCGCATTGCGGCTCGAGATCGCCGGAAGCGGCGCGTGCGGCTCGATGGCGAGCGGATCGCGCCCGCGCACCAGCAACATGGCAAAGCCGGCCAGCGCCGACATGAACGAGAACGCCACCCAGGCGAACAGCAACACGAACAGCGCCAGCACCAGACCTTCGAGGATGGTGACCCCGCCGACCTGCAGAACCTCGAACATCTCGTAGCCGCCGGCCGCGGTCATCGCGGCGGTGCCGGTCAGGATGTAGGCGCGCCGCAAAGCGGTCGGCATCGGCTTGAATTGAACGCGCCGCTGCGATGGTGTTGGCTCCGCCAGCGCCTGCGGCGCCATCGCGATCGGCATCTCCGATGGGAGAAATGCGTTGCCGGCGTCGGCGGGCAACGCGGAGGCGATCGCGGGAGCGGCCGGAGGCACCGGTTTCTCCGGGCTCATGGCGTCCATCGATAGACCCAGACTTCAGAGATCGCCTGATCGTCCTGCATCAGCGATGCGCGCAGTTCGACGGGCGTCTTGCCCTTGACCGGCATTTCGAAACTCAGGCGCCAGCCGCCGCTTTGCGGATTCGGCTGCGTGACGATGTTGCGAATTTCGGCCTTTTCGGCCGTGACTACGCCTTTTATCCTGCTTGGATCGATGGACTTGAGCTTGTCGCCGATTAGGTCGAGCACGAACAGTTTTGTCTCGTCGCCGCGCGAGCCGACGGCGCTGCGCGAAAAGATCGCAAGCGCCGAGGGCTTCGGATGATCCGGTCCCCAGTGCAGGCGATAGGTGTAGGTGTGCTCGCCCTTGGCGGGCAGCGGATTCTTCGGGTGCCAGAAACTGCCGATGTTGTCGTGGATCTCTTCCTTGGTCGGAATTTCCAGAAGCTGTACCGAACCCTCGCCCCAGTCGCCGATCGGCTCTACCCACAGGCTGGGGCGCCGTTCGAAGCTGGATTCGAGGTCCTGATAGTCGAGAAAATTCTTCTGCCGCTGCATCAGCCCGAAGCCCCGCGGATTGAGATCGCCGAACGAGCTGATCTGCAGGTCGCGGGGATTGTTCAAGGGCCGCCACAGCTGCTCGCCACGTCCATTGTAGATCGCCATGCCGTCGGAATCGTGCACGGCGGGACGGAAGTCATCGACCTCCTTGCGGTCGTTCGGACCGAAGAAGAACATGCTGGTGATCGGCGCGAGGCCGAGATTCTTCAATTCGACCCGCGGATAGATCGCCATTTCCACGTCGAAAATGGTGGTTTCGCCGGGCCGGATCGTAAAGCGATAGGCGGCTGCGGCACTTTCGCTGTCGAGCAGCGCGTGTACCACGATCGAGTTGGCGTTGGACGCCGGCTTCTCGATCCAGAACGCCTTGAACTGCGGGAACTCCTCGCCGGCGGCCTCGCCGGTGTTGATCGACAGGCCGCGCGCCGAGAGGCCGTAAACCTGGCCTTTGGCGACCGCGCGAAAATAGCTGGCGCCGAGGAAAACACAGACCTCGTCATAGTAGTCGGGCTTGTTGATCGGCGCATGCAGCCGGAAGCCGCCGAAGCCGAGATCGGTGCCCGCCGGTGGAGGTAGCGTGGCGCCGAAGGAAAAATTCTCGGGTTGATAGAGGACCTGGGTCGCCTGCCCGTTGGCCACTTCATAGATATCGACGCGGTTGGTATAGAACGAGCCGCGATGAAAGAACTGCACCTCGAAAGGCAGCTTCTCGCCGTGCCACAGCGCCTTTTCCGGCTTGAACCGAAGCGCGCGGTACTGGTCGTAATCGAGATCCTTCAGCGAATCCGGTAGCTTGTTGTCGGGCGCCTTGAATGCCTTGGTGGCGGCGTCGCGCGCCATCTGTCGCACGCCAGCGGCGTCGAATGGTGTTGATACCGGCGCCGCGGCAAGGCTGCGAGGCAATATCGTCAGCAGCGGAAGCGCGGCCGAAGCCCCGAGAAGTTGTCGCCGGTTCAAGGTGTCTCCGAATCTTACGAGAGCGAATACCCTACAACGCCGGTCAGGCGTTCAAGTTCCGTGAGAGGAACAAGCTGTCCTTGAACACGTTGTCGGGGTCATGGGAGCGTGCAGCGCGAGCTGCCGGACATCGCCTATTGCGACAACGCTATGCCTGCGCCGAAGGCACCGACGCATTGGTGGGCCGTTACAGCGCCCATACGCCGCTACAGTACGTCAAATTGGCGGCGTCGCTGCGCCGGCTCGCCTGCGTATCTGCCGAGGCGACTTGATCGACCGCGCTCATCGCGGTGTCTCTCGATTTCATCATGGCCTCGGAGATTTCACGGACGGAAGCGTTCAACTCCTCAGAGCCTGCTGCAACCGACTCCATCATGCTCCGCACGCGCATGGAAGCGAGCGCGGTAACGACATCGCTGGAGATGCCGTTCAGGCTGTCGATCTCGGAGCCGATCTAGATGGGCGTCATCGAGGCCGCCATTAGCCCGTCTACCGACAGGCCGGATAGCCAAAGCGCTTGATGATTTCGCTGCCTGAAATCGAATGGAAGTCGAGCGTATCCATGAAATGCCTGGCGGTGACGTACTGCTGCAAGGCCGCGTTATAGGTGTCGAGCATTTGCTGCGTGCGGACGGGGCTAATGCCCCTCAGCCTGGTGCCGCCGGCGTGAAACAACAGCGTGGCATTCGGCGAGACGCAGACATTGCGTATCGACAGGAACATGGTGCAAGCCGATTGACAGTGGCTGTCAATGCGAAAGCGTTCACCGGACGCGTTATACTGCTGTATCACAGACTGGAATTGCGCGAACTCGGCAGAATTGCGCGCACCATAGCCCATACCCAAGGACGACACCGATCCATCGGCGTAGGCCGGCTGCGCGGCGAAGCACCACAAAGCGAAAAGCGCGCCAAGCGCGGGCACCAATTGCTGCCATTTACGCAAGACACCCTCCCGACCTTTGTTATTTCGAACAGGATTTCGCAACGATAGTTAGGCGAGGACTTGATATCGCATCCTCACGTCATTTGCCAGCGAAGCTCGCGCTTCGGCTGCGCATCATTGGAAACAGCAGCAGGGTGGGTTAGTCCCAAAGCCGCGTAACCCACCGCCTTCGCTTGCTGCAAGTCGCTATGGTGGGTTACGGCGCCAAGGGCGCCTAGCCACCTTCCGGCCCACGCTTCAGATCGGCGCCACGCAGCGGCGATGCCGGCATTCCTCTGCTTGAAATCGCCTTTTGAGAGAGTTGCACGTCAGACCGCGCAATAACGTTCCTGAATTTCCTTGTCGGCGAGCAATGCCGCGGAGCTGCTTTCATAGACGACCTCACCCTGGTCCATGATGATTGCGCGGTCGGCGAGGCGCAGCGCCCACTCCACGTTCTGTTCGACCAGCAGCAGCGTGACGCCCTGGTCGCGCAACTTGCGGAACAGCGCGCCCATTTCCTCGACCAGCACCGGCATGATGCCCTCGGAGGGCTCGTCCAGCAGGATCATCTTCGGCTTGGCGATGGTGGCGCGCGCGATCGCCAGCATCTGCTGCTCGCCGCCCGACATGGTGACGCCTTCCTGATCGAGACGTTCCTTGAGACGCGGAAAGCTTTCCGCGATCTCCTCGATGGCGTCACGCTCGTCGATCTTGCCGCGACTGGCGACGAGGCCGAGCTGCAGGTTCTCGCGCACGGTCAGGCCGGGAATGATGCGGCGCTCCTCGGGCACATAGGCCAGGCCGAGCCGGTAGCGGTCATGGGCGGGCAGCGCCACCAGATCCTGGCCATCGAACCGGATGCTGCCGGTGGTTTTCGACATCAGGCCCATGACCGAGCGGATCGTGGTGGTCTTGCCGGCGCCGTTGCGGCCGACCAGCGCCACGACTTCGCCCTGCGCCACCGAGATAGACACGCCATGCAGCGTGTGGCTGGCGCCGTACCAGGCATGCAGGTCTTTGGTTTCAAGCATAGCCATCGTTCTGTCCCAGATAGACGCGACGGACCTCGGGGTCCGTCTGAATGTCGCGCGGCGAGCCGTCGGCGATCAACTGGCCGTGGTGCAGCACCAGGATGCGGTCGCTGAGGCCGAGGATCATCTTCATCTTGTGTTCGACCAGCAGAATGGTGCGCTCCGCGGCGAGCTTCTCCAGCAGCGCGACCATCTCCTTGGTCTCCTCCGGCCCCATGCCGGCGGTCGGCTCGTCGAGCAGCAGCACTTCCGGATTGGAGATCAGCGCGATGGCGATCTCGAGCGCGCGCTGCTGGCCATGCGCCAGAAACTTGGCGGTCTCGTCGCGCTTGGCGACCAGGCCGACGGCGTCGAGCGCGGCATCGGCCCTGTCGTCCAGCTCCGTCAGCCGGTTGCGGTTGGTCCAGATATTATAGCGCGCGCGGCCGGCCTGGGCAGCGACGCGGACGTTCTCGTGCACGCTGAGATCGGGGAAGATGTTGGTGATCTGGTAGGAGCGCGCGATGCCGCGATGCACGAAGTCGTGCTGCTTGGTGCCCTTGAGATCTTCGCCCTTAAAACGGATCGAGCCGCTCGACGGCGTGATGACGCCGGACAGCACGTTGAAGAACGTGCTCTTGCCGGCGCCGTTCGGGCCGATGATGGAAGTGACCCGGCCGGGACGGAACTCGGTCGTCACCGCCTGCAGCGCAATGAAGCCGCCGAATTTCACGACGATATTTTCGACGGCGAGAAGCGGCGCGTTCATCGCATCACCTTTGTCAGGAACGTGCCCCAGATGCCTTTGGGCAGAAACAGTACGAACAGTACGAAGACCGATCCGACGATGATCTGCCAGTGCGACGTCCACAGCGAGAACACGTCTTCCATCACCAGAAATACCAGTGCGCCAATGAACGGCCCGAAGAAGCTGCTGGCGCCGCCCAGCAAGGTCATCATCACGATCATGCCGGAGGACAAATAATGCAGCGAATCCAGAGGCACGAAAGCCAGATGCAGCGCCGACATGGTGCCGCCCAGCGCGCAGATCGTTCCCGACAGCGTGAATGCCAACAACTTGGTACGCTCGACATCGTAGCCGCAGGTCCGGGCGCGACGCTCGTTCTCGCGGATCGCCTCGATCGCAGCACCGAACGGCGAGTTGAGAATGCGCGAGACGATCCACAGCGCCAGCGCCGCGAACATCATCAGCACGTAATACTTGTTGACCGGATCGAGAAAGTTGATCTCGAAGCCGAGCAGCTCGATCTTGCTGACAGTGAAGCCGCGCAGACCGTTCTCGCCGCCGGTCCATGCGGACGCCTGCAGCGCCACGTAATAGACGAGCTGCGCCAGCGCCAATGTCACCATCGAGAAGTAGATGCCGCGCGTGCGCGTCGATAGCGCGCCCATGATGAAGGCCAGCAAGGCGCCGCCAACAACGCCCAGCAGCACGGCGAGATACCAGGGCACGCCGAACTGGCCGATGGCGATGCCGGTGATGTAGGCGCCGGCGCCGACGAATGCCGCATGGCCGAACGACAGCAGCCCGGTATAGCCAAACAGCAGATTGTAACCGACGGCGATGACGCCGTAGATCAACACGTTGACCGCCAGCGCTTTCGACGGCAGCAGCCACGGCAGCAGGCAGAGCGCGAGGATCGACAGCGGGACGCGGTATCTGGTCACGAGCGATCTGAATTGCGCGCGCTTGCCTGCCCGGGCATGCGACGGAGCGGCGAGCGCCGGGGATGTCATGGTGCGCTCCATTACGCGAGTTTGCCGAACAGGCCTTGCGGCCGGATCAGGAGGACGACGGCCATCAGCGCGAACATCACGATGGTCGCCATCTCCGGCGCGAACAAGGCGGTCATGCTGATCACGACGCCGACCAGCAGACCGGCGACGATCGATCCGACCAGCGAACCGAGCCCGCCGATCACCGTCACGACGAAGGCCTCGGCCAGCACCAGCGCACCCATTTCCGGATTAACGCTGCGCATCGGGCCGGACAGCACACCGCCGAGCGACGCCAGCCCGACGCCGAGACCGAACACCAGCAGCCAGACCTTGCTGATGTCGATGCCGAGCACCTTCATCATGGTCGGGTCGCGCGCGCCGGCGCGCACGATCAGGCCGAATTTGGTCTTCTCCAGGCCGAGCCACAGCAGCACCACAACCAAAAAGACGATGCCGACAACGAAGATGCGATAGATCGGAAAGAACCCGACGCCGAGATCGACCACGCCGGTCAGCGATGACGGTGTGGGGAACGGAATGCCGTCACTGCCGAACACGATGCGCACGCCTTCCACCAGCACGTAGCTGAGGCCGAAGGTGAGGAGCAGCGGATCGTCGATCGAGCGGCCATACAGCGGGCGAATCAGGAAATACTCGATCAGCATCCCGAACCCGCCGATCATGATGGGGGCCACGATCAGTCCCCACCAGAAACTGCCGGTCAACGAGGCGACCCATAGCCCCGCATAGGCGCCGACCATGAACAGCGCGCCGTGCGCGAAATTCACCACGCCCAGCATACCGAAGATGATCGACAGGCCAAGCGCGGTGAGCACGAGGATCGCGCCGAGGGCAACTCCGGAGAAGAGCTGCATCAGGATGAGTTCTGTATCCATGGAGGGCGCGTACTTTCGTTAACCGGGGAAGCCGAGTTCGGTGCAGCTTCGCAGCACCTCTTCGGACGGCACTTCATTGGCCACGATGCTGAACAGGTCGTTGTCGCTCTTCATGTCAGCCTTCTTCTTCGACTCCAGCACCAGCACCGACTGCACCGACTGGTGATCGCACTTGCGGTAGTATTGCGGGCCCTTGGCGACATCGTATTTCAGGGCTTCCAGCGCTGCGATCACCTTGTCGGTGTCGGTGCCGCCGGACGCCTGCATGGCCATCAGAAGCGACGAGACGCCGGTGTAGCCATAGGCGCCGTAGTCGGTCGGGATCGCGCCATTGTTGGCCGCCCGGTAGGCGTCATTGAACGCCTTGGCGCTCGGCAATTGGCTCTCCAGGCCCCAATAGAAATTGGAGCCGCCGACCACGCCTTCGAACACTTCCGGAGCGACCGCCAGTCGCTGGTTGTGCAGCAGGACGGGGACGACAATCCTGGATTGTTGCTTAAGGCCAAAGTCGACCGCCTGCTTGATCGAGTTGGCCTGATCGCGGCCGAAATTGCTGATGCACAGGACGTCGGCACGCATCGAGCGCAGCCGCGGCATGAAGGTCGAATAGTCCGCCGCACCGAACGGATGCATGATCTCGCCGACGGTTTCCACGCCGATCGCCGCCTGCGCACGCTTGAAGCCGCGCAACATTTCATGGCCATAAGCGTAGTCGGCGACGAGATGCGCGACCTTCATGCCCTTCTTGAAGCTATGCCGCGCCACCGCGCCTGCGGTCATGGTCGGGTTCAGCGCCTCATGGAAGGTGTATTTGCTGAAATCCTTCACCTCGTTGATCGTGTCGGACTGGCTGATCGAAACATAGAGCACGCCGCGTGCGCGCGTCACCTCGTTGACGGCGAGCTGTACCGCGCTGGACAGCGATCCGACGATCGCGTGGACCTTGTCCTTCTCGATCAGTTCGAGCGTGCGGGTCGCCGCCTCGCCGCCGTTGAGCTTGTCATCGCGCACCAGCAGCTCGATCTTGCGGCCGTTGATACCGCCCTTGTCGTTGAACTGCTTGACCGCGAGCTCGGCGCTCTTGACCTGATCCTTGGCTTCGGCCGCGAACGGCCCGGTCAGCGGCGTCGGAAAGCCGATGCGGATGGTGTCGTCGGCCGCGCGGGCAATCCACGGCATGGCGACGACGCTGGCGCCGGTGCCGAGGGCAGCCAGCATGTGACGGCGCGATATGTGATTGCGAGTGGTACCCTTGGTCATGATGCTCTCCCTTTGATGGCTTTTATATTTTCAGATGTGTCCGAGTGCCTTCAATATCCGCGCTGGGGTCATGGGCACCTGCGCGACCGTGCTTCCGAACGGCTTCATGGCGTCATTGATCGCGTTGAGCGCTGCAGCCGACGCCGCTGCGGTGCCTGCCTCGCCAACTCCCTTGGCACCGAGCTGGGTATCCAGCGTCGGCGTCTCGACGTGGCCGATTTCGATATCCGGCATTTCCACCGCCATCGGCACCAGATAATCGGCGAGCGACCCGTTGGTGAGCTGGCCGTTGTCGCCGTAGACGCATTCCTCGAAGAACGCCGCCCCCAGCCCCTGCACCACACCGCCGCGGATCTGCTCGTCAACCAGCAACGGATTGATGACGCGGCCGCAATCCTCGACCACCCACAGTTTCAGGATCTTGACCAGACCGGTCTCGACATCGAGTTCGAGATGGCACGCCTGAACGCCATTGGTGAAGGCGAACGGATAGCCTTGCGGCGCATAATGATGCGTGACGGATAGTTGCGCCTGCGTGCCCGGCGGCAACGTGTCCGAACGGAAATAGGCGATGCGTGCGATCTCGGAGAGTTCGATGCGCGGCTGCGCCGTGGCGGCATCGACGATCCAGCCGCTGTGAATATCGAGCCTGTCCGGCTCGTCCTGCAGGATCGCGGCGGCGACCGCGAGCACGTTGGCCTTGAGCTTTTTGGCCGCCTGCAGCGCGGTCTCGCCGCCGATGCCGGCGCCGCGACACGCATAGGTCGCGCCGCCATACGGCGTCGTTTCGGTATCGCCGGTGATGACCTTGATGCGATCGCGATCGATGCCGAGATGCTCGGCGACGATCTGTCCGATGATGGTCTCCGTGCCCTGCCCGAGCTCGGTCACCGAGATTAGGCAGTGGACGTCTCCGGTGGGCGTGATCTTGATGACGGCGCCATCCTGCGACGAGATCCGCGCGCCGCCGACGCCGTAGAATGCCGGGCCGGGATTGGTAATCTCCACAAAGGTAGCGATGCCGATGCCGCGGTGAATGCCGCGGATCCGCAATTCCGCCTGCTCGGCGCGCAGGCCATCGTAGTCCATCATCTCGCGCAGCCTGGCGAGACAGGCGTGATGCGAGAGCGCTTCGAACTGGTACCCCGTCGGCGAGGTGCAGGGATAGCCGTCGTCCGGAATCGCGTTTTGGCTGCGGATGTCGAATACGTCCTGCGCCGTCTTGTCGGCGATCATATCGACCAGCCGCTCGGTGACGGTGCAGGCGATCGGATGCCCGACGGCCCGGTACTGGCTCATCTGCACCTTGTTCTGGAACACGACCTGGAGATCGGCGCGATAATTCCTGAACGTGTAGGGCGCGCCCATCAGGCGGTAGACTTGGTTGCCCTCCACCACGCTGGTGCGCGGATAGGCCGAGAACGCACCGATGCCCGTCACGTCCTCGACGTCCATCGCCAGGATATTGCCGTCCGCATCGGCCGCCATGCGTGCGCGGACGCGGTGATCGCGCGCGTGGATGTCGGACACGAAGGATTCGATGCGGTCGGCGACGTATTTCACGGGACGACCGAGCATCATGCTGAGCCCGACCACCGCCATGTCTTCGTGATACATGTGCAGCTTCATGCCGAACGAACCGCCGATATCCGGTGCGATCACGCGGACCCGGGATTCGGGGATGCCGTAATGGCGCGCGTAAATGTCCTGGAACTGATACGGCGTCTGCGTGGCGTGATGCACCGTCAGTTGCCGCTCGCTGGCGTCGTAATCCGCGATGATCGCGCGCGGCTCCAAGGTCACTGCGGTATGTCGGCCGAAGTGAAACTCCTCCTCCACCACATAAGCGGCACCGGCGAAGACATCGTCGATGCCGCCGGTATCGATCTTGCCGTGAAAGCAAAGATTGCTGCCGAGCCCCGGGGAGATCAGCGCAGCTCCTGGTTCGCGCGCGGCGTCGATATCGATGACGGCCGGCAGCTCGTCGAATTCGATGGAGACGACCTCGGCGGCATCTTCGGCCAGTGCGCGCGTGTCGGCCACGATCGCGACCACCGCCTGCCCCGACCACACCACCTTGTCGATCGGCAACGGCAGTTGCGGCGGCGATTTCATGCCCTTGAAATGCTCCATGGTGCCGACCCATGGCGTGCAGAGTTTTGCGAGGTCTTCGCCAGTCGCCACCAGCCGGACGCCGGGCATCTCGCGCGCGGCCTGCGCGTCGATCGAGACGATCCGCGCATGAGCGTAGGGGCTGCGCACATAGGCCACGTGCAGCATGCGCGGCAGCACTATATCGGTGACATAACGGCCGCGGCCGGCCAGCAGCCGCTTGGCGTTGGGGCGCGGTACGGAGCGGCCGATATAGGAATTCGGGCGATCGAACGGGGTCAGCGCATTCATCCGAGGACCTCCTCGGGAGCGGACGCATGGGCGACGGCGGCGCGATCGCGCGCGACCTTCTCGATCGCGTCCACAATCGCCTCATAGCCGGTGCAGCGACAGTAGTTACCTGACAGCGCATCGCGGATCACTTCGCGCGACGGCACGCCCGGCTGCTCCAGCAGGCTGTAGGCCGTCATCAGCATGCCGGGCGTACAGAACCCGCATTGCAGCGCATTGCGCTGATGAAAGGCCTCCTGCAGATCGGCGATGACCGCGCGTTCGGTCAGACCTTCCACGGTCTCGATCGTCGAGCCGCTCGCCTGCACGGCGAAGGTCAGGCAGGAATGCACCACGCGCCCGTCGAGCACGACGAGGCATGCGCCGCAAACGCCCATCTCGCATCCGGTATGGGTGCCGGTCAGCTCCAGCGTCTGGCGCAGGAAATCCGCCAGCGTGTGGCGCGGCGCGATGTTGTGCGACACGTCGTTGCCGTTGACGGTCATGGTGACGTTGACCAGTTCGCTCATGAGCCCTGCCTTGCGATCTGGCCGAGCAGGCGTCCCAAGAGGACGCGCGCAAGATGCCGCTTCATGGCGGGCGGCACCTGCTCGTCGTCGGGCGGATCGAGATCGTCGCCGACCAACGCCTGCGCGGCAGCGATCGCGGCCTGATCCAGACGCTTGCCGACCAGGCTTTTTTCGACCTGCCGGGCCCGTAACGGCGTGCTGCCCACGGAGAAAAACGCGATGCGGATATTCTCGACCGCGTCATCCGCGAACTCGGCCAGAATTCCGCAGCCGACCAGCGCGAAATCGCCGCGCCGGCGTGCCAACTCGTGAAACGCCCAGCGATGGCCGGGGCGAACCACCGGCACATGGATGGCGACGAGCAGCTCGCCCGGTTCGATCGCCGTCTGAAACAGGTCGATGAAGAAATCATCGGCCGCGACGCGACGCGTCCCCTGCCGATTGGCGATTTCGAGTTCTGCGCCCAACGCCAATGTCACGGCGGGAAATTCCGACGCCGGATCGGCATGCGACAGGCTGCCGCCGAGCGTACCCTTGTTGCGGATCGCCGGATGCGCCACATGCGGCGCGGCCTCGCTGTAGAGCGGCGCGTATTGTCGGATCAGGGGATCGGACAGCACCTCGCAATGCCGCACCAGCGCGCCGATCCGCAGCCAGTCACCCTGCAGCTCAACGCCACGAAGGGCGTCGATATGAGCGATGTCGATCAGCAACTGCGGCGCCTGCAGGCGCAAGGCAAGCGCCGGCACGAGGCTCTGGCCGCCCGCGATATAACTCGCGTCCTCGCCACACCCTTCAAAAGCTTCCAGCGCCTCCATCACGGTGGAGGGCCTAGCATAGCTGAACGCCCGCGCCTTCAAGCTTGAACTCCCAACGTTTCATCCGCCAGATTTGTAACCATCTGGTCTCAAATCTAGAACACGTGGAGTCCTTGCGGTCAAATTAAAATGACCATTTGGTCTGTTTTTCGAATTGGGCTATTCAGTGGCCTCCACAAACCGAAGCAAAATGGCCAAGAAACCCGCCAAATCAGCCAAAAAACCACCGCGCCGCAACATGCGGGCGGCAGAGCGCGAGCGGTTCATCGTCGATGAGGCCGTGAAATTTTTCGCCGAACAGGGATTCGGCGGGCAGACTCGCGAACTGGCCAAACGAATGGGCATCACCCACTCGGCGATCTACCGTCACTTTCCAAGCAAAGAAGCGTTGATCGAGCGCGTCTACGAAGAAATCTATCTCAGCCGCTGGTCGCCCTCATGGAACGCTCTCATCGGGGATCGAACCCTTTCGCTGCAGACGCGGCTGTCACGCTTTTATCTGGAATATGTCGGACAAGTCTTCGAGTACAACTGGGTGAGAATCTTCGTCTTCTCCGGCCTAAAATCCTTCGACATCACCAAGCGCTACCTTCAGATCGTGCGCGATCAGATCATCGAACCCGCATGCTGCGAGCTCCGTCACGACCTGAAACTGCCGTCGAGCGACGAGGTCCCATTGTCAGAGCGCGAGATCGAGATGTTCTGGGGTCTGCACGGCCGCATTTTCTACATGGCCATCCGGCGGTTCGTCTATGAGACCCCCACGCCGGACCAACTGGACGACATCGTGAACGACGCCGTGAGGGTGTTTATCGACGGCTCCGAGAAGTTGATGCGCGAGCTTGTCGATCATGCACGTCGATAGCTGATGGTGAGCAACATCGATACTCAACGCGCGATGTTGACCCTGCAACGACCGCGTTGTGCCAGAAGCGTCGTCGGGCAATTTCCGCTTTCTGGGATCAAAGCGAGGTATTGCGAGTAGGAGCGCGACTGGCTGAGATTGCCAACGTGGACCCACAGGCCGGCCTGCTGGGTCGGCTTCCACATGTTGCGCAATTCGCCTGCATCGCGGCAAAGTCGAGCGCGGGTTTAGCGGCGCCCGACTCGAAGGCTCATTTTACTAGCTGGCAGCCGCCCTGTTCCATCGGACGGAAGGCTTTGTCAGCGGACACGGTCGATAGCAGTTTGTAGTAATCGTACGGATATTTCGACTCTGCCGGCTTTTTGATCTCGAACAGGTAAATCGGGTGAGTGACGCGGCCGTCTGCGCGGATCGCAATTTCCCCGAACAGCTTATCCTTGCCTTTGAAAGTCTTCATCTGCGGGACCACCACACCGGCGTCATCGCTGCCCTTGGCCGCCACCGCATTTAGATAGGCCAACGTCGATGCATAGACGCCCGCCTGATTACCGCTGGGCATCTTGCCGTTCATGCCGGGGCGCTGGGCGAAGCGCTTGGCGAAAGCGCGGGTGTCCTCGTCCATGTCCCAATAGAACGACTCGGTCAGCAGCAAGCCCTGCGCGGCCTTGAGGCCCATGCCGTGAACGTCATTGATGAAGATCAGGAACGCCACCAGTTTTTGCGGACCATCCTGCATGCCAAACTCGCCAGCCTGCTTCACCGCATTGATGGTGTCGGCGCCGGCATTGGCAAGGCCGATGACCTTGGCCTTGGAGCCCTGCGCCTGCAGCAGCAGCGAGGCGAAGTCGGAAGTGCCGAGCGGGTGCTTCGAGGAGCCGAGCACCTTGCCACCGTTCCTAGTAATATAGTTGCTAGCCTCGGCCTCGATGCCCTGCCCGAGCGCGTAGTTGACCGTGAGGAAGTACCAGTCGTCGCCGCCACGCTGCATCATCGCCGCGGCCGTGGTGTTGCCGGTGGCCCAGGCATCGTTGACCCACTGGATGGTGTTAGGCGAGCAATCCTTCCCGGTGAGGTCGGAGGTCGCGGTGGACGACGCCAGGAAAGTCATCTTGGTATTGCGCGCGATGTTGTTGATCGCGAGCCCCACCGAAGAGTTCGGCACATCGACGATGGCATCGACCTTTTCGACATCGAGCCATTTTCGCGCGATGCCCGAGCCGACATCGGCTTTGTTCTGATGGTCGGCATAGACGATCTCGACCTTGATATTCTTGCCGCCGCCGTTGAAGTCCTCAGCGGCCATTCGCGCGGCTTCCACCGAACCCATGCCGTTGGTGTCCTGGAACACCCCGGAAATATCGTTGAGCACGCCGACGCGCACGAAGTCGTCGGAAATCTGCGCTTGCGCGGCGCCGGCCATCACGCACGATGCCGCCGCGGCCAGAACTGTCGTGAAGCCCTTCATGGTATTCCCCTTTGTCGTTGTTTCGCGGGTCCGGACGTTGCCGGCCGCTTCGTTCTCGCAATTAGAATTGTCGGTCCGGCAGTCGCAGCACGAGGCCGTCGAGTGCATCGGTCATCTTGATCTGGCAGGATAGCCGGCTGTTCGGGCTTCGCTCCGCCGCAACGCCCTCCAGCATCTCGTCTTCGTCGGTCGCGGCGGCCCCGACCTTTTCCATCCAGGCGTCATCGACATAGACGTGACAGGTGGCGCAGACCAGACCGCCGCCGCACTCGCCGACGATGCCATCGACGCCGTTCTGCATCGCCGTGATCATCGCGCTGTCACCGTCGCCGGCGGTGACGGTTTCGGCTCGGCCGTCGGAATGAATGTAGGTGACGCTTGGCATGGATCCCCTCAGGCCGCGGTGAGTTTGACCGGCAGGCTTTCGAGCCCGCGCAGCGTGTTGTTGAAGCGGCGCGTCGGCTTGCCGGTGATCTCGATCGATGCAACTTTTCGTGCGAGTGCGGAAAGCATTACTTCGCCCTCCAGCCGCGCCACCAACTGGCCCACGCACAAATGGACGCCGGATCCAAAGCCGACGTGGCCGGAGGTCTTGCGCGTAATATCGTAACGATCGGGCTCTGCCCAACGCCGCGGATCGCGGTTGGCAGCCGCCAGAAACATCAGGACCTTCTCGCCCTCGCCGACGCGATGCCCGCTGATCTCGACATCCCTTGTCGTGGTGCGGAAGAACGTCTGCACCGGGCTCTCATAGCGAACGGCTTCCTCGAAGGCATTGCGGGCGAGCGAGAGATCGGCGCGCAGCCGGGCGAATTCCTGGGGGTAGCGCGCCAGGCAATAGAGCGCCGCGCCGATGCCGTTCACCGTGGTATCGAGCCCGGCCGACAGCAGCGAGCGCACCAGCAGCGGCGCCTCGGCCGCCGTGATGTCACCGCTATCGACCCGGGCGTGGATGCAGGCGCCGAACCCGCCGGGGGCGAGATTCTCGCGCTGACACTGTTCCAGCACATAGGCCTGATGCGGCGCCGAGCGGGCAATCGCGGCCTCGCGCAGCTCGTTGGGTGGGCCGAAGGCGTTGAACACCAGGCCGGCATAGGGCAGCAGGTTCTCGCGCCCCTCCTGCTGCAGCCCCATCGCATCGGGAAACACCGATAGCGGGAAGGCCTCGGCCAGATCGCTGATGGCGTCAAAACTTCCCCTCGCCAGCAACTCATCGACCTTCGCCTCCGCCGCCGCCGCAAACCCGTCCCGGAGCTGCTTCATCACCGCCGGCGACAGTACCTTGCTGAGCACCGCGCGGGTCCGCGTATGCGCGGGTGGATCGGCTTCGAGGATCAGGCTTGGCGGTCGCCACGGTTTTTCGTTGGCGAAATCGCTGAGACCGACACCGCGGCTCGAGCAGAACGTCTGCGGGTCGTTGAGCACGGCATGGACTTCGGCATAGCGCGCCACGGCGAACACGTTCCATTTGTCGAGATACACGACAGGTCCAGCCTCGCGCAGCACTTCATGCGTCGGATGCGGATCAGCGAAGAACTCCATCGCAAACGGATCGACGTCGAGGATGGGGATCGCTGGCGACGCGCCGGCTTGACGACCATCCATGTCAAAAGCCAGCACAGCCGGGGGGCGGGAGGAGGCAGAGGCATCTGTCGCGACCATGAGATTCTCCTGCTTTTCTGCTTGGCAATAGCGGGCGGTTGTCTTTACTTCTGGGCGCAGTGAACCGGTCGGCCGCTTCGGCTCGACGGAAGAGGCAGTCGGAATTCAGTCGCATGAGCAAGAACGGGAAGAGCAAGGCGGGACGTACGACCGCAAAAGCCAAATCCGTCGCCGGGCCTGCCAAAACGGGACAACTGCTGGATCTCGAGCGTTACGTACCTGCTTTTGTGACCTTTATCGCCAACAAGCTGTCGCGCAGTGCGACGGCGTTCTACCAGAAGCGTTTCGGCGTGAACGTCACCGAGTGGCGCATCATGTCGCTTCTGGCGATCGAGCCCGGCATTCCCGCGTCGCGCATCTGCAATGTCATTGGCTTCGACAAGGGGCCGGTGAGCCGTACGCTCGCGATGCTGCGGGAACGCGGGTTGATCACGATCGACGCCGACCGCCAGGACGGCCGCAGTCATTCGATTGCGTTGACCGCGAAGGGGCGAGCCACGCATGACGCGGTGATCGGCGCTGCCTTGGAGCGGGAACGGAAGCTGCTGTCCTGCCTCGACGAGCGTGAACGCGAGGTGCTGATCGACCTCCTGCGCAGAATCCATGGCAATCTCGGCGCGGTCAACGATCCTTCCGAATAAAAAATCGCACGCAGGCGCGATTGCTGTCCCACCGACGCGGTCCACCATCGTTTCTCTCCCAAAGGCGCGGCGATCAATCGCTCTGGTGCGCTCTATCCGGAAAAATTGTCACAGAATAGTTGCCTTGGCAACAGAAAGCTTAAAGTCCGTGCATCCGCTTTTGCGCCAAAGGCGACCGGTCACGAGTAAGTTCTAAGACGGACTTCGCAATCGGTATGGTTTTGACATCTTCGCGATCGAGGGAAGCGGAGGGCGCGATGCGGGGTTGATGATTTCGGAGCTATCGCGGCCTACTACGCGCTTCTTCGAGTATGAGCGGGGCAATCGGGCTAATTCCTTCATTACACATGATGAAGCGTGTGATATTCGCAAGGCAACGGGAAAATCCAGCCGGAATGGTCGGGATGCGCGATTAATACGGTTGATCTCAGAATCGGATCGCAAATCTGCTCGTTACTTATCACTTATCAGCGGGCCGACGAGCCGACTGAATGACACCTGGAATGTCAGGCGAACTCGTCAAGTCTTTTTAGTTCCGGGAAGATCTGCTCGTCCTGCAGAATGACTTCAGCCGTCCGGCCGTAGTGCGTGGTGAGCAGGGCCACCGCGACTTCCGCATCTTTGCTCAGCACAGCGTTCAAGATGGCCTGGTGTTCGTCGGCGACGTGCCGCGACGGGAAAGCCTTGCGGATCGACAGACGCCGATAGCGGTACAGCTGGTCGGCGAGCTGACCGCAGAAGCCGATCAGGGATTGCGATCCGCAATTTCCGATCAGCGTGCCGTGGTAGGAGCGGTGCAGGCGCTCCCACTCCGGATTGTCTTCAAAGTGCTCGGGGTTAAGCGAACGGGGTGATCGGCTGAGGCGATGCTGCGCCAGCAGCAATTGTTCTTCCCACTGAGGGGTGGCGGCCGCCATGGATTCGCGCAGCGCCAGACTCTCGACCCAGCATCGCGTTTTGGTCAGTTCGGCCAGTTCGCTGCGGCTGATGGCAGCGACGTAAAAGCCACGCTGCTCGCGACCTTCCACCAGACCGTCCGCCGTCAGCCGGTTCAGCGCCTCGCGTAGCGGGGTCTGGCCGATCTGGTACCGATCGCTGAGGAAACGCATCTGCAATTTCCGACCGGGCTCCAGCCGCCCGGATAGCAGGTCGTCGCGCAGGCGATCGTAGACCGTGCTCGCCTGAGTCGATGGCGCCGGTGACGCCAAGCGAAGCACTGATGTCCTGTCCACGCCGAATGATCTCCTATGCCGCCGGCCACATCCGGCCTGGTCCTGGGCCTGTATACACTTTTCATTGAAATGAAGAAATTTATAAATTTATGTTGCCGGACGGTTTTTTTATAAGTTATGGGTAGAGCAACAAACGAATAAGCGACCGGGAACGAAAATGCTGGGCAATAGGACTCTAATAATAGCCAACACGACGGTCATCGTTGTCCTGCGGTCGCATTCCGACGAACTTCCACGCCTGTGAGCATCCTGTCCACGTGCGGCTGCGGAATCGACGTCCACGCGCACGTCGTACCGGCGTCGTTTCCCCGATACATGGGGGCCGCCGTGCCGGCCGATTGGCCGTCAATGACCGATGCCAACCCCTGCCACAAGCATGTGATGATGGCCGGCCGCGTCTACCGCACGGTGTCCGACCGTTGCTGGGACGTCGAGAAACGCGTTGCCGACATGGAGGAAATGGGCCTCCGCCTCCAGGCGATTTCGCCGATGCCGGAGCTGCTGTCGTACTGGATGGATCCCGCCGCGGCCGATGACCTGCTGCGCTACATCAACGACCAGATGGCCGAGATGGTCGCGCATGCCGGCGGCCGGCTGGTCGCTTTGGGCGCGCTGCCGCTGCAGGACATCGACCGCGCGATCGCCGAACTGCGCCGGCTGAAGCATGAGCTCGGCTTCGCTGGCATCGAGATCGGCAGCAACGTCAACGGCAAGCCGATCGGGTCTCCCGATTTCGGCGGGCTGTTTGCCGAAGTCGAGAAGCTCGACATGGCGGTTTTCGTCCATGCGCTGCGCCCCGCCGGCATGGACCGGCTGATCGGCCCGGCGCAACTGCAGCAGGTTCTCGCCTATCCCACCGACATCGGCCTCGCCGCGGCCTCGGTGATTACATCGAACCTGCTGCTGCGCCGGCCCGGCCTGCGCATCGCCTTCAGCCATGGCGGCGGCACGCTGGCCTCGCTGCTGCCGCGGCTGCAGGAAGGCTATCAGGTATTTCCCGTGCTGCAGGAAAGCATTCAGGAGGCTCCCGTCGCACAGGCGCGCCGGCTGTATTACGACGCCCTTGTCTACGACGATGCCACGCTGCTTCACCTGATCGCCAAGTTCGGCGCAACGCAGATCATGCTCGGCACCGATTATCCGTTCGCCTTCCACGACCACACCCCGGTGGCGCGAGCGGCGTCAGCCATCGCCAACGAAGCCACCCGCAACCTCGTGATACGCGACAACGCGCGGCGCTTTCTCGGAACGGGTGAGCGGGTTTCACCATGAGCCATTTCCCCGTCACCGCCTTGCGCAGCGTCGATCTCGACACGCCCGACCTCGCGAGATCCGAAGCCTTCTACACCTCCGTCTGGGGGCTCGATCTCGTCACGCGCCACGACGGCGTGAGCTATCTGCGCGCCAGCGGCACCGATCATCATGTGGTGGCGTTACGTCAAGGCGACGGCCCTGCCCTCCGGGCCATCACCTTCCGTCTCGACCGGGACGCGGATTTCGAACGCGTGGACGTCGCTTGCCGGGAGCATGGCGCGACGCAGCTGTCCGGCCCGGTGGCCAACCCCGGTCCCGACGGCGGCATGGTCATGACCGTCCGTTCACCGGACGGTGGCGTGCTGCGTTTCGTCTACGGCGATGCGCAGCACGCGCCACTCGCCCTCGGCTATCGGCCGGTTCGATTGGCGCATGTCAATATCAACAGCACCGATGTCGATGGCCTGGCGGCGTTCTACCAACGCGCGCTCGGGTTTCGCCTGACCGACCGGTCGAAAGCCATGGCGTTCGTGCGCTGCAACGCCGATCACCACGCCATCGTCATCGCCAATGCCCCCGTCAACGGGCTCAACCACGTCGCCTTCCTGATGCCGGACCTGGAGGCGGTGATGCGCGGCTCCGGCCGCCTGATCGACGCCGGATTTCCGATCGCCTGGGGCGTCGGCCGCCACGGGCCGGGCGACAACGTCTTCGCTTATTTCATCGATCCGCTGGGCGTCGTCATCGAATACACCGCCGAAGTGCTGCAGGTCGACGACGACTATGTGGTGCGTGGCCCGTCGGAATGGAGTTGGCCACCGGGCCGCACCGATCACTGGGGCATCGCCCCGCCCAAGGCCGATCACGTCAAAGCGGCGCAGATCGCCGTGCGCTTCGCCGATGCGTAGTCGCTTCATCCGCCGCGTTGTCGAATTTAGCTGGAGTGCCGTGTGACGCTTTCACCGCAACCATCCCGCAGCGATTTCCAGGTGGTCGTGGTCGGCCACGGCCCGTCTGGCGCCATCGCCACCAGCCTGCTCGGCGACCGCGACATCCGCACGCTGGCCATCGACCGCCAGCGCAACGTCTATGACAAGCCCCGCGCGATAGCGATCGATCATGAGATCCTGCGCGTGCTCGATAATCTTGGTGCTGCCGAGCGCGTGCTGCCATTCATCGCGCCGTTTCCGGCATCGCAGCATTTTGGCGCCAAAGGCCAGTTAATCCGGCGCATCGACATGGTCGCCGAACCGTATCCGCTGGGCTACACGCCCAGCATGGTGTTCACGCAGCCGCCGGTCGAGGCGGCGTTGCGCGCGCATGCCGCAGCCTATGACAGCGTGACGGTCGATTTGGGCACGGAACTGGTCGGCTTCGACCAATCGGAGCATCAGGTCACACTGCATCTGCGCGACGATAGCGGTGCGACGCGTTCGATGACCACGGACTATGTGATCGCCTGTGACGGCGCCTCAAGCCCGGTCAGGCAGCAGCTCGGCATCGGCTTTGAAGATCTGGTGTTCGACGAGCCCTGGCTGGTGGTCGACCTGCAAGTCAACAACGGCGCCCTCCGCCAGCTGCCGGAGACCGCGGCCCAATTCTGTGAGCCGTCGCGGCCGACGTCGTTCATCATCGGCCCCGGAAATCATCGCCGCTTCGAGATTATGCTGTTGCCCGGCGAAGACCCTTCCGAAATGGAGACGGCAGCGCAGGTGTGGCGGCTGCTGGCGCGATGGATCACCCCGGACGACGCCATATTGTGGCGCGCCGCGAGCTACCGGTTTCATGCGCTGGTCGCCGAGCGATGGCGGAGCGGCCGCGTCTTCCTCGCCGGCGACGCCGCGCACCAGCAACCGCCCTTCATCGGCCAGGGCATGTGCCAGGGTATTCGCGATGTCGCCAATCTGGTGTGGAAGCTCGATCGCGTTCTCGCGGGCCAGTCCGGCGACGCGCTGCTCGACAGTTACAGTGAAGAGCGCAGCGACCATGTCCGCCAGTTGACCTCGCGGATCAAGGCGATCGGCCACGTCATCTGCGAACGCGATCCGGTCGCCGCCGAGGCGCGCGATCTGCGCATCCTCGCGGAAGGTGGCGGTCAGCCACGCACCGTGACCCGCCAGGAAATCGTACCACCGCTACAGACCGGCCTGCTGGCGCGCCCGCTGCATCCCGCGCACGGCACGCTGTTTCCACAGCCCTGGATCGGGACGGCGAAGGGACGAGAGTTGCTGGACGCGGTCGCAGGCACCGGCTGGCGGCTTGTGCTCGATGCGCGAAGCGCCGTCGTGCCGGCGGCTGACATCCAGGCGGAGCTGATCCGGCTCGGCGTACGGCCGATCCGCATCGCTTCGGCCGATGCACCGGGTCACAACACCGACGCCTTCGTCGAACAGGACGGCGTCGGCGCGAGCTGGTTCGATCGCTACGGCTGCGGCGCCGCGATCGTCCGGCCGGACCACTACGTGTTCGGCGTCGCCAGCAACGACGACGCGCTCCGCAAGCTGCTCGCCGACCTGGCGGCAGGCCTGCAATGATTTCGCCCCTTCATCACCGCACCGCGGTTTCCAAAGCGAGGACGTCACCATGAAACTGGCAAGCTTCAAGATCGGCAACAACCGCAGCTGGGGTGTGATCGAGGGCGAGGACGCGCTCGACGTCGGCGCCGTCCTGAAACACCGCTACCCCGATCTCAAATCCGTCATTGCCGCAGACGCGCTGTCGGCCGTCGGCAAGGCCGCGCGCGAGGCGAAGCGATATCCGACGGCCGACATCGCATGGCTGCCGGTCATTCCGAATCCCGACAAGATTCTCTGTATCGGCCTCAATTACGAAACGCACCGCAAGGAAACGGGCCGCTCCGAAGTCGAGAACCCGACCGTATTCGCGCGGTTCGCCAACAGCCAGACCGGCCATCTCGCCGACATCGTCCGGCCGAAGCTTTCGACCCATCTCGATTACGAAGGCGAGCTTGCGATCATTATCGGGAAGCCCGGCCGCCATATCACGCAGGCCGATGCGTGGATCCACATAGCCGGCTATGCCTGCTACAACGAAGGCAGCGTGCGCGACTTCCAGCGCCATACGCACCAGTTCACGCCCGGCAAAAATTTTCCGGAAACCGGCGCGTTCGGCCCGTGGATGATGACGCCGGATGAACTCGGCGACGTGAAGCCACTTCGGCTGCAGACACGCGTCAACGGCCAGATCGTCCAGGATGCGACGATCGATCAGATGATCTTCGATATTCCGCGTCAGATTGAATACTGCTCGTCGTTCACGCGACTGGAGCCGGGCGACGTGATCGTCACCGGTACGCCCGGCGGTGTGGGTGCCAAGCGCACCCCGCCGCTGTGGCTGAAGCCCGGCGATATCGTCGAAGTCGAAATCGATCGGCTGGGCGTTCTGCGTAATGGCGTCTCCGACGAGATCTGATGGAAGGCGGAGCGCGCATCGCGCGCCGCCCCGCCATCGACGAGCTGACCAACGGATCGCAGCCTTAAGCGATGAAAAATCGCAGGCACTCACTCAAGGAGGATTAATATGCTCGGACGATCTCACCTCGCGCTCCTAATGGGCGGCGTGCTGGGCCTCACGACCCCAGCGCTCGCGCAGTCATGGCCAACCCGGCCGATTACCGTGGTGGTCTCGCAGGCTGCCGGCAACAGCCCGGATGTGCTGTGCCGCATCATCGTCGACAAATTGGGCAAGGCGCTCGGGCAACAATTTGTGGTCGAGAACCGGCCGGGCGCTGCCAACCTCATCGGCACCCAGACCGTCGCCCGCGCAGCCCCGGACGGCTACACGTTCCTGTTCGCGACTTCGGCAGCGCTGGTCACCAATCCGTACACGTTCAAGAAGCTGCCCTACGATCCGATCAAGGACTTTGTGCCGGTGGCGACGGTAGCGCGCAGCAACCACGTGCTTCTCGTCAACCCTGAAGTCAAAGCGAATACGCTGGCGGAATTGATAGCCCTTGAGAAACAGGCACCGGGCTCCCTTAGCATGGCGGTCGATGGGCCGCGCAACATCTCGGGCCTGATCGCGCAATCCATCAACAAGCAGGCGGGGACCGGTTTCGTGCTGGTGCCCTACAACACGACCACCAACGCGGTGCAGGACAGCATCACCGGACGCATCCAGGTAACCATCCAGTCCGCCTCCGTGGCCGAGCCCTTCATTGCGGCCAAGACGCTGCGCCCGTTGGCCGTTGCCGGCAGTACACGGATCGCTTCCCTGCCGGACGTGCCCGCTATCTCCGAAACGCTGAAGAGCGTCGACCTCCAAGGCTGGTTCATGTTCATGGCGCCGGCCGGCACACCGCCGGACATCGTGCAAAAACTCAGCTTCGAGGTCGCGCGTGCGATCAACTCGCCTGAAGTGCAAGAGCGCGCCCCGACCCTCGGCTTCGATGTCCGCATCGGCGACGCGGTGACACCCGCCGGCGCGAAGCAGTTCCTGGACGCCGAACTCGCGAACACAGGCAAGGTCATTCAAGGGCTCGGCATCCAGCCGGAGTAGGAACTTTTACATCAATGGCCACCGGCTTCCCGCCCGTGGCCATTTCGCGTCGGCAGGGGTCGCCGGATAATAATGGCGTCTCACTTGCCCGCGCGTGCAAGCCGCGCCAGCAGATAGTCGATCTCTTCCCTGGCCTTGGCCGAGAGCGCCGGCCACGGCTTGCGTTGCGCGTCCGAGGCAATGAAGCCGCGCTTCATCATCACGTATTTTCGCACCGCGAGGCCGACGCCCTGCTGTTGCTCGTAGCGCAGCAGCGGCAGGTGGACATCGAACAGATCGTGCGCCTCGTCGCGCTCGCCGGCCTTCTGCAACTTGACCAGTTCGACCAGCATGTCCGGGAAGGCGTAGCCGGTCATCGCGCCGTCGACGCCGCGTTCCATTTCGAAATCAAGGAACAGCCCGCCGTTGCCGGTGAGGATCGAGATCGGCTTCATCGAACCGTCGGCCTGGAAGCTGCGCAGCGTGGAGATCTTCTCCAGCCCCGGCCAATCCTCGTGCTTCAGCATGACGCAGGACGCGTGCTCCTGCACGATGCTGCGGATTACCTTCGGCGTCATTTGCACCGACAGCGTCAACGGATAGTCCTGAATCACGAACGGAATGTCGGAGCCGATCGCCTCGATCGCCTGGCGGTAGTAGCCGATGATTTGGTCGTCGGTGCGCAGGCTCGGCACCGGCGCGATCATGACGCCGGCGGCGCCCTTCTCCATCACTGTGCGCGACAGCGCGCGCATGGCGGCGAAGCCGGGTGCGGAAACGCCGACGATCACCGGCAGCTTGCCAAAG
Organism: Tardiphaga sp.; assembly: GCF_028290785.1. Taxonomy (GTDB): domain Bacteria; phylum Pseudomonadota; class Alphaproteobacteria; order Rhizobiales; family Xanthobacteraceae; genus Tardiphaga. Next base: position 74,015 of record NZ_JAQGJD010000318.1, on the reverse strand, counting down.
CCCTTGATGAAGCGGTCGGCGATGGCGATGGACTCCTCCGGCTCGAGCTTCGGGGCCTCGCCCATGATGCCGAGCACGGTCACGCCGGTCGAGCCAGCCTTCAGGTAACCGTCGATGAGGGTACCGACCGAAGCCTCGTCGATCCGGCCATCGGGATGGAACGGGGTGGGCGCGATCGGGAATACGCCGGAGGCGGTTGCGTCGAGGGCCATGATGTTTCCTTCAGATGCTGGCGATATAGCCGCCATCGACGCGGATCACCGAGCCGTTGACGTAGGAGGCGCGGGTAGAGGCAAGAAACGCCACGACGTCTGCATATTCCTGCGGATCGCCGTAGCGGCCGGCAGGGATCGACGCGGTGCTTTCCGCTGATACCTGCTCGACGCTGCGGTTTTCGCGCTTGGCCTTCTGCTCGTCGAGAAAGGTGATGCGCTTGGTGGCGATGCGGCCGGGCAGCACGATATTGGCGGTGATGTTGTCGCTACCGACTTCGCGGGCCAAGGTCTTCGACCAACCGACCAGCGTCAGCCGCAACGCGTTGGAAATACCCAGGTTGGGGATCGGCGCGACCACGCCCGACGAGGTCGAGGTGACGATGCGGCCCCACTTTCGGCTGCGCATTCCGGGCAGCACGCGATCGGTCAGCGCAATCACCGACAGCACCATCTGGTCGAAGCTTTTGCTCCACAACGCCGGATCCTGGCCCGCGGCCGGCGTCGGCGGCGGACCGCCGGTGTTGTTGACCAGCACATCGACCGGGCCGAACCTGGCCTCGATTTCGGTGACGCGCGCCGCCATGGCGGCGCGGTCGGCGAGATCGAACGGCACGGCCATCGCCTTGCCACCGGCCGCGACGATCTCCGCAACCACGCGTTCAACCGCCGCGGCGTCGATATCGGCAAGCGCGACACGCGCGCCTTCCTTCGACAGCGTCAACGCAATGGCGCTGCCAAGCCCGCCGCCGGCGCCGAGCACCAGTGCAACCTTGTTGTTCAGTCCGAGATCCATCTTCTATCCTTTGACCCGAGATCGGGCGTAGTGACTACACGTCGGTGGAATTGTCCTGCACGTCCACCCAGACATCGGCAATGCGCGCGAGGTAATCAGCTTTGCTCGAATGCATGTGTTCGACGCACAACTGGGCCAGCGCCCAGTTATCATTGCCGCGCAGCAGCGCAATCATGACATTGTGCTGGTTGATGGAGACCCGCAGGCCCTCGCGGTCGGCCAGATTCTTGGCGCGCATCGGGAGGGTCAGGCCCATATAATCCTGCAGCGACCCTACCAGGTAGGGATTGCCGCAGGCGCCAAACAACGCCACGTGAAACGCATCGTTGGTGTCGTGGATGCCGCGCAGGTCGCCCTTCTCGGCATTGGCGACGTATTCTGCCTGCAGCGCCTCGAGCTCGGCCACCAGCGCCGCCGGTGCCGGCAGGCGGATCATTAAAGCGGCCTGCCGCGTCAGCATCTCGCGGACCTCGTAGATCTGGCGTACCTGTTCCGCCGAATAAGAGCGCACGGTGGCACCGACATTCTTCTCACGCTGGACGATGCCGGTGTGTTCGAGCTGAACCAGCGCCTGACGGACGAAGTGCCGCGACGCGCCGTAGCGGGCCATGAGGCTGTCCTCGATCAGCCGCGCACCCGGAGGCAGCCGGCCGAAGATGATGTCCTCTTCGAGACGCTTGATGATTTCGGCCTGCTCGTCCATCCGCGACTCCGGCATTCTGGTGATTGTCACGGTCGATTGTCCCGACCGGAGAGCCGGTAGCAATCCTCCACCAGCCGCAGGGTCTGGAGATTATCCTTCGGCGAGGTCTCGAATGGCGCGCCGCTCGCAAGTGCCTCGACGAAATGCGCGATAGTGGCGTCGTAGGAGCCCTGATAGCTGGCGGCGAGATCGTAGCTGCGCGTTTCCGGCTGCGCGCCGAACAGCTGCAGTTCGTTACCCTCTAGCCGGATCGCGCCGTCCTTGCCGAGAATGTCGAGCCGGTCGGATTGTGCCGGCGGCGCGCCGTGGGCGGCAAAGGTGGCGAAGAGCGACACGCCGGCGCCGCCCTGCGACTGCAACTGGATGACCGCGCCATCTTCGCCGGCAATCTCGGTGCAAGTCTGGGTCAGCGTGGCCGCCGTGACGTCGAGCGGCCCGAGCAGCATGCGCAAGGTGTCGAGATGATGGATCAGCACTTCGGCCACCAGCATCCTCGTCTCATTGCGCATGAGGGGCTGGCGGACGAGCGCGGGATACTGGCCGTTTGAATCCTTGATGGTGCCTGATGTAACCAGCATCAGCCGCGCCGCGGTGATCTCGCCGATGCGGCCGTCGCGAATCCAGCCGGCAGCGTCGCGATAGTAATCACGAAACCGCCAGTTCTCATGGACCATCAGGCGGATGCGGCCTTCCACGTCGCGCGCCAAGATCTCGGCTTCGACGAGCGTCGGCGCCAGCGGCTTCTGGCAGATCACGGGAATGCCGCGGTCGGCCACCAGCCGCACCAGTTCGGCATGGACCGCGCGTGGCGCGGCAATATCCACCGCGTCGAGTTGGCATCCATCCAGCATCGCCTGCGCACCGGAGAAACGCTTGTCGATCCCGAAGGCGTCGGCACGCGTGGCGACATTCTCCACGGAGGGATCGGCAATGGCAACGATATCCGCCCTGCCAGCCAGCTTCTGCCAAGCCTGTAGATGGTACTGCGTGACCCAGCCGGCACCGATCAGGCCGACGCGCAATGCGCCGCTCACTGCCGGGGATCCCGGCGGGCTTCGCCGATCACAGCACGGCCGGTGGTGGCGTCGAAGATGAAGGCGGCGCTTGCAGGGTAGTACAACTCCACGATTTCGTCTGTCGATACCGGGACGTGGCGCGGCAGCCGCGCAGTCCATTCGACACCGGGCTCGACTTCGATCAACAGCAGCGTCTCGGCGCCAAGCGGCTCGACGGCGATGACACGGCCGCGCACAAGGCCTGCTGGTTCGGATCCCAGCGCCGCCTTGTTCATGAACAGGTCTTCGGCGCGAACCCCGAACGTGATCTTCTTGTCGATGAGGCTGCCGAGCACGGCCGGCGACCAGCGCGTCAGCGGTGATTCGAGGCTGGCGCTGCGCGCCCCATGGCCCGTGGCGGAGGATGCCACCATGGCGCTGGCAAGGTTCATCGGCGGCGAGCCGAGGAAGCGCGCCACAAAAGTGTCGGCGGGCTCCCAGTAGACATCAAGCGGTGCGCCGATCTGCGCCACTTTGCCGGCATTCATGACACAGATGCGCGTCCCCATGGTCATGGCCTCGACCTGGTCGTGGGTGACGTAGATCATTGTGGATCCCAGTCGCTTGTGCTGCTTGATGATCTCGGTGCGGGTGTTGACGCGCAGCGCAGCGTCGAGATTGGACAGCGGCTCGTCAAACAAGAAGACCATCGGCTCCCGCACCATGGCGCGGCCGAGCGCGACGCGCTGACGCTGGCCACCCGACAATGCACTGGGCTTTCGTTCGAGCAGCGGCGTGAGGCCCAGGATCGAAGCGGCCTCGCTCACGCGGCGGTCGACTTCGGCGGCGGCAAACTTGCGACGGCGCAGGCCGAATGCGAGGTTCTCAGCGACACTCATATGCGGATAGAGCGCATAGGACTGGAACACCATGGCGATGTCGCGATCCTTGGCCGGCACCTGGTTGACGACGCGGTTGCCGATGGAGAGTTTGCCGGAACTGATCTCCTCAAGCCCGGCGATCATCCGCAGCGTGGTCGACTTGCCGCAACCGGACGGCCCGAGCAACACCATGAACTCGCCGTCGGCGATGTGAATATCGACGTGGTCAACGACAACGGGACCGGTCGGCCCGTATTGCTTGGTGATCTGATCGAGCGTGACGACGGCCATGGCTGCCTCTTACTTGATTGCGCCGGCAGTCATGCCGCGAATGAGTTTTTCCGAGAAGAACACGTAGACGATGATGACCGGGATGACCGAGATCATCACGCCGGTCGCGATCATGCCGATGTCCTGGAAGTGGTCGCCCATGAAGGCGCGGATGCCAACCGGCAGCGTGCGCTTGTCGGGATCGGTGATCAGCACCACCGCGAACAGAAACTCGTTCCAGAGCTGGATGAAATTCAGGATCAGCGTGGTGGCGATGGCCGGCATTCCAATCGGCAGCACGATGCGGCGGAAGATTTCGAGATCGCCGTAGCCGTCGATCTTGGCGGCATCGAACAGGTCCTGCGGGATGCGGGCGAAGAAGCCTTCCAGCAGATACACCGTCAGTGGCAGTTGCAGCGAGACGTAGACCAGCGTCAGGCCGAGCAGGCTGTTGTAGAGGTTATAGTCGACCAAAATCTGGTACAGCGAGATCAGCGTGATCTGCGGTGGAAAGATGATCGACGAGAACAGGATGCCGTAGACAGCGCGGTTGCCACGGAAGCGGTAGCGCGCCAGCGCGTGGGCGGCGGCAGCGCCAAACAGGGTAACTACGGCGACGGCGCTGACCACCACGATGGTTGAGTTCCAGAAGTAGGTCGCGAAGTCGGAATCGATCCAGGCGATCCGAAACTGCTCCCAGTGAAACTTTTTTGGAAAGGCGTAGTGATCCGTGCTGATCTCGGCAGTGGTGCGCACCGACATGGTCATCAGCCACAGGAACGGGCCGAGCGTATAGAACGTGTAGATGCCCAGCACGAGAGCGAGAGCTCCGCGGCTGAAGAACCGCGGCAAGGGCGCGCGTTCCGCAAGCGTGTCAGCCACGATCAGTACTCCAGGCGTTCGCGGGTCGCCAGCAGGCGATTGAGAATGATGACAGCGCCGCACACCACGACGAACCACACCGAGGCGATCGCCGAGGGATAGCCCAGGTCGAACGTGTTCCAGTTGAAGGCACGCTTGTAGACGTAGGTGGACACCGTTTCAGTCGCCCAAAGCGGCCCGCCCTGGGTCATGATCCAGACCAGATCGAAGATCTTCATCTTGCCGATGAAGGCGAGGATGTAGAGGTTCAGCAGCGTCGGCCGCAGCATCGGCACGATAACATAGCGCAACTTGGCGCCCCAGCCACAATTGTCGAGTTCGGACGCTTCCAGTACTTCGCTCGGCAGCGAGTGGATCGCCGCAAGGCACACCACCATGTTGAAGCCGGCCCATTTCCAGGCATGAGTCACGATCAGCGCGGCAAGCGCGGTGTTCGGGTTGCCGAGCCAGGACGTCACCAGCGCATCAAGCCCGAGGGCGCGCAATACGAGGTTCACGACGCCCCAGTCGTAGTTGTAGATCCAGGTCCACAGGATCGCGACAACGACGTAGGACAGCAGCACCGGCGTGAACCAGGCGACGCGCAGAAAGCGCGCGAACGGCACGCCGGCGTAAAGTGCGAGTGCCAGCAGAAGGCCGGTGGCGACGTCGAGCACCGGTGCGACGAACGACCAGATAAAGGTGTTGCGCACCGACACCCAGAACGTCTCATCGGACATCAGCGCTCGATAGTTGTCGAGCCCGACGAAGGTGGCGTCGAGCCCTTCGATGGTGAAGAAGCTGTCGTAGAATGTCCGGAACGCCGGATAGGCGGTCAATCCGACATAGACCGCCAGTGCCGGAAACAGGAATATCGCGAGAACCCACCAACTTGCCCGGCGCGGGTCCGCCAGCGAGGAGGCGTTAGCCGCCCCTCCGCTGGCATCGGAAGACATGCTGGTGGTAGTCATGATGGTCTCAGCTCTTGAAGCAGGCAGCATCCATCTTTTCCGCGGCATCCTGAACACTCAGGAGTCCGGCGGGAAAGGCGTTGTTCATCACTTGGGTGTAGGTCTCGGCGCACTTGGCGCGGTAGTACAGAAGCGGCGTGCCGAAGAAGTATTTGACGTCCTTGTTGCGCGCGTTCAGCTCGGCAAAATAGTCCTTGCGCGGGCTGTTGATCTTGGCCGGATCGGACTTCAGACCGGTCTGCAGCGAGACCTGCTCCATCCACTTGGTGCCGTTCTCGACCGTTGCCATCGACTTCATCAGCGCGCCGGAGCAGTCTTTGTTCTTGCTCTTCGCATACATCACGAAGCTGCCAGCCACTGCGAGGGTTTTGCACTCCGGGCAGGTGCCCTTGTCCATCGCCGGGAATTGCATGATGCCGAGCGAGAAATTCGCCGGCATGCCGCCGCCTTCCGGCGGCGCGAAGGCGCGTCCGGTGAACCAGCTCGGATCCGGGAAAGTCAACGCGCCCGGCGTGTTATAGAAGTAAAAGTGCGACTCGCCGAGCTTGAGGGTCGAGAAGCTCTTGGGATAGGCGCCGGCATCGACCAGCGTCTTCATCCAGGTCATCACCTCGACGACGCGCGGGTCCTTGAACGACAGCTTGCCGTCGAGCAGCTTGCCGTATTCCTCGGTGCCTAGCTTGCGCAGTAGCGATTCGAACAGCAGCAGGCCGCCCGGGAACGGACGATCGCCGACGCCCTGCGCCACCGGGGTGATGCCGGCGGCGACACCCTTTTTCACTAGATCGGTGAACTGGTCCTGGGTCAGCTGGAACGAGGCCGGCACGTCGATGCCGACCTTCTTCACCGCATCCTTATTGTAATAAAGTTCAACGGTGTAGGCCTCGACCGGCAGGCCGTAGACCTTGCCCTTCGACGTCCAGGCCGGTTTCGACCAGTCCTCGTACTGGTTGAGATCGACGTAGCCATCCAGCGGCTCAAGGAATCCGCCGGCGAGGAATTCCGGCTGGTCCGGCTCCATGTAGAAAATGTCCGGCGCCTGGCCGGTGCGCACCGCGGACTTTGCCTGGGTGTAGAGATCGGCCTTGGGGATGAAGCTGAGCTTGACAGAGCACTTGTTGTTGGCGGCCTCGAAGTCTTTGACCCGCGCAGTTACCCAATCCTTCTTGGCGGGCTCGTCGGGCCAGTTGCTCCACATCGTGATTTGCGTGGCCTGCGCGGATGCGGGAGCGGCGCCGGCGCAAAGGGCGACAAGACTGATCGCGGCGAGGCCTACTGCTGTTGCTCTCATGAATATCTCCATCCCGGGCATCGATTTTTATTGTGGCAGACCGTGGAGAAGGAGTGATGAATTGTCAATAATAATGTTTTCATCGGACGTTTTCGCGCTGAACTAGGCAATATGGACCGTGTATTATTGACAATCTTCGAGTTAGGCAGGATGTAAGGGCGTCATAACAGGCCCTGAAGGCCATGGAGGAAGCAATGGCCAATGGGCTCCGCAAGGGATTGACCAGTTACGGCGACGCGGGATTCTCGCTGTTTTTGCGCAAGGCCTTCATCAAGGCGATGGGCTATTCCGACGATGCGCTGGACCGCCCCATCGTCGGCGTCACCAATACCTACAGCGACTATAATCCTTGCCACGGCAACGTCCCCCAGATCATCGAAGCGGTGAAGCGCGGCGTGATGCTGGCCGGCGCCATGCCGATGGTGTTTCCCACCATCTCGATCCACGAGAGCTTCGCGCACCCGACGTCCATGTTCCTGCGCAACCTGATGGCTATGGACACCGAAGAAATGATCCGCGCCCAGCCGATGGACGCCATTGTGGTAATCGGCGGCTGCGACAAGACCTTGCCCGCGCAGATCATGGCGGCGGCATCGGTCGATCTGCCAACGGTGGTCATTCCGGTCGGCCCGATGGTGGTTGGCCATCACAAGGGCGAAGTGCTCGGCGCCTGCACCGATTGCCGCCGGCTGTGGAGCGCGCACCGCGCCGGAGAGATCGATGCCGAGGAAATCGAGATCGTGAACAGTCGCCTCGCTCCCTCGGTCGGCACCTGCATGGTGATGGGCACAGCCTCGACCATGGCCTGCATCACCGAAGTGCTCGGCCTGTCGCTGCCGATGAGTGCCACGATCCCCGCGCCGCATGCCGAACGCTTCCGCCTCGCCGAGGCCAGCGGCCGGCGCGCCGCCGAGATGGCAGTGAACGGCGGCCCGACACCGTCCGAGTTGCTGACGCCAGCCGCGTTCCGAAATGCCGCCGTGGTGATGCAGTCGATCGGCGGCTCCACTAACGGTATCATTCATCTGACCGCCATCGCCAACCGCACGCCGCACGGCTTCGACCTCGACGTGCTCGACGAGATCGGCAGCAAGGTGCCGGTGCTCATCGACCTGAAGCCCTCCGGCGCGCATTACATGGAACACTTCCACCACGCTGGGGGCATGCCGAAGCTGCTCGCCGAGCTCGGCGACCTGATCGATGGCGATGCGCAGACCATCACCGGGAAGACGCTAGGCGAAATCGCGGCGGACGCCGAGATCGTGCCGGGCCAGGACGTGATCCGGCCGCGCGACAATCCAATCAAGGCTGAAGGCTCGATGGCCGTGCTATACGGCAACCTTGCGCCGCGCGGCGCCATCATCAAACGCTCCGCGGCGACGCCGCGGCTATTGCAGCATACCGGCCGCGCCGTGGTGTTCCAGTCGGTTGAGGACATGGCGGCGCGAATCGACGACCCTGATCTCGACGTCACCGCCGACGACGTGCTGGTGCTGCTCAACACTGGGCCAAAGGGCGCGCCGGGCATGCCCGAGGCCGGCTACCTGCCGATCCCGAAAAAGCTCGGCCGCCAAGGCGTCAAGGACATGGTGCGGATTTCCGATGCACGCATGAGCGGTACCGCGTTCGGCACCATCGTGCTGCACATCACACCGGAATCCGCCGTGGGCGGCCCGCTCGGCCTGGTGCAATCCGGCGATATGATCTGCCTCGACGTAGCCGGCCGCTCGATCAACCTGATGATCGACGACGCCGAATTCGAACGCCGCCGCGCCGCGCAGCCCGTGGTGCTGCCCGTCGAGGCCAACCTGCCGGCTCGCGGCTATGCGCGGCTGTTCCAGCAGACCGTCACGCAAGCCGACGCCGGTTGCGATTTTGACTTCATGCTGGCGAACCGCGACAGCGCTTCCGCGAAGTGACCGAGAGGTGAGCTTGGCTGGCCTTTCCCGGACTGCTCGACAGGATGTTGTCGATCGCATGCAAGATGCAAACGAATCGTTGCGTCTCGGTCGCCGTCGATCTGCCGTTCATGCTTACGCGATTTTGAACAAGCCTCTGGCATTGCTGTACAGAATCTTGTCGAGGTCGGAATCGGACAATTTCGTCCGCTTGACCAGCCCGACCGGGTCCTCGTCGCCCATGTCGAACGGATAGTCCGATCCCATCATGACCCGGTCGATGCCGACGGTCGCCACCAGCGCGTCGATCAATTCGGACGAGAACACGCAGGTGTCGAACCACAGCCGTTTCAGATAGGTCGACGGCGCATCGGCGGTCAGCTTGCGGACTTCCGGCCGCACCTTCCAGGCGTGATCCATGCGAGCGCTGTAGAACGGATAGAAGCCGCCGCCATGGGCAATGACGATGTCGAGATCGGGGTGACGATCAAGCACGCCGCCCATGATGAAGTGCGAGATCGCGAGGGTCTCCTCGATCGGCTGGCCGATGCTGTTGACCATGAAGTACGGCGCGAGCCGCTGACCGTGGGAAAAACCGAGTGGATGCACGAACAGCGGCACGCGCAGCTTGGCCAGCCGCGCATAGAGCGGATCGAACCCTGGCGCTGACAACTCCATCGTCTCGACCCGGGTGTCGATCTGGAAACCGCGCAGGCCGAGCGTCTCCACCCCGTGCACCGCTTCTTCGACGGCGCGAGCAGGAAAGCGCATCGGTAGCGTGCCCATGGCAGCGAAATGCGCCGGGTCCTGCTCCACCAAAGCCGCAATGTCCTCGTTCTGCACCCGCGACAGCGCGCATTGCAGATCCTCGCCGGCCCAGTAGTGCTGCTGCGCTGGCGCCGGTGCGACCACCTGAAAGTCCACACCCATACGCTGCATCATCTCGCGGCGCGTGGCGACGTCGAGCATCAACTTCGGCAGCAGCCGGCCCTGCTCCGCGTCAGTGTCGCGGCTCGCGGCCGACATGTCGCGGCGATAGGGGTTGTCCATCGGATCGTAATGACCGGTGACCAGCGGCTCTACGCGCTTGCTGAGCGCATGGGTATGCATATCGATGACGGGCATGGCTCTCTCTTCGTTTGATTCAGTTCGGCCGCAACGGGCGCGTGCAGGTGCCATTCGGTGGCGGACTGATAGGCGTCGGCGACGCGGAGAATGGCGGCCTCGGCGAAGGGACGGCCGACTAGCTGGAACGCGACCGGCATCGATGCGGCGTCGAAGCCGCAGGGTACTGAAGCGGCGGGAAGGCCGAGATAGTTGATGCCGCGAGTGCAATGGGTAAGTTTGCCGATGAAAGCGGCGACGTCGGCGGGATCGCCTTCGGTGGTGGCTGCGACGGTCGGCACATGAAGCGAGATCGCTGGCAACAGGGCCAAGTCGGCTGATCCGATGCAGGCGGCGATCCAGCCCTGCGTCAGCGCTGCGCGCAGCGACAGCGCCTCGACGTAGCGCGTGGCGGGGTAAAGCAGCCCGGGCTCCAGCCGCGCGCGAACCTGGTCGGCATAATCCTGCGGACGCTCGATAAGCCATCGGCGATGAATGGTAGCGGCCTCGGCGCTCATCAGCACCTGCATCAGCGCATTGATCAGGGCCATGTCCGGCGGCGCGGTCTCGATGGTGGTAACGCCGAGCTTGCGCAGTACAACAACCGCCTGCTCCAGCCGCACGGCGATACCTGGATCGAGCAGTTCGCGGTAGTAGCCACCGGGCACCGCGATCGCCATGCCGCGGATGTCGCCTTTCAGCGGCGTTTCATAATCGTGCCCAGCGATCATCGACAAAAGCCGCGCGGAATCTCGCGCGGTGCGCGTCAACGGTCCCACGCAATCAAGCGAAGCGGAGAGCGGCATGACGCCGTCGGTGGGCACCAGGCCCCAGGTCGGCTTCAACCCGACGAGGCCGCACATGGCGCCGGGATGACGCAGCGAACCGCCGGTGTCGGTGCCGAGCGAGCCGGCGACAAGCCGGGCCGCCACCGCGACCGCCGAGCCGGACGACGAACCGCCGGGCACGTAAGCCGGATTCCACGGATTGAGCGCGTGTCCGTTATGTTCGTTGTAGCCGGTGGGGCTCATGGCGAATTCGGCGAGTTGCAGCCGGCCGAGGTCGAGCGCGCCGGATGCGTCGAGCCGCTGCACCACGGTCGCGGTGACATCGGGCCGAAAGCCGGCGCGGATCTTCGAGCCGCCGGCAGAAAGGTCGCCAGCGCGATAAAACAGATCCTTGTGCGCCAGCGGCACGCCGTGCAGCGGCGGCAATGCGGCGCCCGACGCGCGCTGTCTGTCGGCCGCCTCGGCGGCTCGGAGCGCGCGTTCGACGTCGAGCCGGACCACGGCATTGAGCTTGCTCCCGACTGTGTCCAGCCGCTCCAGCGCCACCGTGGTCGCGGCGACCGAAGTGACGTCGCCCGCGGCGATGGCAGCGGCAAGCGCGCAGAGATCCAGTTCGGCGACAGCGTTCGTCATCACCGCTTGTCCGCGGCAGCGAGCCACAGCGGCATGGCATAGGGCGTCGAATCGAACGGCAACGGCACGTCGGCGATGCGGCGGTTGTTGTCTGCCATCAGCGCCGCCATGCGTGGTACGCGGCTGGCGGCGTCGGAAGCGAAATTAAGATCGGCGGCGACTTGCCGCAGCAGGTCTTCGCTCATGATGTCCTCACTGCACGCCGAGCCGCTGGAACAGCAGATCGGTCTGTTGGCTCAGCTCCTTCGCATCGCCCTGATGCACGACCTGACCGGTTTCGAGAATGTAGACGCGATCGGCTACTGCCAGCGCGCTGTAAAGATTCTGCTCGACGAGCAGGATCGACAGACCCTCGCGCTTGAGGTCGAGAATGATGCTCTCAAGATGCTGCACCATCACTGGCGCTAGCCCCTCCGACGGCTCATCCATCAGGATCAGCTCCGGATCGATCATCAGCGCACGGCCGACCGCGAGCATGCCGCGTTCGCCGCCGGACAATTGCCCGCCGCGATGATAGCGGCGCTCCTTGAGGCGGGGAAAGATTCCGAACACGCGGTCGACGGTCCAGCCGTCTTTCGCGCGCGCGCTCTTCAGCATGGTCAGATGTTCCGTCACCGTCAGCGACGGAAACAGCCGCCTGCCCTGCGGCACGATGGCGATTTTTCGCGCGGCGATGTCGTGCGGGCGCAGGCCGACCAGATTCTCGCCACGCCAGCTGATAGTGCCGGAACGGATCTGCGGCGGCGTCAGCCCCATGATCGAGCGGATGAAGGTGGTCTTACCCATGCCATTGCGGCCGAGCAGTGCGACGATCTCGCCGGCCTTGACGTCCAGCGAGACGCCGCGCACCACCACCGCCTCGCCGTAGCCGCTATGCAGATCCCTGACCTCAAGCATGACGCGGCTTCCCGAGATAGACTTCCTGGACCTGCTTGTTGCGCCGGATGCCCTCCGGCGGCTCCTCCACAAGGACGCGGCCCTCGAACATACAGGTGACGTAATCGACCAGCCCTAGGGCGAGGTCCATGTCGTGCTCGATCAGCACTACGGTGATATCGCGGTCGAGCGAGCGGATGATCTCCGCGACCATGGAACGCTCCGATGGCGACAGGCCGGCGGCGGGTTCGTCGAGCAGCAGCATGGTCGGCGTGGTGACCAGCGAGATCGCGATCTCGAGCTGGCGCTGTTCGCCATAGCTCATTTCCTTGACGATGACACCGGCCCGCTCGCCGATCCGCGCGGCGGTCAGCGCCGCCGCGATGCGCGGCGCTTCCGTCGTATCGGTATCGGGCTTGCCGAACAGAGAGAATTTTCGCTGGCTCAGGCCGCGCAGCGCGAGGATCATATTGTCCTGCACGGTCAGGGTCGGAAACAGATTTGTAATCTGAAAGGTCCGCGAAATACCAAGCTGGGCGCGGCGGTGCGGCGGTAGATTCGTGACGTCATGTCCGTTGAACACGATCTTGCCCGACGTCGGCGGCACCGCGCCTGCGATGGCATTGAACAAAGTGGTTTTGCCGGCGCCGTTCGGCCCGATGATGGCCCGGCGCTGGCCGCGCGGAACGGTCAGGCTAACGCCATCGACCGCACGCAAGGCGTCGAAGGCCACCACCACATCTGTCAGCGTCAGGATCGTTTCGGACACAAGGTATTCCCGTTGGTAAGACGCGGCCGATGAGGCCGCGTCTCGTTGTCAGCGAAGCATCAGGCCTTCTTGATGCCCTGGAAGGTCCGCGAATAGGCTGGCTGCTTCAGGTAGGTTTCCGGATCGTACTTCCAAAACTGGCCCACTTCCGGATAGGTCTGGGTCGGCACATTCCAGTACTTGCCGTCGGCGCGTTTGACGACCTTGCGGATGGTGACGTCGTAGACCGGGTTACCGTAGGCGTCGAATTTCACCGCCTTGCCGAGCGGCGAACCGTCGAGCTCAGTCTTCAGCACGGTGTCGATGAACAAATCGCGGTCCTCGACCTTGCCGCCCATCTTCTTCAGCGCGGCGTCGATCCACATCATGCCGGAATACATCGAGAAGCCGTATAGCGACGGGATCTTGCCGTATTTGGCCTCGTAGTCCTTGGTGAACTTGGCGGTTACCGCTTTGTCGGAGCCTTCGGCGAAATGCGCTGCCGAGATGATGCCCTCGGCTTCCTCGCCGATCGTCCGGATGACCGACTGGTCAGTGCCGTTCATGGCCATTAGCAGCGGGGTCTTGGCCTTCAGGCCAAACGAGGCATATTGCTGGATGAAGCGGGTGGAGTCGGCGCCGGTCTCCATGGCAAAGATGGCGTCGACCTTGAGTTCGGCGAGCTGGCCGAGATAAGGGCTGAAGTCCGCCGTGTTGAGCGGATGCCAGAACTGCTGGACAATCTCGCCGCCGCCTTCGGTGAACACCTGGGCGAGACCGCCGCACTGCTCGTGGCCGAACGTGTAGTCTTGGCTGATCGTCGCAATGCGCTTGTAGCCCTGCTTGAGAGCCCAGTCGCCGAACGGATGGGTGAAGGCGCTGGCGGTGTAGCCGGCGACGCGGATCACGTTCTTGATGCGGGCGCGCTGGGTCAGATCGTCGGCGGCGATGATCGGAATGAAATACGGCGTGCCGGTCCCTTTGACGTAGTTGGCCACCGCGAGGCCGGTATTGGCCAGCAGATCGCCGATCAGCATGTGGCAGTTGCCCTGCTCGACCAGCCGGCGCGCCTTCTGGAGCGCCGTGTCGGGGTTCGAGGCATCGTCCTCGATGGTCAGCTCGACCTTGCGGCCTCCCATCTCGTTCTTGACCTGGTCGAGATAGAACTGCACGCCTTCGACCATTTCCTTGCCGCCGGAGGCGACGACGCCGGTCAGCGGCGCCAGCAAGCCGATCTTGATCGGGCCGGCCTGCGCCATGGCGGAACGCCAGGGGGCGGCGCCGAGGCCGGCGGCGGCGACGGCAGCGGTCGTGGTCTTCAGAAATTGCCTGCGGTCCATATCGATGTCCTTTCGGTAAAGCATTCGACTAACGCACCTTGCGCGACAGCATGTTGCGCAGCTTGCCTGTGATGCCCTCGGGGGCGAAGATCATGATCAGAACGAAGGTAACGCCGAGCACCATCTGCCAGCGCTCGGTATAGGCGCTGACCACGTTCTCGAGCGCTATGATGGCCGCGGCGCCGACGAAGGCGCCAAACAGCGTGCCGACGCCACCCGCGATCATCATCAGAACGCCCTCTACGGACTGCGCCAGCGCCACCGTGGACGGGCTGACGAAGTTGTTGAACATCGCATACAGCGCGCCGGCGACGCCGGCGAAGAAGCCGGACACGGTGAAGCCGATGAACAAATGTAGCGGCACATTGTAGCCGAGGCTGCGCATCCGGCTCTCGCTGTCGCGGATGCCGCGCAGGGTCAGGCCGAACGGCGAGCGTACGAAGCGCCACATGGCGAACGACACGATGGCGGCGCCGGCCAGCACCGCCCAGTAAAAGGCGTGGTGGCCGAGCAGCAGGACGGGACGGACATCGCCGCGCATGCCGTTCTCGCCACCGGTGACCTGGGTCCAGCGCAAACAAACGCCCCACACGATCATGCCTAGCGCCAGCGTCAACAGCAGGAAATACACCCCGGAGGTGCGCACCGCGAGCAGCGCAAACACCGCCGCCACCGCCGTGGCGGCGAGTACGCCGAGCGCGAAAGATGCCACCGGCGGCAGCCCGGCCTGCGCCGTGCAGTACACCACCACATAAGTGGCAACGCCGAAGATGGCGCCGTGGCCGAGCGAGGTACGGCCGGCAAAGCCGGCAAGGATATCGATCGACATCGCCAGGATGCCGAAGATCAGCACCTCGGTGGCCAAGCCGACCTGATAGTTCGACAGCACCAACGGCAGGCCGGAGGCAGCGATCACGACCACCGCGGCAATCGCTGCGGCACGGCCGGTGAGGCCGGCAAGAAGCGAGGGTCTTGGCGCGTGCGGGTCCATAGTCATGTGGCGCGTCCGAACAGGCCGAGCGGACGGAACGCGAGCAGCACCGCCATCGGACCGAAAATGACAAAGTAAGCGAGCTCGGGAAACATCACCTGGCCGAGTGTATTGAGCAGGCCAACCAGCAGACTGCCGACGGCAACGCCGACCAGGCTGCCCCGGCCTCCAATGATCACCACCGCGAGGCTGAAGGTAAGGATCTCGGCATCGGCGGAGGGATACAGCGACAGGAACGCGCCGCCCATCAGACCGCCCAGGCCGGCCAACGCCGAGCCAAACAGGAAGGTGAACAGAAACACACGCTGGATATTGACGCCGGAGGCTTCCACCATTTCGGCATCATCCACGCCGGCACGGATCAGTGCGCCGAGCCGGGTGCGGTTGAGCAGCAGCCACAGCGCCGCGAACACAAAGATGCCCATGCCCAGCACGAACAGCCGGTAGACTGGATAGAACGTGCCGAACACCTTGGTGCCACCGCGCAATAGCTGCGGGATCGGCACGGTGAAGCTGTCGCCGCCCCAGATCACCAGCGCGAGGTCGTTCAGGAAGAAGGCGACGCCGAGCGTCAGCAACACCTGGCGCAGCTCGTTGCCGCGCACAAAGCGCAGCAGGCCCTGATCGAGCACGAAGCCGATGGCCGCGATGGCCGCCATAGCGCCGATGCCGCCGAGCACGAAACTGCCGGTCTTGGTTGCCACCGTAAAGCCAATATAACCGCCGAACAGGTAAAGCGCGCCGTGGGCGAGGTTGACGATACGCAACAGCCCGAAGATCAGCGTGAAGCCGCTCGCCACCACGAACAGCAGCGCCGCGAAGGTCAGTCCGTTGAGTAGCTGGAACAGGCTCATGGGTGCAGTTGCCTATGGCGTCCCGGAAGGTTCTTTGGGGCCGACCGCGAGATACCAGTCGAGAATCTGCTCGCCGGTCATGAAGGCCACGTCGGATTTCTGCGCGATGGTCTCGAAGATGCGGCGAAAGTGTTTCAGGCGATGCGGCGCGCCCATGATGTAGGGATGCACGACCAGGGCCATGATCCGGGCGGAGTCGGCGGAATCCTCATAAATCTGATCGAACTGGTCGATGGCCCGGTCGTAATACTCGGACGCCTTGTGATGCTGGATCAGCATCATCGCCACATCGTTGCATTCCTGAGTATAGGGCACGTTGACGATCGGCGTGCTGGTGGTCTTCAGCCACACCGGCTGGTCGTCGAGCACCCAGTCGGCGACGTAGTCGTAGCCTTCCAGCTTCAAGAGGTCCGGGGTGTCCCAGCTCTCGGTGAGGCCTGGCCCGAGCCAGCCGCGCGGCCGCTTGCCGGTGGCGGCCTCGATCACATCGGCGGTCTTGCGGATGTCCTCGCGCTCGTTCTCTACCTTCTGCATGTTGCGCTGGGTGAAGCCGTGCCCCATGAATTCCCAGTTGCGCGTCTTTGCCGCCTCGACGATGGGGGGATAGGCAGCCAGTGCCGAACCGTTGATCGCCAGCGCCGCCGGGATTTTGAAGTCGTCGAACACTTTCAGCATGCGCCAGAAGCCCACGCGGTTGCCGTATTCGTGCCACGCCCAGTTCGGGATGTCGGGCATCGGCGAGCCGCCGGCGGGCGGCGTCAGCACGGTGCGCGGCATCGTCTGGTTGATGTCCCACTCCTCGACATTGACGATCACCCAGACCGCCATCCGCTTGCCGTCCGGCAGCTTGAGCGGCGGACGGGTGGAGATCGGCGAATAGGCGATGCGGTCGGTAGGCTTCATCTCACGCCTCGCGCGGGGTGATGGTGATGGTCAGCGACGGCAGGCCGTCGATGTGGGCGGAGATCAGATCGCCCGGCCCGACCGCGCCGACACCGGCTGGGGTGCCGGTGTAGATCAGGTCGCCGGGAAACAGCTCCATCTGCTTGGACAGTTCGGCGACAATCTCGGGCACGCTCCAGATCATCTGGCCGATGTCGCCACGTTGCTTCTCCACCCCGTTGACCGACAGGGTAATGGCGCAGCCGTTAAAATGGCGGGCGTCTCGCGCCGGGGAAATGGTGCCGCACGGCGCCGAGGCATCAAAACTCTTGCCGGCTTCCCAGGGCAGCTTCATATCACGGGCGTCGCGCTGGCGATCGCGACGGGTGAGGTCGATGCCGACCGCATAGCCCCAGATGTGGTCGAAGGCATCTTCCACGGCAATGTCCGAACCCTGCAGGCCAATCGCCAGCACTAGCTCGACCTCGAACTGGAAGTCCGAGGTGAACGGCGGATACGGCACGTGGGCGCCATCCGGCACCACCGCATCGCGCGGCTTCTGGAAGAAGAACGGCGGATCGCGCTCGTCGGCCTCGCCCATCTCGCGGATGTGGTCGAGATAGTTGCGGCCGACGCAATAGACGCGGCGTACCGGAAAGCTGCCGCCGCCCGACACCGGCAGTTCGGTCGGCTCGACGGCCGGCAGCACGAGATGGCCCATATAGGTCACGACGTAGGTCCCTTGCCCGTCTGACCGTTGTACCAGTCGAGGATCTGCTCGCCGTTCCAGTGCACCACGCCCTCGTGCCTGTTGAAGTAGTCGTAGAGTTGCTCGAGATACTTGATGCGGAACGGCTGGCCGGAAATATAGGGATGGATCGCCAGCGACACGATTTTCGGCCGGTCTTCGCTTTCCTGATACAGCCGGTCGAACTGGTCCATGGCCCGCTTCATGAAGTGATCGGACTCGTGGTGCTGCACCATCATCATCGGGATGTCGTTGAGCTCGACGGTATAGGGCAGCGTGGTCAGTGGTCCGTTGGCGGTGTCGATCACGGTCGGTTCGTCGTCATAGACCCAGTCGCCGATATACTTCACGCCGGCTTCGGCGAGATATTCCGGCGTATCCAGGGTCTGCGTCAGGCCCGGCCCGAGCCAGCCGACCGGGCGCTTGCCGGTGAAATTCTCGATCACGTCCATCGAATGCTTGATCATCGCCCGCTGGTCGGGCTCCTTGTGGATCGGTCCCTGCTCATAGGCGTGGCCCATGAATTCCCAGCCGGCGTCTTTCGCCTGCTGAGCGACCCGCGGATAATCTTCGCAGACGCGGGCGTTGATCGATAGCGTCGGCGCGATGCCAAGCTTCTTGTACAGATCGAAGAAGCGCCACACGCCGACACGCATGCCGTATTCGTGCCAGCCCCAGTTCGCGACATCGGGCAGCAACACTGCGCCGGTCGGCGCCGGGATCACCTGCCGCGCCATCGGCTTGGCTATATCCCAGACCTCGAGATTGACGATAGTCCAGATGATGGTTTTGGCGCCGCCCGGTAGCTGGAGCTTCGGACGATCGACGATGGCGGAATAGGCGCTGCGCTCGCGCGGCAGCATGGGTCCGGTCATGGCTGGATGCCCTTCGGGTTGCTGTTATAACTTGTCACGCGGCGCTGCTTTGCTGTGTACCGAGCCCGTCGAGCTTCATCACCGCATCGGTGTCCATCACGAAGCCGAAGGCGGTACGGATGCAGGCGAGTCCCGCTTGATGCAGCGCCGAGCCGTCCATGCTGTCGACGCAGTCTTCCACCACGATCACCGAGTAATCGCGAACATTGGCGGCAGTGGTGGTCGCCAGCACGCAGGAATTGGTATTCACGCCGGTGATCAGCAGTGTGTTGATGGCGTGCGATTTCAACAGGAAATCAAGATCGGTGCCGAGGAAGCAGTCGTAGCGCTTCTTGGTGTTGACGATAAAGTCACGGGGGTCCAGCAGATCCGGCATCACCGCGCAACCGGGCCCGCCGATGATATTGTGACGCATGACGTTCTTGCGGGTGGCGTTAGGATCTTCGGCGCGGGTGCGCCAGAACGGGTTGGCGCGGATTTCCGCCTCGTCGCGGTAGGAGGTGACCTGATGGATCACCGGAATGTTGGCGCTGCGGCACCAGTCGAACAGCCGCTTGTTCGCGGCAATGATCCGCACCGCTACGTCCGGCGTGGTCGGCATCGTAGCCACCCCCATGTCGAGATGGCCGCGATGCAGGTCGATCGCGACGACGGCAGCCTTGATGGTATCGACGCCTAGATTCATGGCCATCACACCAGCGGGTTGAACGAGGTTTTCAGCAGCGCGCGCTGATCGATGCTGAACTTGTCGGCGAGCCAGTCGGCCAGCACTTCCTGGCCGATGGTCGGATTGTCGTGCTGGCAATGTTCGGCGCCAGTCTCGTCGGGCTCCAGCACCCGCAACGTGGCATCGACGCCGTTGGCAACGGCGTGGTCGTAGGTCGAGCGCGCCGCGGTAACGGTCAGCACGTCGTGGCCGCCATGCAGTACCAGGTAGGGGCATTTCATATGTTCGAGATGACCCTTCAGGGTGAACGGCTTCATGATCTCATGGGCTTCATTCATGGTCCTGGCGCCGAACACCCAGCGAATGTGCATCGCCAGGCCGAAGTCGTCGCCCTTCTGGCCCCACATGTCGTGCACCGACCAGACCGCGCCGTGCGAGATCACGGCCGCCAAGCGGTGCTCGTAGCAGCCGGCCCGCGCAGCGTAATAGCCACCCATGCTGGACCCGCACACCGCGATGCGCGCGGCATCGACATCGGCTCGCTTTTCCAGCCAGTCGATGCACTTTCCGACCGGCACTTCATAGTCGACGCGGGTGGCAAGGCCGTGGCGGCGCAAGGTACCGCCCTGGCCCGGGCCGTCGATCATGAGCACCGAGATGCCGCGTTGCAGGCAGCCATGGGCCTGCATGAACCACATCTCGTCCTTGATGGAATCCAGGCCGCCCATGCAGATCAGCACCGGCAGCCTGGCGGCCGCAAACGGAGCGCGGATGAAATAGCCGCAGATCGGCTTGCCGTCCTCATAGGGAATCTCGACCACTTCGCCGGGCGGATTGAGGTAGGCGATAAATTTGTGCGAACAGGCCTCCATCTTCTCGAAGGTGGGCAGCCGGCGCGGATCAGTCGGATCGAGATGGAATTCGGCCTGGCGGTAATAATCCGCCGCGCGCAAAAAGCAGTTCATGGCCGTGCGGATATGGCCTAGCTTTTCCTCAGCCAGGCCGCGCCGCCAGTTGCGGTCGGCGACCACCATCCATTCCTTGTGCCAGCTTTCCAGATCGCCAGGGATCATGCGCGACCCTGCGAGCATGATCTCGCTGACACTGCCGCCGCCTTCCTGGCTTTCGCCGAGGCCGCGCCGAAACTGATAGGCGAGCCAAGGATGCTCGGGCCAGTGATGCCAGCCGAAAGGCTCGTAATGCGGCCCTCGGTTGGCCGTGATCTCCTCGATGGCGTTTTCGCTGATGGGGTTTGCTGCCGCCATGGGTCACGCCCTGATGATCACTGATGCCCCATCGTTCGTCGAACCAAGCAACAAGTCAACGATAATTACATACACTTTTTCCGATGCTTATCATTTTTGCATCTTGCCTGTTTAGCGCGCGCCAAATAATGCAGTAAAATCCATCATTTTTCTGTTGCGAACTGCGGCGCATGACCGCACATTTAATAAGTGTATTCACTTAGAAGGCGCCGCGATGGACGATCAGGATCCTCCCACCGGTATCGATTCCGTCGCGGTCGCACGCGCCGGCAATCGCTCGCTGTCGGTCATGGACCAGATTCGCGAGGCCATCCTCGACGGCTCGGTCAGCGCCGGCGAACGTATCAACGAGGTCAAATTCAGCCGGACGCTGACAGTGTCGCGCACCCCGGTGCGCGCGGCACTGCAGGCGCTGGCCGGCGAAGGCCTGCTCGACTACGCGCCGAACCGCGGCTTCACGGTGCGCGAGTTCCCGCTCGACGCCATCGTCGATGCCTATGAAATCCGTGCTTCGCTGGAAGGCGTGGCCGCGCGATTCGCCGCAGAGCGCGGCCTCGGCCCGGAGGAACGGGCCATCATCGAGCAGAGCCTGGTAGCTGGCGACAAATTGCTGGAGCGCGGCTCGTTCGGACCCGGCGACCTCGCCGCCTACCGTAGCATCAATGGCGACTTCCACGAGACGCTGCTGTCGGCCGCGCGCAACCGCATGCTCGCCGAGATGATCCGGATCTGTCACCACGTGCCGATGTCGTCGAGTCGCAATATCGTGGCCTTCGAGCATCGAGACGTGCGCCGCCGCCACGACGACCATCATCGCATCTTCGAAGCAGTGATGGCGCGCGAGCCGCATCGCGCCGAAATGTTGATGCGCGAACATGTGTCCGGCGTGAAAGCCTCGCTGATTAGATCATTGACTGATCGCAGCGAGCCGCCGGTTTAACCCCGACAATGCAGGCTCGTAATGCGGCACGTTCTTGATCGCGACTTCGG
Organism: Tardiphaga sp.; assembly: GCF_028290785.1. Taxonomy (GTDB): domain Bacteria; phylum Pseudomonadota; class Alphaproteobacteria; order Rhizobiales; family Xanthobacteraceae; genus Tardiphaga. Next base: position 52,376 of record NZ_JAQGJD010000318.1, on the reverse strand, counting down.
CGGCGCCGGTCCCGAATCCCTACACGTTCAAGAGGGACTTCTGGATTACGCGAAATCGCGCGGAGAAATGCCGCGGTTCTACGATCCCAACCGGTCGCGGGGCGGCAAGAGCGCTAACCCGCAATACCAAAAGGCGGCAGAACGGCTCGCGTCCTGGATCCGCAAACTCGGCGTCAACGACCCAAACGTCGCCCCCCACCACGGATGGTGCCACCGCTTTTCCACTCTTGCCCGCGCGGTCGACATGAACACCGACGTCCAGAACATCATCCAGGGTCATGCCGGAGAGAAGAACTCATCGAACTACGGCGATGCCTGGATCGAGACCGCGAAGCGCGAGTTATCAAAGATTCTCGCATATCGCTTCGAATGAGCACGTAACCCTCTTCCGACCAGACATGCTCCCGATCGGCCGCTTCGCGCCAAGAGCGGTAAGCGGCAAATCTCAAAGCCTTGCATAAAAGTGGGCACCAATTGAGAATGGATGGCTCATCGAGAGCTTAGGCTTGGCCGGCAGCGAAAACGTCATGCACGGTTGTCGATGCGGCATATCTGTCCAATCATTGAAAGCAACGTCCGTGGCCTCTGTCAATAAAGCAACGAAATCAGTCAACAAACGCCCGGCACGGAGCAATAGCAACGTAACGGACGTAACCTATTTGAAGTTGCAAGAGTTGATCGAGTCCCGGCAACTGCACCCCGGCGAGGTGATCGAAGAGCGCCGGCTTGCGCTGCGGCTGAAGGTCTCGCGGACGCCGTTACGGGCCGGCATCAGCCGGCTGCTGGGCGAAGGCAAACTCGAGCAATTGTCCAATGGCACCGTGGTGGTCCGCACCATCGAGATGGCGGAACTACTCGAATTGGTTCATTTGCGCATGGTGCTGGAAAGCGAAGCGACGTTCATTGCGGCAACGCGGATAGCGCTGGATATCCTGACACCGATCAGGGCAAGGCTGGAGAAGATCATTGCCGCATCGACGGTCTCCAAGACGGTTCACTGGACTCTCGACGACGAAATTCATGATCAGATCGCGGGGCATTGCGGCAATCGTTCACTCGAAAGGCTGATTGGAGAAATCCGGCAGAAGATCCGGATGTGCAATGTGGAGCGCCACCCTGGTCGGCTGCTGCCCGCCACTCGCGAGCATGTTGCGATTATCGATGCCATCATCGATCGTGATGCCGCCGCGGCTCGACAGGCGATGATTCTGCATCTCACTAACGTGCGGCAGGGATTACTCGAACGATTTGGGATCTTCCTGCCTGAGCCTCACGGCTAGAAGCGGTTATGCGCGCCTTTGCGGCTGCATGTCTGAAAATTCTGCTGTTGCCTGAAATTCTGTCGGACACCGTCCAAATTTGACGCAGGTTCCTGACCTTCACTGCTTGACTGCAATCGGCCGGCGCAGTTCACTGGTATACCATTGGAATATCAAGCAGCCCGACTAACCAGAAGTGCCGCCGAATGACACCGAACGAAACGACTCCCCTCGCCATTGCGGCCGAACCGCTGTCTCCTGCTGCCTTCATGCCGTTTGGCGACGTCGCCGAGCGGCCCATCGACGTTCGCCGGCGCTATCTGCCGACCGCGACCGACTGCGCTGAGAGCGCCATCACCTTCTCGCACTGGATCAGCAGCGCCGCCCGGCTCGGGACGCTGCCGCTTCAGATTACCACGCTGGAGCGGCATCCATATTCGGCCCAGACCTTCATACCGCTGGGCAGCAGCCAGTACCTGGCGATCGCGTGCGATACAGGCCCCGACGGCCTGCCTGACGTCGCAACCCTGCGCTGCTTCGTCGCCGGGCCGCATCAGAGCATCACCTTCGCACGCAATGTCTGGCATCATCCGATGACGGTTCTGGGCGCGGACATGGAATTTGCCGTCGCCATGGGCATGACCGGCCGGCAGGACGACGACGTCTTCGTCGAGATCGCCGGCGAAGTCCGCGCCGTGATGCCGCAGAGCACCTAGGGATCGCAACCATGCCGCATGACGATCATCTCAGGCGCGATTTCGTCGGCTACGGCCGCACCCCGCCGCATCCGCAATGGCCGAATGCCGCCAGGATCGCGCTCAATTTCTGCATCAATTACGAGGAAGGCTCCGAGCCGTCCTTCGCAGATGGCGACGGCGTCACCGAAGCCGCGCTGACCGAGGGCGGCGGCGGTGGCTTCGAAGGCCGCGACCTCGCCGCCGAGTCGATGTTCGAATATGGCAGCCGCATCGGCTTCTGGCGAGTGCTCCGCCTTCTGTCCGAGCGCGACATGACCGCGACGGTGATGGGCTGCGCGCTGGCGCTGGAGCGCAATGACGAGGCCTGCGCAGCCATTCGCGAATACAGCTATGACGTCTGCGCGCATGGCTGGCGCTGGGAGCGACATCCACTGCTGTCTGAGCCCGACGAGCGCGAGCGCATCCGCAAGACCGTCGAGAGCCTCAAACGCACCACCGGTGAGCGTCCGCTCGGCTGGTATTGCCGCTATGGGCCGAGCGTCAATACCCGCCGCCTCGTGGTCGAGGAAGGCGGCTTCCTCTACGACTCCGACGCTTATAACGATGAGCTGCCATACTGGACCCGTGTGCTCGGCAAGCCGCATCTCGTGGTGCCCTACGGTCTCGCCAACAACGATGCCAAGTTCAGTCGCGGCGCGATGGCAACGGCGGATGATTTTTTCGTCTATCTGCGTGACGCCTTCGACATGCTCTATGCGGAAGGCGCCACCGCGCCGAAGATGATGTCGGTTGGATTGCACACGCGTCTCATCGGTCATCCCGGACGCGCAGCCGGCCTGCAGCGCTTCCTCGATCACGTTGCCAGGCACAGCGACGCCTGGGTCTGCCAGCGTGGCGACATCGCCCGTCACTGGCAGGCCACCCATCCGCCCACGCCCTGATCTCCGCCACATCCGTACCCGAAAGGACGTCATCATGAGACTGAAACCCACGCATTGGCTGTTGGCGTTAATGCTATCGACTGCCGCCTTCGCCAACGGCAGCGCCAGCGCCCAGGAAGCCGATCATCCATCCGACAAGCCGCTGGTGGTCGCGTCAGACTTCGGCGTTGCGCCGTGGATGGTACGCGGTCCTAACGGTCCCGAGGGCTTCGGTGCAGATCTGATCAACGAGATCGGCAAGGATCTCGGCCGCCCGAAGGTCGAGATCGTCGATATCAATTTCTCCGGCCTGTTCGCGGCACTGTTCGCCAAGCGCGCCGAATTTCTCGTCAACCCGCTCAATCTCACCGCTGAACGTTCCGAGCGCATGCTCTACACCGAGCCACTGTTCTCCACCGGCAACGGCTTCATCGTCCGCGCCGTCGACGAGATGAAGAGCTTCGAGGATCTCAAGGGAAAGGCCGTCGCCGTCAATCGTGGCACCATCTCGGATACGTGGGCCACCGCCAATGCCGAGAAATACGGCTTCGAAGTACAGCGCTATGACGTGTTCCCCGATACGGTACAGGCGGTGCTGACGCGCCGCGCATTTACCGCGCTCAATGAGATCCCAACTACGGTCTATGCCGCCAGCCAGAACAAGGCGATCAAGGTCGGCTTCAAGGACTTCAACGGCCGCAACTTCGCCTATGCATTCCGTCTCGAAGATGCTGAGTATCGCAACAAGGTCGAGGCGGTCATCGAGTGCATGAAGATGGACGGCCGCCTGCGTAAACTGCACGAGAAGTGGTATGGCGCTGCGCCCGATGCCGGCTCGGCGATCGACACCGTATATTTCGGTTACGGCCCTCCCGGCTTCAAGGGATTCGAGCCCACCTCGCACGTTCCAGCGTGCAAGTGAGGCACTTGCTCTGACAAGATAGCTGCCCGAGCCGGACCGGCAGCAAGCTGGTCCGGTTGCGGTTGCGGTTGGCGGAGACCCGATGGACCGGATCGTCGAATATTACTTCAATGCAGAGGTCATCGCGGCCGCCTTCCCCCAGGTGCTTGCGGGCTTCCGCACGACGGTCCTCGTCTCGCTGCTGATCATTCTGTGCGGTACGGTGTTCGGCCTGTCGCTGGCACTGCTGCGCTGCGCCAACCTGCGCCCGGTCAATTTCATCATCACCGCTTATGTCGATGTGCTGCGCACGCTGCCGCAGCTTGTCGTGATCGTCTTCATCTATTTCGGCCTGCCTTATCTGGGCCCGGCGCTGTCGCCGTTCGCGACCACAGTGCTGGCGCTCGGCATGGTGCTGTCGGCCTTCGCCACCGAGATCTTCTGGTCCGCGATCATGGCGCTGCCGCGCGGGCAATGGGACGCCGCCAGTGCGCTCGGCTTCAGTCGGCTGCGGACGCTGGTCACTATCATCCTGCCGCAGGCCATTCGCCTCGCGATCCCGCTCCTGACCAACCGCGCCATCTCGATCAGCAAGGGCACGGCGCTCGGCACCGCCGTGTCGTTGCCGGAGACGCTCGGACAGGCGCAGAGCGTGATGGCGCTGGTCGCCAATCCCTCGCCGCTGACGTTGGCCGCGGCGTTCTACCTCACCTTCTTCCTGCCGCTGGTGATCGCCAGCCGGTGGATCGAATATCGCTACAGCACGGGGCGGTGAGCGGGTCGCATGCAGGACTTCATCGACAATTTCGCCAACTGGGAGTCGCTGCTGCGGGTCTATCCGCTGCTGCTGCAGGGGCTGATCTATACGGTGTGGCTGTCGGCGGTGGCGCTGCCGCTCGGCATTCTCGCTGGGCTCGCCATCGCCGTGCTGTACAGTTTCAAGAACCGCTGGGTGAACATCGCGCTGCTGGTCTATATCGACCTGTTCAGGTCGTTCCCCGTGGTGGTGTTGCTGATTTTGATTTTCTACGGCATGCCGTTTCTGGGCCTGACGCTGGGCGGCTTCACCGCGGCGGTGCTGGCCATCGTGCTCAACAATTCCGGCTATTACGGCGAGATCTTCCGCGCAGGCATCCTGTCGGTACCGCCTGGCCAGACCGAAGCTGCGCGGGCGCTCGGGTTCAAGCCACTGCATGTGGTGTTTTTCATCGTGCTGCCGCAGGCGATTCGGAACGTACTGGCGCCGCTCGCCAGCAATTCACTCGAACTCGTCAAGGCGACGCCGATCGCCGCCCTGGTCGCACTGCCCGAGCTGCTGCGCTCGGCCCGCGTTGCCCAGGAGCAGACCTATAACTCGACGCCGCTGATGGCGGCCGCCGTGATCTTCTTCGTCATCCTGTATCCGTTCGCGCGCTGGGTGGCGCGGCTGGAGCAGCAAGCATTGAAAGCCCGCTGACATGGCCACCCTGATCACCGGCGGCAGCGGTTTCATCGGCCTCGCACTCGCCGAGCGCCTGATCGCAGACGGCGAGACCGTCTTCCTGTTCGATCTTTCGGCCCCCGCGTACGGTATGCTGGCGCGTCCCGAACTCGCCGGCGCGACGCTGATCACGGGCGATGTCACAAGCGCCGACGATGTCGATGGCGCGTTGAACGAGGCTGGCATCGACCGCGTGATCCACACCGCCGCGATGACGCCGAATGAGCAGCGCGAGCGTGACGCCGCGCGCCAGATCGTGGACGTCAATATCGGTGGCACGGTCAACCTGCTCGAATGCGTGGCGTTGCGGCCCGCCATCAAGCGCGTCACCGTGCTGAGCTCCGTCGCCGTCTACGGCTTCTCGCAACCGGCCGCGTCAGGCCTGTTCGAAGAAGAGCTATCGCCGCCGGCGCCTGCCGCGCTCTACGGCATCACCAAACTTGCATCGGAACAGGCCGCGCTGCGGATCGCCCAGCTGCACAAGCTGGATGTGCGCGTCGTCCGGCTCGGGCCGGCCTTTGGCCCCTGGGAATTGCAGACCGCTGTCCGCGACGCGTTGAGCCCGCATCATCAGATCATCGCGCTGGCGCGCGCGGGCCGCGAGGTGGCGCTGCCGCGGACCATGGCTGGCGACTGGATCTATTCGCGCGACGCGGCACGCGGTATCGCGGCAGTCAGCCAAGCCGACACGCTGAACCACCGCATCTATCATGTCAGCGGCGGCATCATCAGCAATCTCGTTGAATGGTGCGTGATCGTGGCGCAACACTTTCCGGATTTTATTTGGAAGCTTGCGGCGTCGCAAGATGACGGCAATATCATCTATCGCCTGCCGAAGGACCGCGCCCCGCTGAGCATCGCGCGACTGGCGGGCGACACCGGCTGTTGCCCGCAATTTGATCTGGACGCTGCCGCACGCGACTATCTCGGCTGGTTGTCGCTGACGGGGGAACCCGTATGACCGAACGCCTCGCTGCAAAATCCGTCCTGATCACCGGCGCCTCGTCGGGCATCGGCCGCGCCATCGCCCGCCGCTTCGCCGCCGAGGGCGCGAGGCTCATGCTCGCGGATCTCACCACGGACGTGCGCGAGGGCGGCATTCCGACACTCGAGCTGCTGCGGGCGGACGGCCATGAGGTTGACTTCATCCAGATCGATGTCGCCTCGGAGGACGACACCGTCCGCGCCGTCCAAGCGACCGTGGCTCGCTTCGGCCGCCTCGACGTGCTGGTCAACGATGCGGCCATCGGCACCGGCAAGCGCCTGACCGACACCAGCCTCGCCGAATGGGACAGGGCACTGGCGGTCAATCTCACCGGCGTGTTCCTGATGTCGCGCGCCGCCGTCAGACAAATGCTGACACAGGAAATCCGCAACGAGGCCCGCGGCCGCATCGTCAACATCTCCTCGCAACACGGCATGATCGCCTGCCCGGAAGACATCGCCTATGGTACCTCGAAATCCGGCGTCGTCTACATGACGCGGCAGATCGCCGCGGACTATGCCAAGGATCACATCATTTGCAACGCCGTCGCGCCCGGCAAGATCGTTACCGGAAAGCCGGGCCGCGCGGCAGAGCAGCGTTGGATGGACTACTCCACCAGCCGCACGCCCATGCCGCGGCTGGGCCGGCCTGACGATGTCGCCAATGCGGCGCTGTTTCTGGCTTCCGACGAGGCTACTTTCGTGACCGGCGAGAACATCCTAGTCGATGGCGGCTGGATGGCGTCATGAGCAATGTTTCGGAGAGCACCATGGTGCAAACGTCAGCAGAGACCTCACAGCCGATCATCCGGATGTCCGGCGTCACCAAATGGTTCGGCGACGTCCAGGTGCTCAAGGATATCGACTTCACGGTGGCGCGCGGCGAACGCGTAGTGATCTGCGGACCGTCCGGCTCCGGCAAATCGACCATGATCCGCTGCATCAATCGGCTGGAAGAGCACCGCGACGGCCGTATCATCGTCAATGGCGTCGAACTCGACCATTCGACGCGCAATGTCGACGTGGTCCGCCGCGATGTCGGCATGGTTTTTCAGCAGTTCAATCTCTTCCCGCATCTGACCGTGCTGCAGAACCTCACCATCGCGCCGCGAAAAATTCGGGGCGCGACCAAGCAGGAGGCCGACGAAACCGCGCGCTATTTTCTCGAGCGTGTCAGGATCTCCGAACAAGCCGACAAATATCCGAACCAATTGTCCGGCGGTCAGCAGCAGCGCGTCGCCATCGCGCGGGCGCTGTGCATGAAGCCGCAGATCATGTTGTTCGATGAACCTACCTCGGCGCTGGATCCGGAGATGATCCAGGAGGTGCTCGACGTCATGGTCGGCCTTGCCCGCGAGGGCATGACCATGGTTTGTGTCACCCATGAGATGGGTTTTGCCCGCACCGTTGCTGACCGCGTGGTGTTCATGGATGCCGGCCGGATCGTCGAGGAAGGCGCGCCAGCCGAGTTTTTCTCAAATCCAAAACAGGATCGAACTCGCGCATTCCTCAAACAGATCATGCATCGCTGACCAACGCGTCCGCTTCGTGCCGCCAGCAGCGGTCGGCGGGCCTCGCGGTAGCCCTTTGACGCTCGAGCCGCGAGCCCCTTCGAATTTGCTTCTTCTCTGCAATCTTAGCGGGCGCAGCCTGGAGAGGCGCTATCGCCCGCCCGGCGTGATCCGGCATGCATGCACGCTCGACAGTCGCCCATCTATTCATAATACCATCCATGCTTCCCCGGCGCGCGATGGATTTTCACGCCTGGAGGCGGACGGGATTTGCTGCGTTCGGAGCGATCGGACGGCGACGGCCTCTGGCTCGCCTGCTGCGTCATGGCTGGGTTCTGCATGCAGGAGCCGCCGACGCCGCTGATGGCGGCCTGGCATTGTTGCGGAGTGGTGTAGCTGCACTGCCGGCCGATGCTGCTGCCCAACGCACACCATGGATAGTCAACGGCATGAACCGGCGTCACGCCTGACAAAGCAAGGCTGGCGAAGACGAGGCAAGCGCCTTTGAGACCTGTCGTTCGCATACGTCGGACCTCTGTCAACAAAATCCGGCGATCACGCGCGCGGCAGGAAGCGCTCGCGCGATACTTGCAGGATCAGGCGGCCTGCTGCCGCTGCACGTTAAACCCGAAAGTCTTCTGGCCATTCGCATTGCCCGAGTCGCCCTGAACTTTGTAGTCCAGCCTGAACTCGGCGAACGACAGTTCGACATTCTCCTCGAGAGTCTGGCTCTCGCCCGCACCAGTCCATTCCACCTTTGCAATCATGACATCCGTCAGCTCAACGACGAGATACTCGAACTTATTCTCACCATCGTTCTTACGACACGTGATCTTTGCGTTCTTGATGTGCTTGCCGGTCACCAAATTCTGGTACAGCGTAACGGATGACTTGTCGCATGCCTTCTTTAGGGTGATTTCATGCACGTGAACCTTGGTCGACTGACCGCCCTGATTGAGATCCCAGCGGACCGGATTGGTGGTATTCCATGTCCAGGTCTGCAGTTCGATTTCATTCTGATGGGCGTGGTCCAAGGATTCACCTTCAACGCCATCGAGCTTCAAGAACATTTCGGCCATTTCAATTTCCCTCTCAGATAGATGGTTCGATCGCCTCCCCCGCGATTGCCTGATCGGGTCAGGGGGTCCATGGATTGGTCGCGGCCTGGCGAGAGCTGGTTCGGTGCGATACGGACTATTTTGCGACGGGCAATCGCGACACCAGCCGCAGACCAATGTCCATGCCTTCCAACTGGAAGTGTGGGCGTAGGTCGAATGTTGCGGCGTAATAGCCCGGATTTTCCTCGTTCTCGACGATCCTGATTGCGGCGCCCGCCAGCGGACGGCGGCACTTCGTGGCCTCTGTCGAATTGATAGGATCGCCATCGACATATTCGCTGATCCAGTTGGTCAGCCATTTTTGCAACTGCTCCTTTTCGTAATAGGAGCCAACCTTGTCGCGCACGATGCATTTGAGATAGTGGGCAAATCGGCAAACCGCGAACATGTAGGGTAGCCGCGAAGACAGATTGCTGGATGCGGTTGCGGCCGGATTGTTCTGATAGGCCTTCGGCTTGAACAGCGACTGTGCGCCGATGAATGCCGCGCGGTCGGTGTTCTTGCGATGAATCAGCGGGATCAACCCGGCTTTTGCCAGTTCGGCCTCGCGGCGATCGGTAATCGCGATCTCGGTCGGACACTTCAGGTCAACGCCGCCGTCGTCGGTCGGGAAGGTGTGCGTCGGCAAGTCCTCGACCTCGCCGCCGGACTGCACGCCACGGATACGGGCGCACCAGCCATATTCCTTGAAGGCACGGTTTATGTTCGCCGCCATCGCATAGGCGGCGTTCATCCAGGCATATTTCTCGCCCCGGTGCCCGTCGGTGTCTTCCTCGAAAGCAAATTCGGCCACTGGCTCTGACTTGGCGCCATAAGGCAGGCGCGCCAGCACACGCGGCATGCACAGGCCGACATACCGGGCGTCTTCGGAATCGCGGAGCGATTTCCATGCAGCGTACTCAGGCGTGTCGAACAGCTTGCTCAGATCGCGTGGATTCATCAACTCGTTCCACGAATCCATGCCCATCAGCGTCGAATCCGCCGCCGCGAAGAACGGCGCATGCGCTGCGCTGGCGATACGGCTCATATCGCGCAGCAGTTGAACGTCCGTCGGCAGATGGCTGAACGCGTAGTCGCCGATCAGGCAGCCATAGGGTTGGCCGCCGAGCTGGCCGAACTCTTCTTCATAGACCTTCTTGAACAGCGCGCTCTGGTCCCACGCCGCATTGGGATATTGCCGCAGATGCCGGTAGAGCTCGCTCTTAGAGACGTCCATCACGCGGATCTTGAGCATCGCGTCGGTTTCAGACTGGAAAACCAGATAGGCCAAACCCCGCCAGGCGCCTTCGATCTGCTGGAATTCAGTTGCATGAAGTATTTCATTGATCTGTGCGGAGAGCTTTTTGTCGAGCTGAGCGATCATTTCCTCGATCGTGTCGAGAACGTCTTCCTTGATAACGCTGCTATCGACCAGCGCCTGAGACACAAGGGTTTGGACAGCGTTTTCAACCTCGGTCGCGGCACGCTCGGTACGCGGCTTGAAGCTTTGCTTCAGCAGCACCGAAAATTCATCGACTTCGCGTGTCTGGAGCGAAATATCTTCGGTGGAGCGGGACGTTTCAGTCGCCATCACGATGGTCTCCGACTTTGAGCAATCTCAAGATTTCACTTCGTCGTCGCTGGGCGCGGCACGGTTCTTCAGAGCCAACATGAGCTGGGGGTCGGCCAGCAGTTTGCGGAGGGATTCCTCCGCCGCCGCCTTGCCGTCCATGTAACGCAGCAGGTTTGAAAGATGCGTGCGCGCTTCGAGCAGCTTGGCCAGAGCCGGCACCTGCCGGGCAAGCGCCGCCGGCTCGAAATCCGCCATCTTATTGAATTGGAGATTGACACCTAGTTTCTCTTTTGAATTTTCCGTCAGCTTGTTGTCGACGCGGAAACTCACACCGGGTTGGATCGCTGCCATGCGGTTGTCTATATTGTCCATGTCGATATCGAGGAATTTTCGTTGGTCGATATCGGCCTTCTCGGCGCCGGGATTGTTACCGGAGAGGTCAGACATCACGCCCATTACGAAGGGCAGCTCGATCTTCTCTTCGGCGTTGCCCGGATCCTCGTAGGTGATGTGGACGCGCGGTGGGCGGTTTCGCTTGATGAACTTCTGACCGCTCTGCTTCGCCATTGCCACTCTCCCGAACCGCGCGGCATCTCTGCCAGTGATGACGATACTCTTGCGGAGCGCATCACTTGCTGGTCTCAAGGTGGACTGCAGGGGCAGTCGGCTTGGGGCTAGAGGTATGAGCGTCCCATCGTGTGTCGCGAGACGCACCAGATAGGTTCAAGCGGCCCCGCACGATTTCCAGTGGCTTGTTTCCGTGGCCGTCACTTCTCCAGGTTGAACGACCTGATCCTGACATTTACCGGTTGGCCGGTGCGGACACCTTCGGTCAGTGCAGCCGGGAACACACGATCGGCAGGCCCGACCTCGGTGGTGGCAGAGGACGCCGGCTGCAGCGCCGCCAGCGTACTCGCCGTCGTCACCGCCATTACGAGCTGGAGTTTCGGCGGCCCGGCATCTGCGCGTCGCAGGTTGAGCGTGAAAGTGCGCGTATCGCCACTTCCGCGCAGCAGCGACGTCAGGGACTGCACGATTCCTTCATGATCGATCATCAGCAAGTCGATGTTCCCGCTTCCGAAGCCAGAGACGGAACCGGTAACGTAACCGCTGCTCTTCAAGTTGCCGGCGCTGATGTCGAGATTGGGCGGCGTGCCGCGTTGATTGCGCAGCCGTGCCGTAAAATTGAGGGCAGCGCATTGCGGAGCTGCCACGGCATGGAATCCCACTGTCGCCTCGAATCTGTGGATCCGCTTGAAATCGTAATCAAGCACCGAGAACGGGGCGGCCGACGCGCCGTACCCTTCGAGCATCGTATTGCCGTCGGCAACCGCGACCGGCGCCACGAAGAAACACTCGCCGCCGTCGTAGGAATTCACATATTGTCTGATCCGATCAGTCGGATCGCTGGAGGGCCGGTCCGGCGCTGCGAGCTGCGGATCGGCAGGCTTTGCCGATACAGCCGGCTGGCTCGCCAATTCCGCGCGTTGCCGTGCCTGATTGTCGGCGGCAACGCGACGCGCCTCCTCGGCGAGCCGTGCATCGGAACCGTTATCCGGATTGAGTACCGGCGCAGGCGACGCGACCTCGGCCGGCGCATCACCAAAGGGCTCATAGGATAGGTAATAGCCCAAGGCCGCCCCCCCGATCGCGACAAGGCCGGCCGCTGCAGCAACCATCCGCAATTGCCGCCGTTTGGATTCGCCGCCGCGCCGCAGCCGGTTTTGCACCTGCGACATGATCCTGTCTGCCGCGGCCGTCGGCCGCCATGCGGCAACGGCAGCCATTGACTCCGGCCGATCGTTCGGATCCGGCTGCAGCATCTGCGCGATAAGCGGGCTGAAGCGAGCATCGATCGGCGTCAGGTCGGGCACCACGCGACGCTTCTCGATCACGTCGAGCTGGCTGCCACCCATATCGAGGGGCTTGCCATTCAGGCATTCGAACAGCAGCAGACCAAGGCTGTAGATGTCCGACTTGGCGGTCACTTCACCACCGAATAGCCCGAGCTGCTCGGGCGAGACGTAGTTGTACTTGCCTGCAAAGCCCGAACCGATGATCGTACTGCTGTCCGGGCGGGTCGATCGTGCGATTCCGAAATCAATGATCTTGGCGCGACTGATGTCATCATCGGCGATCAGAATATTGTCGGGCGACAGGTCGCGATGGATTATGCCATGCCGATGCGCCGCATCGAGCCCGCTGGCGAGCCGCTCTTGCAGAAGGCAGACGTCCTTGAACGACAGCGCGCCGGATTTTATCACTTCCGACAGCGGACGGCCATCGACGAACTCCATCGCGAGATAATGCCGTCCGATCCCGGGATCCAGCGAGAAGATATAATAGCGAACGATCGCATCGTGATGAATGTAGTGAAGCGCCGATGCTTCCTTGCGGAACAGCGCCAGCGCCATGGCATTGTCAGCGAGGTCGGTACGCATCACCTTGATTGCCACCACGTCGCCGGTCTCGATGGCGCGTCCACGATAGATCTCGCCCATGCCGCCGGAGGCGATATGCGCCTCGACTTCGAATACGCCATTGAGTTGCGTGCCCGCCGGCAGCCGCGCCATCAGGGCTGGTGCGTACATGTCACTCACCCCCAGATCCCCAGACCTTGCTGCGCGCGGACTGCGGCGCATTGGCCGCGGTCGGACCAAAGCGGGTTACCACCACTGTGACGTTGTCGGTCGCGCCGCGCAATAATGTCAGCTCAATCAGATGGTCGCAGGCGGCCTGCGGCGCGTGCAACTGGGCTAACGCAAGCATCTCATGATCCGCGACGTGATTGGTGAGACCATCGCTGCAGATCAGAAAAACATCGCCCGATGCCAGCGTGCCGTTCGTCATCTCCAGTTCCGGCTGTTCGTAGGTGCCGATCGCGCGGGTGATAACGTTCCGCCGCGGCCATGACTTTGCTTCGTCCGCTGTCAGCTTCCCCTCGTTCATCAATTCTTGCACTTCGGTGTGATCGACCGAAAGTTGTTCGATACCACCGGCTTGGACCCGGTAGATCCGGCTATCGCCCGACCAGACGCAGGCGAACACGCTGTCGAATGCGAGCAGGACGGCGACCGTGGTCCCAACCAGATCGCCGCCGCGTGCATCGGCCAACATCCTGAGCTTGCTGTTGGCCGCGACCAGCCGCTCCTCGCAATCGGCGAGCAACTGCGCGGCGGTAGCCGGCGCAGTGATACGCTCCAATTCCTCGACGACAATATGACTGGCGAGATCGCCCGCCGCATGGCCGCCCATGCCGTCGGCCACGGCCCAGACACCCGACCGCGTCGAGATCAGGTAACTGTCCTCGTTCTGCTTGCGAACCCGGCCGACATGAGTCGCGGCCCCCGATTCAAATCTGGATAATGAATCATTCGACATCGTCATCCTGCCACTGGATCGTACTGAGGATGTTTGCCAGTCAACATGCTAGGGAACAGATAAGGGTCGGGCATACGCCGCCGGCACAATGCCATAGGCGCGAAGCCTTCGCCGCCGAGCGTCCACCAGAATGTGGCGCTGCCGTAAATACTTTCATGGTCGCCCTTGCGAAGCGCTTCGAAAATCGCGGCGAAGTCCGGCTCGCCTGTCCGCGAATCGCCATCCCCGATGAAGTCGCCCGAAGTCTCGTCCTGCGCGATCTGCATCGGAGCCGGTAGGTCGGCGAGATCCGCCATGACGGCATCGAATGTGCGGTCGTGATCGAGCGCCGACATCAGCAGCGCTTCTGCCGCGGTGAACCACGCTTCCTGCGCATCGCTTTCCGGCGGAGCGATGCCGAAGCCGGGATCGGCACAGGCTATGAGCGTGAGTGGGAAATAGCGCCCGACGCCATCGAGCGACGGCATGAAGGCGCCAATCACATCGACACCGCAGAGATCGCTGCCGAGCCAAAAGCGCCAGATCGGCGCGGTCAGAAACGCGGCTTGCCACCGGTCTCCCAGAGTTACGCGGGACGCCGAGACGCTTCCCTGCAGCCAAGGCTCCCAGACGGCGAGAAATTCACGCGGCACGCCGGCGGCGATGAAGTCCCGCTTCGTCGGCAGCTTGCCGTACAGACTGCACTGCATCAGACCCTCACAGCGACGTTGGGCACTTGAATTCGGCCAGAGCAGGGAGTTGGAGCGGATTGAAGACGGTGCCGGTGCCGATCTGGAACGGCACTTCGCGGCCGCCGACGATCCAGCTTGCGGTGATGCCGTTGGCTTTCGGCGTCTTCGACGCCTTGTCGAGCAGACGGAAGAATGCCCACTGCCCGGTGCCGCCCGGAATCTCCGACGGCTGGGCGCCGGGCAATGGCGGATCCTGCACCAGCGATACGGCAGTTCTGCCGCCGGCACCGGGCCACTGCACCGCCACCGGCGGCGGATTGGGCTGACTGGATGAGGCGACCGCGATACCGTTGACTTCAAGCTTGGCAACGAGGCCCATATCCGGCAGCACCGGCGGCGTCACGTTGAGGCTGACCATCGGCACATTGCCGTTGGTAGGGAAGAACGCATCCTTGATCCGCGCAGCGCGCTGGAACTGGCGGATCGCTTCCACCGACATCAGCTTGGCGACTGGATTATCCTGCCGCCACTTCCAGTCGCGCTGTGACGTATCCGCATAGGCTTCGAGATATTTCTTGAAGAACGTATCGAAATATCCGTTGCCGCCGAACAGCCGGCCGAAATCCGCCAGACCGATCTCACTGCGTGCAGCCCTGTCCATCGGGTAACGACCCGCTGCCAAGCCCTGACACGGGCCAAAGATCGACTTCTGGAACTCGTCTCGGATCTGCCGGTAGGTGTCGTCCGCTACGGTGTTCTCGAACGCGTTGGCCGCCTGTAGCAGCATCGTGTTGAAGGGCGGCGGCATCCGCAATGCGTCGGTCTTGAACTGCGCGATCTGGGCGCGGATAGCGCCGGTGGTCTGCTGCTCCTGCGAGCTGTTCATCGCCACGGTCTGCAGCGTGGTGTTGATCTGCGTGAGATCGCCGATAATGGTGTCGATCTGGCGACGTCCCCCCTCGCCTTCGACAACTTGGTGATAGGGCTTGAACTCCGCCTCGATGGTCGCGCCGGGTACGCCCGACCCAGCCTGCATGCCGAGGAGTGCGGGCGCCGGCGCCTTTGCATCGCCAGCCTTGTCCGTGGCCGCCTTTGTGTCCTTGCGCTCACGCGTCAGTGCGGTCTCGTCGCGAATCGATTCCAGCAGCAAACGGATCGGCGATGTCGATGCTGCAGCTGCATTGAGCGCGTCGTAGCGCGGTTTCCCGACATTGAGCGGACGCATCCGCAATTTCTCGAGGCTCTGCTTCCACGCGGCAGAGAACTCCTTGCCGTACAGCGCCAGCAGATCCACGGTCAGGCGATCGAACTGTGAGGTGATCGCGACGATCTTGCCGGCATCGCCGAGCACCCAGTTGTCGCGCTGCAACTGATCGACGATGGTCGGCAGCTTGTCGATGAAAGCGCGTTGGAAGCCGGCATAGGTGAAGAAGCCGGGCACCAGAATACCCTCGACATTGTCGCCATTGGCCGATTCAAAGACCGTCGCAAAATCCGGGCCGCCGTGACGGGCCGCGATCCAGTCCGGAGCAATCGCCTGTCGCGCCTGCGACTTGAGCAATTGATAGGCGCGGTCGGCGATATTCAATCGCGCCAGAATGCGACGGCATTCTTCCACCAGCGCCCAGTTGGGCTCGACGAGCGGCGCTTCGCCATCTTCGAGATCGAACATCGAAACCAGCTCGCCTTCGAGTGCTTTGCGTCCTTCGGCATTGGAAGCGCCCTGATACAGGTTCTCGCTCCAGTCATTGCGCATCCAGCTGACCACCAGTTCGCGGTCGGCGCGCTCGACGCCGGCGACCATGAGATAGACCTTCAGCGCTTCGTAGGTGAAGCCGGGATTGGCCTTGTTCGCGTCGAGCACCTCTTCGAGCCGGAACATCAGCCGCGGGCGGAACAGTCGCTCCAGCCCTACGTGATAGATTTGCACAGCCGAGGCCTGCAACCGCTCGCGTTGACTCAGACCGAGCGTGGCCATTATCGGCGTCGGCGTATCATGCGTGGAGAAGCCCGCGGGCAGCGTCCGCAGCTTGTGGAGCAGCGGCATCACGCGGTGAAAGTCGCGATCGCCAATCGTCTTCTCAGTGGCGAACGGGCCGGCCTGCTGGGCATACTGCACCACCGCCGTCTGTGCGCTCGCAATCAGATCGCGGTTACGCCGGTAACTCTCCCACCAGCCACCTGCCGCTGCAATCGTGACCAGCGCGATAGCGCCATAGACCAACGTCTTCATGATCCGCATGCGCCGTACGGCGGCGCGATCGGTCGAAACCCAGGCGGCTTCCCCGATGATGACCCTGAGAATCAGGTCGGCCAGGAAGTAGCTTTTGCCACGTCCGGAATAGGCCTGCGCGCCAACCTGTTCGGCCCCGAAACTCTTGGCCAACGCGCCGATCAGCCGGTCGAATGGCGTGCCCTGCTGGGTGCCGGACGTGAAATAGAAACCACGCAGCGTCGCGTTGGCATGGTAGCGCGTCGGCTCAAAGATCTGGTTCAGGAAATCGAACACCTGCCGCTTGAGACCCGCCACCTGCGGCGGGAAGCCATACAACAGCACGCGGCTGCTCGGGATCGGTTCGTCCTGCAATCGGTCTGTCAGATCGTAATTGAGGCGCTCGACCAGCGCGTCGAACTCCGCGGGCACCTCGCCAACGAGGTTGCGCGTCTTGTCGTCGGTCTGGAACGTGGCGCCCCAGACCTGACGCCGACCCTGATCGTTGAGGCCGGCGAAATATTCCATGAAGCCGGCGACCAGGTCGGACTTGGTGAACACGGCATAGACGGGGAAATCGACCTTCAACCGATCATGCAGTTCCAGCAAGCGACTACGGATGGCATCGGCGTGCGCCGCGATCTCCGCAGGCGGCAGCGTCATCAGGTCTTCCAGGCTGACAGCCACCATGACGCCGTTGATCGGCTGGCGCGGGCGGTTCTTCTTCAGCAGATCGAGAAATCCGATCCAGCTCTGCTTGTCGGCCTTGGCGTTGGAATCCTGCGTGGTGTAGCGGCCGGCTGTGTCGATCAGCACCGCATCCTCGGTGAACCACCAGTCGCAATAGCGTGTGCCGCCGACGCCGGCGATGGCTGCGGGCGTTGCGCCCCCGGACAGCGGAAACTTCAGGCCCGAATTCACCAGCGCCGTGGTCTTGCCGGATCCGGGCGGCCCGATCAGCACATACCATGGCAGCTCATAAAGGTAATCGCGCTTGCCACCGCTCGCCGTCCTCAGCGTGGCCAGCGCGTCCTTCATCTTGTCCTTGAGGACCGGCGTATCGTCCTCCGGCTGATCCGCAGCCGCCATGCCTTCCGCAATCCTGGCCGTTGCCTTCTTTTTCCGACGCCATTGCAGGGTCATCACAGCTGCAACGAGTGCGGTGACGACCACGATAGCGATCTGGCGCCCGATATAGGTCTCAAGCGGGCGATGACCGCCAATCGAGATCAGCGGCCCGACCAGATAGATGAGCGCGGCGATCGACCCGAGGCCGACACCGAACAGCACGATGCGGAAGATTTCCTTGCCCGAGACGTTGATCATCCCACCGGCCCTCGAAACTCAGCTTGCTGCGGTCGCACTATCTGTTGCATGTGCGTTCACTCACCGGGCCGCTGTCCGTGCGTTCGATCACCACTTCGACGCGGCGGTTTCTGGCGCGTCCATCCGGCGTCCTGTTGTCGGCGATGGGCGCCGTCTCGCCCTTGCCGTCGGTCTGGAGGCGGTCGGCATTGGCCAGCGCCGGCCTCAACACCGCAGCGACGCTTTTGGCTCGCTCGACGGAAAGCTGGAAATTCGAGGGGAAGCGGACGTTACTGCTGCTGATCGGCGTATTGTCCGTGTGGCCGACGATCTTGATGTAGCCGGTCTCCTTGTCGAGCGTCTCCGCGACGCGCGCACCGATCGGCTTGAACTGATCGACCACCGTAGCCGAGCCGGAATCGAACAGCAGGATGTTCGCGATGCGGATCGCGATCTGGTTTGCGGTTTGCTCCACAGCAATCTTGTCGGAGCTGACTTCGGGCGCGAGCGCCGTACAAATACGCCGCATCTGGGTGATCTTGTCCGGCTCGGCGGGCGGAATGACAGGCGGCAGCTCGACGGTCGCAGCCTTGCGCTCCAGCGAAAGCTTGTCACGCCCGAGCAGCGAGGCCATGTCGTTGGCTGCGACATCGACCGTGCCGCTCAGCCAATAGAGCAACACGAAATAGATTCCGAACAGCGCAAGGCCGAGGATACCGGTAACGCCCCACCAAGGCAGCATGGCACGCCGCGCCCGCATCCCGAGATTCTGCCCTCGCCAACGCGGCGACAATTCGCGATAGGCTTTCGGCCGCACCCGCCGCAGGGTCTCATAGAGATCGCGCTGGACCTGCTGCAGCGTTGCAACACCGCCCGCCGAGGTGCGATGCACCCCTTGGAAGCCAAGCGCGAGGCAGGTGTGCTGCAGCTCAAGCACATCGTAATTCAGCAGCGGGTCCTGCTTCAGGCGATTGAGTTCGTCGAAGAAGCGCACGCCGCCGGTTCGCTCACCGAAGAAACGACTGAGCATGCTGTATTGCGTCCAGACATGGCGATCGTCGGTTGGGATGTTCTGAACGATATCGTCGGCCGTGGCGCAGATGATATATTTCGCCGTGTTGGCCTGTGCGTCCGTGATGCCGGCGGAGCGAATGTCCTTTTCGAAGAACTTGATCGCGTCTGCGACCAGTTCCATCAGATTTGCAAACGAGGCGCGTGCGAGTGCGACGCGCAAGCGTCCCAGCAGCAATAGCAGCGGTCCGGCCGAGCGCAGGATCGGATTTTCGTTGGGTGCAACGAGGTCATCGACGGAGATCTCCGGCGCGCCTGCCTGCGCCGTAGGCTGAGGCGCCTGGTCATGACTGACGATCCATTCGTCCTGATTGGCATTGCCGGGTGTCGATGGCGGCGCATAGGGCGTCGATGGCGGCGCGGCTGGTTGCGGCGCCAGGCGCGACCCGAACGGGTCGATCGGCGTTGGAGACGATCCGCCAGCGGGCTCGACAGGACGCCGCCCGCCAGGGTTCGGACGAATGACCGTCCGTTCTCCTGGGGCGCCAAGTGGCGCCCGCGGTGGCAGCTTGTCGGTCATCGGCGATCTTCCAATACCGCCCAGAGTTCAAGCTCGAGCTCGGGCCAGTCACCCGAGAAATGCATTCCGATCGAACTGGCCACCGAGAATTCTGGCCACAGCGGCGACTTCCGATCGAGAAAGAAATAGACGTGGTCGGTAATGGCGCGAATCTGCGGCGGCGGCGTCGGCAGATGAATGAGCTGCACGCCTGGCAGATGCGTGTGGACGATCTCGTTCATCTTGGTGTTGGGGCCAACCTTGAACAGTTGCGGGAACTGGTTCTGGATCTCGCTGAGCGGCCGGCGCGCCGCGACTTCCAGCACCAGTGTCGCATCCCGGAACAGGGTGCGATCACGAATCGTGGAGATGAAAGCATTCTGCGCGCGCTCGATGATCTCCAGGCGGATCGCGCGCCGACCGAGGCGCACGCTGAGGAAGTCCTGCAGGTCACGCATCACCGGCCCGAAAACATTTTCAAGGTCGTCCTGGTTATAAATCGGATAATCGCGCGCCCGACGTTCGGGTGTCGCGAAGGTGGCCAGTTCACCGACTAGCCGCAAAAACTCCTCGAACAGCCGCTCCGGATGCATATAGCCCGAAGAGCGGAAATGCTTCAGAACCGCAATATGCCGATTCAGGAGTTGCAGAACGAAGTAGTCGACACTCTGCAAGCCGCCGCCCGCCGTCGGATCGGCTGCATAGCGCGCCAGCTCTTCGAGCTTGTTGTCGATCCAACCGACGACACGATCGATCCAGCCATTGACCGTGGGATGCGCACTGCAGAGAAGTACGGGCGGCACGAATTTCTCATCAAACACGATCTGGCGATCGCGCACTTCCAGAACGCGCGCGATACCGAGACTGACATAGCCGGGCTTGGCCGTCTTGCGGAGTTCGAGCGTTAGGCGCGGAAACGCGATATCCACTTCCTCTTCAACCCGCAGCGCGGATGTGGAGTCGATGAACGCCTCGGTATCGGTCACATAGCGCGTGGCGCTCTCCGATTCGCGATCGTCTGCCTCGCGCATATTGGGCGACGCCATCGGCAGCGATAGCCAGACCGTCAACTGCGCCGCGCTGTCGGGTACCACGATCGGCACCGGCAGCGGACCGTCGGCAGGAATATCGAACGGCGTTCCGTCGGGCATGACCCCGACTGCGCGGCGCAACGCGAACTTGTTCTGCTGCGCCAGGTCGCGATCGATCTCCAGCACCGTGAAGCCCCACGGATAAGGAGTCGCATAGTGCACGCGGGACTCGAGCAGATGCTCGTGATAGCGGTCATTCTGCTGGAAATGATGCGGCCGGAGAAACAGGCCCTCGGTCCAGGCTACTTTGGTGTACCACGACATCAGGGCGCCACGTCCGTTGGAAGCCATCGCTGCCGGCACCCGGACGGGCCGCGCGTACAACGCTTTGAACTAGTTTGCATTGTCGTCTCGATCGTAATATTCGGCGAAGTAGCGCATATACGCATTCAGCATGCCGTCCTCGTCGCTATGGGTGTGCGCCTGCCAGCGCGCGGCATAGACGTCCCACGCCTTGGCTTTTGCGGAGCCGAGAACGCCCGCCAGCCGGCCGCCAGGGGCCGCCTCCTGCGCGATCACCTCCGGGTCGAACTCCTGCAGCAATCGCTTGAGCGCGTGTTGCATGGCGGAGAACGTCTTGATCTGGTGCGACTTTAGATCATCGAAACTGCGCGTCACCGCGTTGCGGGCGTCGAGATAGCTGCGCGTCGGCGGCCCAAACATGATGCGCATCGCTTCATCGACCGTCGGCGCGAATTTCAGCGGGTTGTTGTCCAGCGCCTGTACCGATGTTTGGTTCGAACTGCGTGCGAACCGTTTGGCCTGCAGCCGTCCTTCGAGCAGCGCGCGTGTGTTCTCGAGCATGAGCCGGATGAGCACTCCGAGCTCCTGCGCACACTCGGCCGGATCGCGCATTGCAAATGCGTCGCTTGAGAGACCCGCGCCCTGCGCGATCAAGCCAAGAACCGTGCGCGCGTTGCCGCCATCGGCGCTCTTGCCGCCGCCGCGGTCGTCCTGCTGCACGTGCGACGTGGTCTGAGACGGCGTGGTGGGCGCGGCCCACGGCCCTTCCGGCTCTCCTGTCACCCATAACGGCCGTCGCGGCGTCGGCGCAGGCGGAGGCTCGCCGACAGGTACCGGCGCGGCTGCCTTCGCCAACCCTTTGGTCCAGGCATCGGCCGGATCGTCGGCCCGCACGCTTTCTCGCGTCAGCGTATCGGCGCGCACAGCCGTCGGATACTGCGCTGACGATGGCAAGTCGATGGCCCAGTCGAGGAAATCCGGCTTCACCGGCTGTAGATCGCGCGCCGCCTTGAGGCGCCGCGGATCGATCGGCGGCGCGACATCACCGACGGGATCCCAAAGATTACTATAAGCTGCCGATGCCCCCACCATCGATGCCTCCGGTGACTGCACCCGCGCAGTCGTCTCGCTGACATTGGCCAGTATGATGTAGTGGCCGATCGAGAAGCGATCGCCATCCCGTAACTTGTGGGGTGCCTTCAGGCGCCGATCGTCGCCGTCGAGGAAGGTGCCGTTGGTCGATACATCGTGCAGCCAGTAAGCGTTGTCGTGCCAGCGGATCTCGCAATGCCGTCCGGAGATGAATCTGCTTGGGTCTGGCAGCGTCCAGTCGAGATGCTGATCGCGCCCGATATCGATGCCGCGCGTTCCGTCAATGGTGATCCCCAATGGACCTCCGTCCGGTAACGTCGTCTCATTCTGTATCTTCAGCGCCAGCACGATAGACACGTTCCCATCACCAGTTCAGCAAATCGCCAACACGCAACCGGATCCCTAGCGGTCTCGCAGACCCATCCTGCCGCCTTGATGGAGCCCGACCACCCGTCCGCCCTGACGAGTGTCGTCATCGGGATCCGCGAGCCTAATCCCTTCAGCTATGCAGGCGCCCTGCCGTTCGGCCTGATCGGCCGTCGCGAGATATCGCGCGCTCAGAAAGATTGCGATGCGCGCAGCGCGCGCCGTCAGATAGACCGGCACCGGCACGGTGTTGTGCGGGTTCGGTCCAAGTGCGCCGCCTGACCATCCTGCGCTCAATGCGAGCCAGGTCAAAGGGTCCGCATCGTCGCTCTGCTGGCCTATGCGGAGCGCGCTCGCGCGATGATCCGTCGTCGGCTCGTGAGCCCATATCTCCGCCGCAGTGAGAGCCGGCGACGCGGCGCGCAGCCCGGCGCCAAGAAATGCTCGAACACTCCCGCAGGCCCACCACACCGCCTCGCGGCGGGGCAACAAGTGGGCACAGAACGCAACGGCCTCGTCGAACTTGCCCTGCGCTGACAGCCTGACGAGATACGGGATCGGCAATTCATTGCCCGGCGCGACCGTTGCTTTGTTCGCCAGCTCGGGGAACGCTTCGAACAGGGACTGGGCAGTGGCGAAACGGAGATGCGGCATGAATGCCTCGGACTGAAGTCTCTGATCCTCTGCTAATTGATCCGTCGCCGTTTGACCGTACACGCGCAGCACCGGGATCAAACCGGAATGACAACGGGCACCATCCCGTTTATCAACACCATACCGTTTAAATTGATCATCGGCGCCGTCAGCGTGATTGTCGCGCCGGCTGTATAATTGCTGATGGTCTGGGACACGTGATTGATGACCGGCGCCTCGACCTGCTTTGCAGCCGGGGTCAATGTTACCGACGTCAGGCCGACCGTATGGGAGATCGTGATCATCGCGTTGGTCTTCTGGCTGCCCATCGGAATCGTCACCTTCTGGTCGCCGAAACTGATCCTGAGCTGATCGTCGCCGTTCTTCAGCGTGGTGTCGCGGGATGGCTTGCCCTTGGGCGGCGTGAACGCCTCACCGATGGTCTGCTTTTGCGCATGGCAGATCGTGATCGTATTGTCGCGCTGCGCATGCAGCCGGATGTCTTCCGCGTTCTTCTTGTCTTCGAAGGCGAACTCGTTGTAGCCGTTACCGCCCTTCGTGGAGTCCGATTTCCAGCCTGCAACGGTTTTGTTGTCCGGAAGATCGTAGGGAACCTTGTTGTCGCCGTTATAGACGCTGCCGACCACAAGCGGCCGATCCGGATCGCCGTCCAGAAACTCGACGACGACTTCCATACCAACGCGCGGGATGAAGATGCCGCCCCACTTCTTGCTGGCCCAGACCTGCGCGATGCGGATCGGACAGGTGAGCTGTGGCTCGCGGTCCCAGAAGAACTTCACCCAGATCCGCCCATGTTCGTCAGTGCTGATCTCCTCGTTCTCCTCGCCCTTCTTGCCGACCACTTTCGCCGTCTGGATGCCGTGGATGCGCGGCTTCGGCGTTATCGGCAGCATGCGGAACGGCCGGTCGCTCGGCTGGAATTCGTATTCGCCATGATAGATCTGTTCCTTCCTGCGCTTCTCGGCACCGGGGGCGGTATCGGCCACCTTCGGGTCAACCGAGCGGTAATGATGCGCAGTGAACACGTGGCGAGCTCGAACGATCAGATATTCTCGGTTCTCCGCCTTGGTCGGATGCTTCTCCACGGTCACGAGACCGCCGGGATGAAGCGAGGCTGCATCGCCCTGGACCACGCGGCGATGATCGGCGGCCTGTTCAGCCTCGAGACGAAACCGGGCAAGCTTCTTGCCCTGCTCTACCTCGGTATAGCCGCCGGGGAAGTCATAGACCTCGAATTTGCTGTGCTGGTAGTTTTCCGACGCCTCCTGCGGCGCGAGGAGATTTTTTGGCGGCTTGAGATAATCGTAGTCGTTGAACTGGATCTTGCCGGTCTGAAAGCGGCGTGCCGATACCCAGCCATTGACGTGCTGTTCGGTCCGCAGCTCTGCCTCCGTCATCGGCAGGAACGGCACTTTCGGCAGATCGGCCACCGCCTTGTGCGACGAATGGGAGTCCGCGAGTACCATCAGGTGTTTCTGGTCGGAATGCTCGAAGAAATAATAGATGCCGTAGAGTTCCATCAGCCGGCAGACAAAAGCGAGATCGGTCTCGCGATACTGCACGCAATAGGGGATCTTCTCGTATTCCCCGTTGGTCCTAAACTCGAAATCGTTAAAGCCGCTCTTGGTGAAGACCTCGCGGATGATGTCGCGGACGTCCTTGTCCAGAAAAATCCGGCAGTCGGCCCTGTGCCCCAGCAACCACAGCCAAGGACGCACCGTCAAGCGATAGAAGAATTGATCCTCGACCTTGCCAATCCAATGGGCCTCAGTGAGGACGCCGCTATAAAAGCGATCCTTTTTGTCATAAACTTTCAGCTTCAGCGAGCAAACCTGCCCAAGAGCCTTGTCGAAGTCGATGTTCTCCTGCTCGCTTAACGCCTCGATGGTGAACTGAAACATCTCGCCAAGAGCTTCGTGGCCCTCCACCCGCGTCAACACCAGCACGTCTTTGCCGAGGGGCGTTTTTAGTTCCGCCACGCGTTCCGACTGGCTGAGATTGGCGGCCATACGATTTCACTTTCCAGCGATCACCAACGAGATTGTCGGCCTGCTCGCATGACGCGGTGGCCGGTCCAGGCGCCATGCGGTGCAACGCTCCGCACATGCCCTCTCTCCGGTATAAGTGTCGCGAAATCGCAGCAGGTTCATCGCGCACTCAAATTGATTGGGTGCGATCACGCAATGCGCGATAGTTCATCTTCAAAAACGCGAAATTCCAACGCTGCAGCGTTAGCGGAGATCGCGCGCGATCCTGAATCCATTGGTGTAGTAGCGCACGTCTTGATCGTAGCGAAATCGCGCGGCCGAGCGGGCGTACGCCGCCTTGGCGGCAAACGAACCGCCGCGGAGCCCGCGCTGCTGACACTGGCCGGTCGACCAGGCGGCCCCGTTGCTCGGCGCACCCTTGTAGGTGTCGTTCCAACAATCCTGCACCCACTCGGCCGCATTGCCGGCCACGTCGAACAGACCGAAGCCGTTCGGCCTGAACGATTGCGCCGGCGTCGACCTGCGCAACGGCGCATCGCCGCAATCCTCGCAATTTGCGGTGCCCTTAACGAGCGCCCGTCCCCACCAGAACGCTGTCTCGGTTCCAGCGCGCGCGGCATATTCCCATTCCGCCTCGCTCGGCAGCCGATACTTTTTCCCGGTCTTCTGCGACAACCAAGCGACGAAGCTTTGCGCATCGTCCCAGCTAACATCTATCACCGGGCGAGTGCCGCGTCCCCAGCCTCGGTCGTCCGGCCGGTATCTGCAGCCGCCGGCCGTGACACAGAGATCCCATTCCTCGAACGTCACTTCGCGCCGGCCAATGGCGAAGTCCTCTGCAATTACCACCCGATGCGAAGGCTTTTCATAAATTGTCTCATCGGAACCCATTTTGAATTCGCCGGCCGGTACCACCACCATCTCGGCGCAATCGGCGCAATCTCGAAAAATCTCGCCGGGCTCGGGCGTTGCGGACGCAGCGGGCGCTGGGATTACAGGCGCCGTGGCAGGTGCCGATGGTCGCTGCGGAGACGACGGCGTCAAACTCGACTGACTCTGAGAGGCGACGGACCAGAAGGCAGCCATGGTACCAGCACAAACACCGACAAGCGTCCGACGCCAATTCATCTTGTCTCTGTCCGCATCAATAGGATTCCAAACACGCGTTTACCACAGCGTCACCGATGTGCATATGCGCGAAAGTGCATATTCGCTGCGTCGCACAACGAAGCACTTCGCATACGATCTACAACATCGCATGACTTATCCATTGTGCTCTGATGTGCACCGGGACGCAACGCGGCGTCTCATTGCTAAGATCAGACAGCACCTTATATATTTGAACCTTGATCGGCACAGGAACCGACAGATGATACGGCAGCGTGCGGCCTGGTGAACTGCCGGTGCATGCACAGGGTCACAACAAGGCAACACCCTGGAATGTGCTTTGGATCGCCTTCGGAATGCGGCTCGCAAGGAGAGATGTCGTGCTATCGACAACATTCAGGCTTGCAGTAATTGGTTTTGTCGTCAGCCTCGCTCACCCCGCTATGTCCATCGCGCAGACAAGGCCAGCCGGTGGCCCGACAGCCTCGCCCGCAGGCGCCTCCGTCTACTTCATCGATATCAAAGATGGCGCGACGATCTCGCCGAAAACGATCATTCACTTCGGACTACGTGGCATGGGGCTCGCTCCTTCGGGGATGGAACGGCAGAACTCCGGCCATCATCATCTGTTGATCGATACCGACCTGCCACCGCTGAACGAACCGATTCCCAGCGACTTCAATCATCTTCACTTCGGCAACGGCCAAACCGAAGCCGAAGTGACCCTGCCTCCGGGCGCGCACACGTTGCAGCTCATCATGGGCGACCACAGCCACGTGCCGCATTCGCCGCCGGTCATGTCGGATCGCATTCGCATCACCGTCAGCGAGACAGGCGCGACGACCGCATCGCAGCCCACCGCACCAGCGGCGAGCACGAGTTCGGGTGGCACACGCCGCCATACATCGGCGCCGAACGCCAAAGTGTATTTCGTCTATCCGACAGACGGTTCCTACGTGTCCCGTACGCCTGTGGTACGGTTCGGACTGATAAATATGGGAATTGCGCCTGCGGGCATCGAAAAGGCGAATACCGGCCATCATCACCTGCTGATCGACGCGTCGCTTCCGCCGCTGGACCAGCCAATTCCGACGGACTTTAACCATCTGCATTTCGGCGCGGGGCAGACCGAAGCGCAGTTAACGCTGCCGCCGGGAGAACATACGTTGCAGCTCCTGCTCGGCGACGAGAACCATATTCCGCATGAACCGCCGATCTATTCCAAGCCCATCAAGATCACTGTGACGGCGAGCGGGCGCCGGCCGACGCCCCCTCGCCCGAAGCAACGCCGTCGCTGGAGATATTATGAGTGACTCTCTGCTGACATGGGTCATTGCCCTGTGCAGCATCATCTGCGTGACGATAGCACCCGCTCCGGCCCAGGCGGAGCGGAAGGTCGCACTTGTCGTCGGCAATGCGCATTACAAGAACCCGAGCCTCATTCTATCCAACCCCAAAAATGATGCCGAAGACGTTGCCACGTTGCTGCGCTCGCTGGATTTCGATGTGACACTGACGGTGGAGGCCGACAAGAGGTCTTTCGACATCGCCATGACCCAATTTGCGCGCACGGCGACCGGCGCCGACGCCGCTTTGTTCTATTATGCAGGTCACGCGCTTCAATATCAGGGACGCAATTACCTGATGCCGATCGACGGAGAAATCGAAGACGAAGTCAGCCTGCGCTACCAGATGGTGATGCTCGATGATGTTCGCGCCGCGCTGGAACGTGCCGACGGCGTCAAGATCATCATTCTCGATGCGTGCCGCAACAATCCCGTGGTCGATAATCTCCGGCGCAAGATGGCAGGCATGTCGCGCAGCATCGACTCAACGCGTGGTCTTGCTCGCATCGACAAGGCGCTGGGCATGGTGGTGGCCTATTCAACCGCAGCTGACGATGTTGCGGCCGACGGCTCCGGCCGCAACAGCCCGTTCACCAGCGCGCTGCTGCGACGGCTGAAGGAGCCTGGCCTCGAAATCGGCAGCATGTTCCGCCGCGTCGCCGCTGACGTGAACGAGAAGACAAACGGCCGGCAGCGCCCGGAGACCTATGTCTCGTTGATCGGCGAGTACTACATGAACCAAAAGGACAAACCGGCTTGGGACCAGATCAAGGATTCGCTGGACCCGACGGCGTTCCGCAACTTCATCGCCCAGTTCCCACTGTCGCCACGCGCGTCAGACGCGCAGTACCGAATTCAAATCATCGAACAACTGGGGAAACAACCTGATACGGCAGTTGCGGATAAATCCGCAGAAATGACTTCCGCCCAAGCGCGTCTCGCAGAGGACGAGCGCGCACGGCTTGCTGCGCAGGATCAGCAGAAATCCGAACGTGTTCTGATTCAGGATCTCAAGACAAAGGCTCCGACGCCAGGACAGAAGCAGGCCAGTCTCAACGCTGGTCCTGCTCCGGCCGTCGCCGCGCCGTCCCCCTCCGTCGTCTCTCAGGATCAGATCTGCAAACGCGACGAAGAGCGCCTGGCACGATTGCGCGCCGGCCAGATCCGTGACGACGTCGTCCGATTCGAGCGTGAACTCGCCTGCGAAAGACTGCGGCCGCAGGTGATGCGATTGCGGGAGAGCATAGCTGTTGAAACCGTGAAAGCGGAGAACGGTCCGGCAGGGATCCCGCAGCCGGTCGTGACCACCGCGCCGGTGAGTTCAGATGTTAGCCAACAGTCCTCGCCCACGCCGCCGCCTTCTCAAGCCGCTGCCCCGTCGTCAGCCTCTGTCAACGAGTCATGCAAACGTGACGAGGAGCGGCTCGCGCGTTTGCGCTCGGGTCCAGTGCTCGCAGATATCGTAAAATTCGAACAGGAACTTCGCTGTCAGCGGCTGCGCACGCAGGTAACGCGACTGCGTGAGAGCGTCGCCAACTGAAAGCCGCACCAAACACCGTGTCGCGCGGCGATGCCGGGGGTGTCCGAGCGACACTATTGCATGGAAAAGGTGAGTGGCACGCCTTTGGCATCGGGACAATTCATCGATCCCGTGAACGCTCCGGAGACTGAGCCGCTAAAGGTGCAGGTCGCGCCATTCATCGCGATCTCGCCATCGACGCGGGATGGCGCGCGCGATGCGATGATCTTCAAGCGCATCTGTGCGGCTTTCTCTTCCGGTCCGTTCGCACTGCACAGGCCCCTATGCTTCATGGCCAGCGGCCCGGTCAGTACCTGTCCACTTCCGTCTGGGGTAGCGGACAGCCTACCGTTCAATTCCCATTCGGAGAGATAGCCGCTCGTTCCTGTCACGATATAGGACCGCGCAAGACCCAACGTCGCTGCGTCAGAGCCTCCCCAACAGAGGACAAGCGGTGACGCAGCCGCTGCCGCAATGAACATTCGCGCACTCATTCTATCACCGCGATTCCAGAATATGTTCGGACATCAACGTATCAAGCGCGGTGCTGTCGTAAAGCTTTAACTCTCTCTACGAGTCAGCAGCGCCTGACGACGACCTCACACGGTTTCGACGTGCAACGCCTGTTCTTGTCACGAGCGACAATGTAATATCCTGCTATGCAGTCCGACCGATCAGACGCCGCAGACTTCCCCCAGGAACCGCCGCAGCCGGCGATCGATCCCGCACTTGCGATTCTATGCGCGCCGATATCGGATAGCGATCCCTGCGGACCTGATCTCGACGTGACGGGTGACACCGACTACCTCAATTTCCTCGCGGAGGTCGAAGGCATCTTGCCGACGTCCTTCTTCTCGCCCGAAGACGGACGGCCATTCGATCCGTCATCGATCGACTTCGCCAGCCAACTGGCTGCCGTGGACGCACTGCTGGCGCGCAGCCGCGATATCCGGCTGTTTGCCATCCGCGCGCGCATCTTCATCCTCAACAGGGGACTGGCAGGTTTTGCGAACACGATCGCAGCCATGGCGTATTGGCTGAACGATTTCTGGGATAACGTTCATCCACGTCCGCTGCATCACGGCGATACCGCGCGATCGACCACCGTCGCATCGCTCACGCTATCGACCGTCATTTTCCCGCTGCAGTATACACCGCTACTCGAAGGCCGGCGCGCAGGCACGATCAGCTATCGTGCCTGGATGATTGCGACCGGCGAGATCAAGGCCCGCGACGGCGAAACGGCCACATCCGCCACCGCGTTGGGGGAAGCGGTGGCTACCGCCGACGCTGACAGTATCGACCCATTGCGTCAGACGCTTTCGCTGCTCGCGGATTCGCTAGATCGCATCAAGGCTGCATTTGCTGGTCACGGCCAGTCCGTCGATCTCGACTTGCTTCGCGTGCTCGTCGGCAACATACGATCGTTCATCGATCCCCATGCTGCAAGCGCACCGGCGTCAATATTACCGGAGATCGACGCAACTGATGCGCCAGAGGCCTATGACGGCCCGCCACAACAGGGGTCCGCATCGATCACGTCGCTCTTCACCGCCAAGCAGGCGCTGATTGAGATCGCAGAATATTACGCGACTTCGGAGCCATCGAGTCCCACCCTGCCGCTGGTTCGGCAGGCCTATGCACTCATCGGAAAATCCTTCGCCGAAATCGTAACCGTTCTGGTGCCGTCGGAGGTAGACAAAGCCGCGTTCCGGATCGGCACCGATCATTTTTTCGATCTGCCGCTGAGCAGGCTCGCAACGGCTCCACCGATTATCTCGTCCGTGCAGGAGTTCGCGCACATATCGGATGGAGCAGCATCTGCCACACCGGAGACGCGCTTTCGGATCACGAGACGTGCCGAGGCCCTGTCGCTGCTGGACGCCGTGCAACGCTATTTCCGGCAATCGGAACCTTCCAGCCCGGTGCCCATGCTGTGCGAGCGTGGACGGGCGCTCGCCGAGAAGGACTTCATGAGCGTGCTCGAAAATGTCTTGCCTAAGTCTGCATTGAAATCGCTCACGGACAAGTGAGCGACGATCCAAAGGATCGTTCACTTCATCTGATCAAATAGGCCTTGCCATCGAACGACCAACGCGGCTTTTCCCACTGATTATCTTTCTTGCCGGGCACGATCAGCGTGAGCGTCTGGTCGCGCACGTACTTTAGGGTATCGTTCGGCGCGAAGGCCGGCGGCGGCGTATCGGGCAGATCGACCACCTGTACCGGCCGGTCGCTGAGCAGCGCCACCACCATGGCGACGCCGGACGGCGGCTCCGCAACGAATTCAAACGCCGCATAGGGACCGCCGAGTTGCGGTATCACCATCGGCTTGCCTGGCTTGATCAGGCTTGAGGCCTCGCCTGACGTGGCAGGCGCCGTCTCGGTCGCGATGACCGGGAATATCTGCTTCAGGCGACCAGCGGGGTCAATATCCAGAAGGATTAGATAGCCTTGTTGTTTTGTCGTGATGCGAAAGCCGATCCGCGAACCGGCGACGACTTCGCCGCTTGGAACAAGATCCAAGGACAGGCCGGCAGTATTGTCAATCTTGAGGCCGGCATTCATCGTGTCGAGCCGCGCGAGTGACACGGGTGGATCCGCCGCAGCAGTGACATTATCCGGCGCATCCGGAACGATCCTGACCGACCGCTCTCGCGGGACATCGTCGGTGGATGATGCAGCCGGGCTCTGCGCCAATGCGTCGGCGACGCAGGGGACAGTTATCAATGCTGCGAAAAGTAAGGACGCTGCGTACGGCTTGATCACCAGGCACTTCCCTGCTATGGCGCAGTATAGAGACTTG
This sequence comes from Tardiphaga sp., assembly GCF_028290785.1. GTDB lineage: Bacteria > Pseudomonadota > Alphaproteobacteria > Rhizobiales > Xanthobacteraceae > Tardiphaga. The sequence goes on along the minus strand of NZ_JAQGJD010000318.1, from coordinate 20,602 downwards.
TTGCGCCGATGCGCGCATCGGACGGCGCATAACGCTCGATCAGCTTGTAGACTTCGACAGCGTTCCGCTTCTGGCTCATCTTCTTGATGATCTGCTCAAGATCGCTCAGCCGCTGCGCAGAGGTGATCGCAACCACCAGATCAGCGCCAAATGGCTCCTTGACCATCACCGAAAACTTGTAGTCGGGTGTCGCAATGACAGGCGCATCTGAGCCGATCGGATAGAGCGACTGCACCGTGCCGTCACCGGCGATGTTGAACAGCAGCAGGGATCGGAACGCCACGCCGGACACCTGGATATCGACATGCGCGTCTCGACGGTGAAGTTTGTCGTTCGGGAGTACGCTGACGGCTTGCGGCGCCTTGGTCGCCAACCGCTTGAAACCTTTTACGGCGGCCAGGCGGTCGATCACGCTGGGCAGATCGGTGCGGTTGATCTCGCGGGCGACTACGTCGCCGCTTGCAATGACCTCGAGCGAAATTGGATCCCAGACCAGATCTGGATTGTCGGCCGTTGCGACCGCATCGAATCGCGCCTCACGGGGCTCAACATCTTTAAGTGCGTCCTTCTGATTGCCGAGTACAGCGACCTTGACCGTGTCGAGCGGAGTCACTGCGGCAGGCCTCGCCGGTGTGGCAGGTGCCTGACTGACCTGTGCCGCCGGCCGCGGATCAGATGGACCGTCGAGCATGATGACAGCACGGGTCCGCGCGTAGACAACAGTATCGGCCGCGTCCGGCCTTGCCGGCGCTGCAGCGATCACATGCTGTCGCTGATCGGAGAGCTGATAGGCAACCTGGCGGACATAGCTGAACAATTCACCGAGCGTGACCCGACCGTCATTGTTCTCGTCAGCCGCGCCCTCGAACGCCCGCGCCACGGCATAGCTGAGTGCACCGCGCAGCCCGGGAATGCCTGGCACCTGCACCTCAGGCGATTTGGACTGGCGGTCCACCGCCGCGAGCACGGCAGCTTGCTGGAAATTGGCGTCGCCGGAATAGGCATCCTTAGCCGTCGATAGCGGCGTGAGGCGGTCATCCGTCAGCTTATACGGCGGTGCCCGCCGATAACTCATCCCGGCGGCACGCGGATCGATCTCCCGCGTAAGGCCCCCGCCATGACAGGCGTCCGCGATGAACAGCACGCGCGCGCCCTTAGCCTCGAACTGACGAATGAGGTGATTGAATTCGGAGCCAAGGATACGCTGCTCGCTGCCGGCCGCGGTGCCTGGATCGAAGCCGGCGAGAATGAAGACATCGTCCATGCCGTCGGGCTGCGAGCCCTTGAAATGTTCGGGCTCCTGGACACCGTGCCCGGCGATGGACAGGACCACGAGATCATCGGGTCGCGTTCGGGCCAGGAGTTCATCGAACGCAGACATGACGGATTGTCTATCCGATGCGGCATTGACGAGCAGCGTCACGTCCTTTGCGCCGCTGCGCCGCAAAGTGGCTTCTAAGTCTACCGCATCGGCCACAGCACCTTTTAACTGCGGCGCGGACCTGTAGTTGTCGATGCCGATGACCAGCGCGCGAACCTCGCCGCCAGTCGCCGCGCGAATGGACTCGGCCTGCTCAGAAAACGCCGGGCATGATGCCCCGACCAGACCGATCGCCATCGCAACAACGGCGATCGGTTGCACCATGAATTTTGTCCACAAGCGCCTCATCACATCGCTCAATCCTGATCCCGATGCCGGTTCTGTCGCGTCGATGCGCGCTCTGTGCGGCGGCCACGCGATGCATTGCTCTCGGAGACCTTCGCCTTGTCTTGCACCGATGTCACTTCGGCCGGGCTGATATCGGCGACCTGCGGATTATCAAGCATGCGAAAACGGACCGGTCGATAGCCGCGCGCCAACAGCGATGACAGCGGATAGACGTTCCGGCACACTCGGCCGTTGCAGCCACCGGTGGAGGATTCCATCACTTCCACCTTCCGGTCAGGTGTAAAGCGCATGAACAGCATCACATGCGATCCTGGCTTGTTCAGCGCATCCCCAGGCTGCAGTTCCCATGCGTTGCCGAGTTCCTTGGTGATCGACGGGATCGCCATGGTAGTGAAATGCGTGGCCAACCCCCATGTCGCGCTGACAAAAGCTGAACAATCGACGCCCGTCACGTCCGGTCGTGGACTATTGTGCGTGCAGACATTGCCGGCCATCGTGCCGTTTGCGATGTTGGCGCGGAACTGGTTCAGCGAGCCATGGCATCCCCAGCAATAGGGCACGCCGCGCACATCCGCGTTGACCTTGCCCGCCAGATACCAGGGGCGACGCGTGCGGTTCAGACCCGAACAGGCGTTGTCGGGATCGAGGCCATAGGCCAACGGCGTCACCCGCCACTGCAGGCTCTCGAAAGCCACGGCTGTCTCGATCACCTGCCGGCGTGTCAGCGGCCGCACGGCTGCGATCGGGGCCTTGCCCACCACCGCGTCCTTGCGGCGCGGCCGGTTAGGATTGTCGATCAGGTCGCTGGCGCGGATCGGCCGGACGCCGACACCGATCAAATCGACTCCGGCATTGCGCGTTCGCAAAAAATAGACATCGCCTTCGGCGGAGATCGCGATAAAGCGGCGCGAAAGCGCGACGCTTTCCTCCAGCGGAATGTCATAGACGCTTTCCTGAACGCCCCGTGCCGAGAAACGCACGACGAAAGCGGAGGCCGGGCGCTGCGAATTAGTGGGAATGTTCTCGGTCAAAACGAACATGCGGCCGGCATTGTCGATCTCGAGAAACTCCACGAGACCGAGGCGATCCCGCACCCTGATCTTCAACCGCGCAACGAGATCGTTAGTGGTCTGTTCACGCACTTCGATCGTGGCGGAGTCCGGCTTGTTGGCCGTAGAGACATCGGCAAACACGCTACCGCGGCCACGCGAGGAGACCACCTGACGGGCGGGTTTAACCTCAACCGGCACACCGCGCGTCTGTTCGCCGAGAAGCTGTTCGGAACTCCCGAGCGTCTGCGAACCCATTTGCGCGAAGGCCGACAGGGTGGCATCATCGGGCTGCTCGGCGGCGCGTGTGCGCGTCAATTCACGTACGGGATCATCCGCCCGCCCGCCCGCTTGCAGCGCCTGCGGTGTGCCATCCCAGACATAGACATTGCCGCGCCGGACCACCACATCGGTCGGGCGCACCTCCTGGGGCAATTCGAGCGACTGCATCTGCGCATTGGCCGCCTTGGGGTCGAAACGCAGCACGCGGCCGTTGACCTGATCGAGCAGATAGAGGCCGCCATCGTCCCCGGCATAGATCGCCTGCGGGCTATCCATCGGCGCGTCTTCGCGCGCCTCGATTATGCCGACGGAATCGCGGCCGGCGCCGCTGGTGAAGCGCTTGATGACGGTGTCTTCGGCCCGCGCTCCGCCGTGGGAGCCAACCAGCGCAAGCACCGCAGACAGCGCCCATATCGCCCCCCATGACGCGCCGTTAGCCCTGCATCTATCACTGCGCATCGACGTTCCCGCACTTCGATATGGCTTCTATCAGTCGCCCATCGGTGCGGTTCGGTTCACGATGGCCAAACACGCTTTCAGCGCCAGGTGGTTACCACTTACCGCTTGAACCAGAACTTCCGATCGTGCGTCGAAAAACTAGCAACAGCTGCGATCCGTTTAACATTCAGGAGGCCACCATGAAGACAGGCTACGCGATCCTTCCCCTTCTCCTGCTGACCGTGCCCGCCACTGCCGCTTCGACCAAATCGGACAACGGCGTCGATTTCACATGCGAGCTTTCCGGCAGCAACGACAGCGGCTTCAACATCGTCGCCACCAACAAAAATGCCACCAGCATGGACTGCACGGCGAGCTGTAAGCTTATCAAGGCGGACGGAAGCAGCAAAGAGTGGGACTACAACAGCCCTGCCCGCACGGTCGGATCAAACAAGCAGAAATACTGGTTTGCCGGCGAGTCGTCGGTCACCGGATCCCCGCTAAAGAACCCGGATATGACCAAGGCGTCCTGCAAGGTACGCAAGCAAACCTGAGCGCGGAAGGTCGCTCATCGCTACCGCACGGCAGCGAGGCGGCGATTTCAGTTGCATGCGAGCACGAAATCGCCGTCGCCTATAGCGACGCTCGCCTGCGTCGTCGGTTGCTTTGCCAGCGAGCGTTTCAGGAATTCACGCGACAGCGACGGCAGCAGCGTGTTGGTGATAATGTTATCGATCATGCGCCCGCCGGAATCGGGATCGTCGCATTTGGCCACGATGTGATCGACGACAGCCTGATCATAGGCAAATAACGCGTCGTGGTTGTCGCGAATGCGCCGTCCGATCCGATCGAGCTGCAGTCTAACGATACCTTCCAGCATGGTCGGCGACAGCGGGAAATACGGAATGGAGACGATACGTCCCAGCAGTGCCGCCGGAAACACTTTCAGCAACTCCGGACGCAGGGCCAGCGCAAAATCCTCGGGATGCTCACGGTAGGCAGCATCTGAGGCGAGTTCCATGATCACGTCGGCGCCGACATTGGTGGTCAGGATGATCAGCGTGTTCTTGAAGTCGATGCGGCGTCCGTTGCCGTCGTCCATAAAGCCCTTGTCGAACACCTGAAAGAAAATCTCGTGCACGTCGGGATGCGCCTTCTCGACCTCGTCGAGCAAAATCACGCTGTAAGGCTTGCGACGCACGGCTTCGGTCAACCTGCCGCCTTCGGAGTAGCCGACATAGCCGGGGGGCGCGCCCTTCAGCGACGAGACGGAATGCGCCTCCTGAAACTCGGACATATTGATCGTGATCATGTTCTGCTCGCCGCCATAGAGCGCTTCGGCGAGAGCCAGCGCTGTTTCGGTCTTGCCGACGCCGGACGGACCGCACAGCATGAACACACCGACCGGCTTGTCGGGGTTGTCCAGCTTGGCGCGGCTGGTCTCGATCCGCCTGGCGATCATCGACAGGCCATGGGGCTGGCCGACGACACGCCGGTTCAAAACCTCCGGAAGCCTCAGCACATTTTCGATATCGTCCTTCACCATGCGCCCGACAGGAATACCGGTCCAGTCCGATACCACCGAGGCCACGACCTGCTCATCGACATAGGCATAGACCATGCGCTTCCCGGGGTCGCGATCCTCAAGTGTTGCAAAGGCCTGCCGCAACCGATCGCGCACATGCCGGGTATCGATATCGCCTGCCGCCTGCTCTGGGGTAGACGGTGCTTCGGCCCGTTCCAGCGATACATCCGGTGGATGAACGATATCGCGCAATGTGCGGATTTCACCGACCAGCTTCTGCTCGGCGGCCCATTCGGCTTCCATCGCGGCAAGACCGGTCTGTAGCTGGGCGATCTCCGACGCCAGAGCTGCAAGCCGCTCGGTGAAATCAGGGCCCAGCTCGCCATCGTCGGTCAGGACCGCCACTTCTGCTTTACGGGCGGCGATCGATGCCATCATGTCCTGGATCATCGCTGGTGTGGTACTCTGGCTGATGGCCACGCGCGCCGCCGCGGTATCCAGCAGGCTTACAGCCTTGTCCGGCAATTGCCGCGCGGGAATATAGCGATGCGACAGATTCACCGCCGCTACGATCGCGGCATCGGAGATCGTCACCTTGTGGTGCCTTTCCATCGGGCCGAGAATACCGCGCAGCATGTTGCAGCACTGTGCGACGCTGGGCTCCCCTACCTGGATGGGTTGGAAGCGGCGCGTCAGAGCCGGATCCTTTTCGATATACTGGCGGTATTCGGACCATGTCGTCGCCGCGATGGTGCGCAGCGTTCCTCGCGCCAGCGCCGGCTTCAACAGATTGGCGGCATCACCTGTCCCGGCCGAACCGCCTGCGCCGATCAGCGTATGGGCTTCGTCAATAAAGAGGATGACTGGTACCGGTGAACTCTGCACCTCGTCGATCACTGATCGCAGTCGCTGCTCGAATTCGCCTTTCATCGATGCGCCCGCCTGCATCAGGCCGACATCGAGCATGCAGAGCCTGACGCCGCGCAAAGGCGGCGGTACGTCGGCGGCCACGATTCGTTGCGCGAATCCTTCGACCACCGCGGTCTTGCCGACACCGGCTTCGCCAGTGAGGATCGGATTGTTCTGCCGCCTTCGCATCAGCACGTCGATGAGCTGGCGGATCTCGTCGTCGCGGCCGAGCACCGGGTCCATGTCCCCGGCTTTTGCCTTCGCGGTGAGATCCTGCGAGAACCGATCGAGCGCAGACGTCCCTCTCGCCGTTTGCGCGGCCGGCGTATCCGCAGCGACAGCGCCCGCACCGTCCATCGGACGCAACCGCTCTTCTTCGGATCCGGCCCATATCTTCCTATATTCGCCGGTCAACACGTCGATCGGGATTTTCGCAAACTCCCTCGACGTCGCATGCAACGCACGCGCGAGTTCGCGCGACTGCAACGCGCCGACCAGCAGATGCCCGGTACGGATCTGCGTCTCTCCGAAGAACAGCGTCGCATAGTGCCAGCCACGATCGAACAGATCGATGACCGTGTTCGATACCGCCGGCATCTCCGTCTCATTGGTACGCAAACGGCCGATGACGGCATTGATATCCGTGGTCAGCGCATTGCGATCGAGTTTGAAATAATCGGCGGTTGCGCCGATGTCGGTGTTCTCGCTTTGGAGTATCTGGGCGAACCAATGCGCCAGCTCGACGTGTCGATTGCCGGCCCCTTTGGCCTGGCGGAGCGCCTTGAAGAACGCCTCGTAACCGATGCGGTTGAGCTTCCCGGCCACCGTTTCAAGACTGATCTCAGTCATGATCTACCCCTCCTTCACGGCAGCTGCGAACGTGCTTTGGCGTCGATGATTGGCCCGTTCGGCTGGATGGAATCGCGCATCGCAACGATAAGCCTCGGCACTGGTCCAATTCGGTGCCATCCACGTAGTCCAGCCCAGTGCGCCGAAGCGGCCAAGTCGGACCGGTTCCGCCGCGCCTGAGGGGATGGCGAGTTCGGCGTCGCAATCAACTTGTTCGCCATTGTAGAAAAACAACATATCCGTCAGCGGTTCGCAAAGATCGCCAGACGGCAGGAAGCGGAGATATTGCGCCAGATCGCGTGTGTAGATGCGGACTCTGACCTTGTCCTGAACGCTGTATACGCTGCGCCCGAGCAAGGCGTCCTTGCCTAGCCCGTTATACGCGCGGCCGAGCGTCGTCCACTCGACCTCCTCAATGACCAGCCGCACGCCGACGAATTCGTCGATCTCGGCTTTCACGTTGAACAGGCCGCTGATCGCCGCAGCGAGGCGCGACGCCGATTTGGCTTGAGGTCCGAGAAGCCCGGCGAAACCCAGCTTCGCGGTGTCGGGCACGCTGTCGAGATTGCGATAGGGCGCCGAACCGACACCGATGGCCGAGCCGAGATAGGCAATGAAGCGATCGGCGTCCGGCCGGTCATGCTGTGCGATCGGCCGTGCATCGGCCCAGGCACGGAAGAACAGTTCAATGAAACGATGATTGAATAAGTCGAGGAAGCGCGGAAAGGCGTCGTCGCCGGCCAAAGTGTAATGATAAGCCTCCTCCGTGGTCGCCAGCGGAAGCGCGCCCTGCGGCCCGAGCATTCCCAGATGCTTCACGAACACCTTCAGCACCTTACCGTCGCCATACGCCGCGCGAGCGATAGTCGATGCTGGAAAGTCCACGAACGGGTCCTGACCGAATCGGACCAGTTCTTCCCGCAATGAGACGCCTTCGCCGATCCGCGGATGATCCTTGAAGGTCCGCTCGAGCTCACGCAGCAGGGCAAAATAGTCGAAACGCCAAGGCTCGGCTTCGAGATTCTCGAGAAGCGTCATAGCGGCCCCAATCGCTTGATTACAACGGCTTGCGTGTGCCCATCCGCGGCGGCCATCGCATGACCTCACCGCGATCGGCGGAGCGGATCACCGTCTGGGTGAAATGATTGAGCGCGGAATATTCAGCAAAGAACCGGTCGAGTATCGCCCCGAGCAGGAACATCCCCGATCCCTCGAACGTCTTCTCGTCGATGGTCACAGTCACTTCGATACCGCGGGCGGTGCCGATGCCGTAGCGCTGGCGGATACGGCGCACGATGGGCCGGCTATCGACGCTGCGGATGCCGCGAATGCGGCGCTCGACAGCTCCATCCGAAAGATCGGCGAACATGGACAGCGTCTCGCGCAATGCTTGCGCGCTGCGGCCAGCGCCGCGGTCGACAAGACCGAGGTGATTGGTGCTGAGCATATTGATCAGGCGCCAACTCACCGTACCAGTATGGGCGACCTCACTACGGCTACGCAGCTGGCTGACGACGGGCTCGCGCGGCGGCGTCGGCCCCGCCACACATTGCAGTTCGAGCGCGACATCATCGATCATGCGGAAGTCGGCACCGCCCATGCCGACGGGCAACAGTTCGGTCAGATGCCGGTTCGAGCAGAGCGTGCGCACGCTCAGCTCAGCGATACCCTTATCGCTGCCATGACCGCCGAACTCGCTGAGGGAGATGAACATGTCGGTCCCGATATAGCTCGACGGCATGCCGCCGCGTTTCTCCTCAACAGCGCGTCGGCGCTGCTGACGGCGCACCGTGTAGAGCGGACCCGACGAATTCTGTGGCGCTTCGAGCGATGCTGCATAAAGCGGCCGGACCGGAACCTTGGCGCCGCCACCTGGATAGTGCGCGAAGACATCAAGCAGCCGGTGCGGTTCGTAGTCCAGATAATGACTGCGATCGGGCACGACGTGATACTCATGCTGGTTCGATTTCAGCGGCACGCGATCGGCCGTTTTCTCGAAAAGATTGACCGCCGGCGCTGCGAAAAGCGCAAACATCGACGGCTGAACGGCAGAGGCCAGACGCATATTGACTTCGTCAAAGGTGAACAGCACGTCGATTGTCTTGGCCCTGAGCGATGGCGTGACCTGATCCAGTCCGGTCAGTTCGAAGCCGAGAAACTTGCGCGGGAACACGAAGAATTCCCGCAGCAGATCGAAGCCCTCGAAAACCCTGTGGTCGTTTGGAAACAGCGCATCGTCGCGGTCGATTCCAATCTGCTGCAGGCAGCCGACCGGCATTGCAAGAACCACGGGGTCGCCGAATTCATTGAGATAGCGGACATGGACGCTTTGGCAGCGGGCGAACATCTGTTCATAGATGGCGATCGCATCCGCCTCCGGCCCAACCAGATGTATCGGCAGATTAGCGAGGCGCGACGATGAGAATAGCATTTCCGGCTTTGCTAAGGATTCCGCATCCGGCGGCTCGTCCTCGAACCGCGCCGTGGTTCGCACGGTCAACGTCAAGCGCAACCCGGCCAGAACGTCGCCATCGACCCGAAGGCCATGCGATTCGAGCGGCGCGGGCGACGAAAAATACTCGGCACCAACGAGCTCGAACGGCCAAACCGTAATATTGCTGCTCAACCGGTAGCGGCAGGCGATTTGCTTGTCCTGCTCGCGGAATGTTGCGTCGAGATACGACCCGCGCGCAACCACATTCCCTTCATTGAGCGCGCGGTCACCGTAGCGTGGCGTGACCTTGACCAGCATCGCTGACGGCGTCGGCGCCAGATAATGCGGTACCAGTTGTTCGAGCAGGTTATTGGTAAATTCCGGAAATTCATGCTTGAGCTTCAACTGGACCCGCGCTGCGAGAAACGCAGCACCTTCGAGTAGACCGCCGACGAGCGGATCGACCCGGTCTTCCAGTATGCCGCCAAGCCTCTCCGCAATGCCGGGATATTCCTCGGCGAATTCCCTCGCCTGCTCGTTAAGTAGTTGCAGCTCCTGATTATAGATGTCGAGGAATTCGCGGTTCATCGTAACGATAGCCGGTTCACAAGGATCTTGCCGCTTTCGACAATATCCGCCACGAACTCAACCGGGACATGCACTGGATGGCAGGTCAGATCTCCCCGCACGATAAAGCGGATTTTCAACTCCTCGGGATCGACGCTCTTGTCGCGCTCTATATGAAGCGACCCCGGCGCGAGCCGCGGTTCATAATTTATTACCGCCGTCCTGATTTCATCCGGAATTTTCTTGATCTCGGCGCCGTCGATCGTGCGGCTCGACACATCCGCAAGACCAAAATTCAAAATGGAGCGACGCACATGCGGCACCTCCGACATATCGACAGAGGCCTCCATCGAGATAGCATTCAAGAGCGCATCGAGATCGCGGGCGACTTCGCGCCGCAATACGGTTTCCGTGATTACCTGGCGTGGGCGCATTCGCCGGTCGGCCAGCATCCGTTCGCCGGCTTCATTGCGAATATCGATGGGCTTTTTGGCATCTGCCATCTCATGCGCGGCGCGAAACACGTGCATCAACGGCGGACTGACGTGCCTCTTGTCGAACAGCTCAGCCATGACACATGTTCCTACTGCGACGAGACCCGGTCCAGCCGCGCGCTACCGGCACGAATGTAACCGCACCGTGGGCCTCACTCATTTCTACCTTTGGACCTCTGTGTGCGAGGACACGTTGAACCCAAACTCGACCGCCCCCACGGGGTCTCCCCGTTCGTTCTGAAGTTGATACGTCATCGCGAACTCATTGAAAGTCAGGGTAACGCTCTCCGCAACGATCTGAGGCTCGCACCTTCCCGGCCATTCGATCTTATCGACCTTGATGTTTTTCAACTCGAGGATGAGATACTCCATTTTTGCGACTTCGCCGCTTTGATTATCCACACTGCGGCTTCCGATATTCTTGCGGCAAGCCAGTGTCCCCTTTGGGATGTGCTTTCCAAGTGCGCAAAAGTTCATCAATGTCACGGACGAAACATCATATAACTTGTCAAGCTTGATGCTTCTGAACGATGTATGCTTCACGGCGTCGCCGGGGGTGAGCGATATCGACGCATTGTTTTCGATGTGCCATTCCCATCCGTGGATCTCGATATGATCACGATAGAGGGCATCGATCGATTCACCCTTGATCCCGTCCAGCATCAGAAACATGTCAGCCATGTTAACCGCTCTTGAATAGACAGAGCCGTTGGTCACGAGCCCCATCTCTGCACTGGAAATACCTCATGTGTCGCCGCCCCCGCGCCGCTGGTTCAATCGCATGGCAAGATTTCTGGGATTCGTGACCAAGCACCGTGAACCGATTGGCCGGTCGACGTCACAAAACAGTATCGGAAGCCCAGACGGAACCATGAAGGCGGCGAGGGCTCTTCCATGCGGCAGGTGACCAGATCGGATCGAGGCATGTCGTCTGTCGCCGTTGTACGACGGAGCACGTATACCGGATCGTTCGGGCGACGGAACGCGAATACGCATCAGGCAATATCCCCGCAAGACACATCGGGCCACGCCGATCCCGGCCAGACCTACTTTTTCTTCTCTGCCGGCTTCTTGTCGTCCGGGTTCTTGGCAGCGCCCTTGTCCCCTGCAGCTTTATCCGACGCCGGCTTGTCGGGCGCAGGCTTCTTCGACGGCAGGACTTCAGTGCAGGTCGAAACGGTCTCTTTCTTGCAGCCCTTGATCTCTTTGCCGGAGGTATCGCAGCTACTCTTGATACATTCCTCGCAGACGAAATTCTTCCCGCCGATAACTTTCGAGATGCCCTGCTTCGACGGCACGCAGGCGGGTTCTGCGCGCCCGACGACAGTCGTGGACAGCAGCAACGACATCGCCAGCACATATTTCAATCCGCTCATGGCAATCCTCCCTTTTTCGGGTCGAAAGCTGACAGAGCCGTTCGCCACTGCCAAGGAACGCTCACGCACTCCCTCTTCAATCGCGAGAAATATTCATGTCGAACGAAAATGATGGCACCGCACGAAAAGAAGCAACGGCAACCGAAGTGAGGTCAAAGATGTCACGGCCCTTTCCTCGCAACAGGCCACCGACCGCCTCAGGTTCACGTCTTGTTACCGGACTTCTGGCGATGTGTCTGGCTCTGGGCCTAGCGATTTCTTCTGCGTCAGCCATCAGCAACCTGACCGAAAGCCAGGTCCGCAACGTCTGCGGAAAGGATCTCAAGTCGAGCCCAGGCCATTTTGGCTGCACCAAACCCTGCGCCGACAAGAAGAGTACCTGCATCTACGACTGCAGCGAGAAGACCAAAATCTGCAGTGGCGCTGCGATGGGCGGCGCAGCCGGTACATCGGACGCCACGAAGCGCTGACACTTGCTGGTGGACCTCGCAGAACGTTTGACATCTTTGTTGGCAAAAAGGTGATCGATCATGACGTTATCTTCGAAACCTGGCATTCGATACGCGTCACTTGCATCTATTTTTTCCTGGATCTTGGCAGCGACACCAGCCGACGCGCAGTCGCCGCAGAGGGTGTATGGCTGCACCGCCACGCAGATCCAGGCGGCGCGAGCGGATGCCTGCATGCGGAAGCTCGATAGCGACCTCCTCAAGGGTTACAAGAACATCCACGTGCTGCGCTGCCAAGGCGACAAGGTGGAGTGTTGCATTAGGCTCGGGGATTCCGGATGGGGAGGATGCGAAAGCGCGCTGGTGGCGCCGCGCGACAGCAAGGGAATCGCAACTCGATCGCCAAAAATGCCGGATCCTATGTGTTCAACCTTGAAATCGGTCAGTGGCGCCTGGACAGCCGATGCGGCGTCGATCAAGGCGGCGACCGACAAGAAATCATGTTCGCAGACATTCCGCTGCACGGCGCCTGCATCGGGCTCGCTCTCGGCGGACGAGAAGAGATGCACACCTGTCATTACTGTTTCGAATAGGCAGGTCACGCAGAGCGGGACCTGCGTCCCCGGCTCCAAGCCCGGCACCTGTAGCTCATGTCTCGCCAAAGCACCGAACGATCCCTGCACGGTCGCATTCAGGGATTGACGTCGCGAAACCCGGGTAAATCTACAGGCGATCGACTGCTTCAATTGAACGCGCCGCAAAGCCATTGCGACCAACGGATCATCACAACCTAACAGAGGAGGCCGTCCGATGACCCGCAACCTGTCCCTTCTGATATCCGCAGCCGCTATTGTCTTTATCCCGCATGTCGCATGGGCCGGGTGCAACGGCACCGGCTGCCAAGCGCTTTCGAGCACCTCGAATTACAGCGCCCCCGACAAGCGGGTCAGGGCTACCGTGACGAACAAGGACGCCTCCAACCCCGTGAAGCTCAAATTTTGCGTCAATGTCGATTATCACTGCAACGGATTCGAGGCGACGCTCGCACCGCGCGAAACGATCACCCGGGATGTCCCGTTCAAGGGCACCAAGCCTCCCCAAATCCATGCGGTCGATGTCGTCACCGCGGAATTTCCGGCCCAAAGCGCGTCGTCTGGCGCCGGTAACGCAGGCGCTTCAGCGATCGCGTTCGATACTCCACGCGGAAAGGTGGTGTATCTCGCCGCGAAAAAAGACGTCGCGCAGCCCTTGCTGAAAAAGGCGACCGACTTTTTCAAGACCGTCGATGACAACTACCTCGACGGCCAACGTCACGCCGATAAGATGCACGAGTTGTCCGACAAACTTGGCACTGTCAAGGATATCGAACGCGAGATTGCCATGCTGAGAAACAAGGACGGCGGCAGAGTTAAGGACCAGGCCCACATCGCACAGGGCGCCGAATTGCAGCTGAGCCACTTTAAATCGACGCTCAAATTGGCGGGAACGAACGCGTCATATGCCGCGTCGAATCTCAAGATCACCGAGGATGACCTCCGGGGCGCGCGCGATATGGAGAGGGCCCGCGAACTGCGCGCCGACGCCGACAAGGCCCAGACCGGCTTCAACGTTATTTTCAACCTCATCAACACTGCAGCCGACACCGCGATCGTCGTCATGCCGGTCACCGATCCCGGGAGCAAGGTCAATTCCGCGGTCGCAAACATCCAGAAGGTCTTCGATGTCTTCGGCAGCAATCCCTGGCTGGAAGAGGCCGCAAAACTGGAGGCAAGGGCGCAAAAGATGGGCATGGCCAATGCCGAAAAGAAGTTTGCGGCAGCTAAGGTTTATATGACCTCACTGAAGCAACAGCTCAGTGAGCTCCAATCGAAACTGCCCGCATACGAGTCTTTGGTGCGTGATGCACGCGGCGCAGCCGAAGAGGGATATGACAAGATCGCACAAGGACAGAAGAGCGGCAACAGTTTCAAATTCGAAACGCTGGAGCAGGCAACTAGCGAAGCTCAACGCACGATCGACTACGCAAGGAAGGTCACTGAGGCCGCTTATGGCACCCGCGCAGCGCTCAAGCAGCTCGGCGAAAGCAGCGGCTGGATGGCATTCCCGAGCGATGCGCGCAGCGTCATGAACAAGATGGATAGCGAATCCAAAGAAGCTTTTGATTGGGGCGTGAAGGAGCGCCAGAGCGCGGAGGCGCTTCTGAAGAAATTCAACGAAATGTATATGATGGCCCGCACGGCGATGCAGTGAGAGCGCAATTGGCGAGCTGAATCATGGCAGCCGAGTGTGCAGTTGATGCCAAATTGCACACTCCTGTCCAAATCGGACAGATGCGTGCGCTTCCGCATCGAACGGGAGGCGGTCAAAACGGATTCCGAAGCCGTTGTTAACTCGCGCGGCCGGCGCAACAGTTCAAGAGATTGCCGCGACCTTGCCTATGAGAGCGTGCCGAATTTGATGACAGTGCCTAGCGAGGCGCCAGGTAGATCCATGCGGGGGACGTGCCGATATTGATGGGATAAAGGCATCTTGACAGATCCCAATGGATTCCGCATTGCGCCACGGGCGGCCATTCGATATCGCCCTTTACGCGAGTATGTCCGACCGAGGCCATACGCCGCAATTATTATCGTTTTCAAACGTTGATATTTTCGGTTGATATCGACCTTTATTCACTGGTCCTTACCGAACCGACATTCGCATCGAGCGCGCATTCCTGAATGTCAGGTAGGCCAACGAGGATCGGCGATATCTCAACTCGAACCCGACAGCCAGAACCGCCGTTCCGGAGACCGCCGAGAGACCCACTCCGGCCGGGCCACTCATAGGAGATCGAACCAAGTCTCCGCCCGCCGTCTCCCAAAAACGGAAATTTCTCCGGTGTTAGCCAGAGACTTTCGGGAATTGGACAACTTACGGGGAGATTTCACCGGCCAGAGATATGCCCGCTCGCAAGCGAACGCGCCCACCCAGAAGCCGCTCGCTTTCACGCAATCGAGTGCTGCCGGAAAGCAGGCTGCATTTCCTGCCAATGAGCACACGCAGGTCTTCCGGGACACCTTTCCGGAGCAGTAGAAACCGATGTTGGGATGCTTCCAGGGACGTGCCAGTGCAAGAGGCATTGTACCAGCCTTTTGTACGAGGCGGGTAGTGCCAAGCCTCTGATCTTGCTTAGTCCCTTTTAAACCAATGGTTTAAAAGGGGGATGATGCCACGAAAGGATTGTTGGTCCAGAGCTATAGAGCCAGCAGATTCAATGACTTAGCGGACCTGCTACTGTCGCCTTTGTACCGACCTATTGTGCCGATGTCGAGCAATCTGAGAGCGTCAAACGGCCGCTTCGCGCCCGAGGCGGCCGTATGAAACGACCGACCGTTGGCCCTCATGGAGGGGTCTACGATTTTCTTGCGGCCGTCAATAACAGTTGATTTGGACCTTCCCACCCGGTGGCCGTTTCATATCGACTGAGAACTTGCTCCATATCCGCCCATGCGGCTTCAGCTTTAACGCCGTCAAGGCTCTTCAATATCTCGACGATCGGCCCCGCCGATGTTCGTATGAATTTCATGTAGTCCTTGACGGTCGGGAGGTGAAACGGCGCTGCAACGCTGGTGGTCGCGATCTCGCGGAATCCCGCCCCCTTGAACAGGTCATCGATCAGGCCGAGCTTGCCGAGACTGAGCAGCCCGCCGGGCTGAAACGGATCGCGCGGCGGCAGGCCGGCGTGCCCGAGCGCCGTCGACATCAGCGTCGTCACACAGGGATTGGCCTGGGGCGACCCGAACACCATGGTACAGATGCCGCCACCGGGTTTGAGCACCCGCGCCATTTCACGCAATCCCTGTAACGGGTCGCCGAAAAACATCAGGCCGAGCCGACAGACCACCGCGTCGAACCGGGTGTCCTCGACCTGCAAGTTCTGTCCGTCCGACGCGCGCGTCTCGACGTTGCGATGACCCGCGGCGGCAGCCTGCTGCGCTGCGAATTGAAGAATCTCGGGCGACAAATCCGTGGCCAGCACGTAGCCGTCGGGGCCAACCCGCTTGGCGATATCAAGGGTCTGGTCGCCGGCGCCAGCGGCCACATCGAGGACATGGGCGCCGGGTTTAACGCCGGCCATTCCAAGCATGGCCTGCGTCGCCTGCTGCAGCCACGGCCGAATGACGGCGCCGGACTCGCGCCAGCCCCGGGCCGCCTGGTCCCACTGCGCGCGCATCGCCGCCGTGGCAACATCAGGGTCGACGGAAAACTCTTTGTTCATGGCACGCGCTTTCGAACTCGTTTCAGGTCGGATTATTCAGGTTTGATGTTGCCGTCGCGGACGATAGCTTCCCATTTGCTTAGCTCGGTCTGCAGATGCGCCGCGAACGCGTTCGGCGAGCCATTGATCGGCGTATATCCAAGCCCTGCCAAGCGATCCCGCACGTCCGGCAACGCCATGATCTCACCAATTTGCCGATGCCTGAGTTCGACGATGTCGTCAGGCGTTCCCTTCGGCAGCAATATCCCGTCCCAGAATCCGACCTCGTGGTTCGGTATGCCTGCCTCCTCCAGCGTGGAAATGCTGGGAAATTCCGGAGCACGCGTCTTGTCGGCAATTGCGAGCAACCGAAGTTTGCCGTCGCGCACCAGCGGAGCAACGATCGGAAGGGTGAGGTGCAGAATCTGGGTGTGACCGGCAACCGTTGAGGTCACGGCCGGATGCCCGCCCTGGAACGGGACGTGCACGACGTCGAGCCCGAGCGTGTGTTTGAATAGCCGCTCGCTTGCGAGATGCGGCGAAGAACCATAACCGGGCGAAGCGTAATTGTACTTGGCGGGGCTCGCATGCACCAGCGCAACAAGTTCCAGGATGGTGGTAGCGGGCACGGACGGGTTGACCGAAATCGTTTCGGGCGCCGCGACCAATAGTGTGATCGGCGTAAAACTGTCGGGAACCTTGTAGGCAAGCTTTTCGCCGATCGCGGGCTGAACGACGAAATTCTGATTGACGATGACCATGGTGCAGCCGTCCGGCAACGCCTTGGCGGCCGTCGCGGTGCCGATCATCCCGCCGGCGCCGGGGAGATTCTCGACATAGAACCGCCCGCCCGCCTCGGAGAGCTTCTGCGCCAGGATTCGCGCGATCACATCGTCCGGCGACCCCGGCGGGTACGACACGATCATTTTGACGGGCTGCGAGCATTCAGCCCTTGCTGGCTGCGCGAGGGCCGACGATACGAGGGCGGTCGTCACCACCCCCAATATCAGCGGGTGTACAAGGCTCTTCATCGCGATCTCCCGGATGTCTCGGCCGCCAGGGAACGCCTGTTGGCGTCCTCATAAAAAGCCTAGACGCCCAATGCCACGGTCGTAAGCCGCAGGATTGCGGTACCCCGCCGCAGAAGTGCATAATCGCACCATGTTCGATTGGAACGATTTGAAGTATTTTCTCGCCGTGGCCCGACACCACAGCACGATCGCCGCCGGGAAATCGTTGGGGCTTAGTCAATCGACGGTACAGCGGCGCTTAGCCGAACTGGAGCGCGCGATCGGGCAGCCACTGGTGAAGCGTCACCCGTCAGGCTATCGCCTGACAAAATTCGGCGAGGAGTTGTTACCCCACGCCGAGCGCATCGAAGCCGCGGTAACCGACTTCGAACGGCGGGTCAACGATGAGGCCAACGACCTGACCGGTGTGATCCGGGTGACTTGCCCAGAACCGATCATCGGCCGCATGACTAAATCCGCCCTAATCGAGCGCTTCCAGACCCGACATCCCAAGCTTCGGATTGAATTTGTAACGAGCGACCGATACCTTGATCTGTCGAAGGGCGAGGCCGATGTCGCCTTCCGGTCCGGCGATACCGACGACGAACTTGTCGGCCGCAAGGTCGCGGATTCGATCTGGGCGGTCTATGCGAGCCGGGGTTACGTCGAACAGCACGGCCAGCCTGCGACGGTGAATGACCTGCCAAATCATCAGCTTGTCGGCTTCGATGAAACGCTCAGCATGCACCGCGCATCGGTATGGCTGCGAAACGTGGCGCCGGACGTCAAGATGTCGGCACGCACGAACAGCGTGTTGGGTCTTATCTATGCCGTGAAGTCGGGATTGGGCCTTGGGCCCCTCCCCGCGTCCCTGGGCGACGCCGAACCCGATCTCGTACGCGTGCTCGGCCCAATTCCGGAGCTGTCGCGAAGCTGGCGCCTGCTGGCGCATCCTGACCTCCGACAGGTCCCGCGTATTGCGGCGTTCTTCGATTTCATTCTTGCAGAACGCGAGTTGGTGAAATCCATTTTGGCCTGACGGATTGGAATGGGAGTAACGGGATGAGACCCGACCGTCGGCTATTTATCCCGATGCCTCAGATTACTGATGGCCGCTGGAATTCGCCGCCAATAAGGAATTCGCATTAGAAATGGCGCCTAACTCCCGTACTCCGCATCAGCCGCAATGTCCGAAATGGCACTTGCCCTTCACCAAATGCCCGCTCCGCGCCACGAGCGGCCAGTTGCAAACTTCGAACCGTGTCGGCTTTTGATTGGTCGCGTGCCGGTTATGAACCTGTATGGCATGTCCAGCGGTACAACGAAGCGGCGCAAACAGTCCGCCCGCACCGTAAGACATTGGTCGCTTTTCGGATAAGGATCGTCCTTTTCTGCCTGTTGCACGCGACGCTCACCGGGAATTGCCAAGCGCGGCGCCGATGGCGCGCGCCGCTTCCATCACGTGAACGGAATACTCCTTGATCTGCTTGCGCTTGACGCGCGTGTCGGGCCCGGACATTCCAATGGCGCCGACCAGTTCACCGGATCGACCGATGATCGCACATGCGCAGGCAGCGATACCCTCTCGCCATTCGCCGTGCAGCACATAGGAATAGCCCTGCGACCTCGCCACCTCGATATCCTCGCGAAGCTCCTCGATCGTCATGCGCGTCGACGCCGTGTAGCGTTTGAAATGTGGCTTGAACCGCTCAAGGTAATTGTCGGGTAATTGAGCGAGCATGGCCTTGCCGGTTGCCATCGTGAATGCGGGCGCCCGCATGCCGACGCTCGTGTGAGCCCGGATGTGATGTTCACTTTCGATCTTGTCGACATACACCACGTCGGTATCTTCCAGTATCGAAAGGTGTATCGTTTCACCCGTCACCTGCATCAGTTTCGCCATCATCGGACGAGCAATCTTGATCAAATCCATCCGATGAATGACATGGCTGCCGAGAGCCCAGATCTTCGTCGTCAACTCGTACGTGCTGTGCGGGGGGTTCTGACGTACGTAGCCTTGAGACTGCAGCGTCATGAGCAACCGATGAACGTTGCTCTTGGTGAACTTTAGCTCGTTCGCGAGTTCGGTAATGCCGCGAGGTCCGTCGCTCAACGCGAGGGTTTCGAGAAGACGAAGTCCCTTGATAAAGGCCTTATCCATCCAATGACCACTGCTGCATGATTGATCTCCGCCTCGCCTGATCGGTTTTCAGCGCAGGACCTCGGCGCCCAGCTCCGTGCTGGGCGCCGACGTCACCGGGTCGCCTATTGGGCGAGAAGCGCGTTCAACTTCTCCTGCCCATATTCCTCGTTGGTCGAGTTGCCCGCCGGCGACGGCGCGCCCCAGTAGGTCGGGCTCCACTCGATCGCCTTGCTTACGTTATCCGGATTGTTTGCCCAATAGCGAGATACCTTTTTATCTGTTGCCGCTTCGAACACAACGGAAGACGGAAGTGCGACCGGGAAGGTCGACGTGAGCTGTGCGGCGCGCGTCGGGTCGAGACGCCAGGACAGCAGCTTGAGCGCATTGTCGTAGTTCGGAGCGCCCTTCGGAATGGAGAAGAAATCGTAATAGACGAAGCCTTGATTGAAGGTCAGATCGATCGGAGCGCCTTCGAGCGCTAGCTTGCTCATCGATCCGGTGTAGGCCATGCACATGTCCGCCTCGCCATCAAGCAGCAGCTGCGGCGGCTGTGCAGATGTCGTCCACCACTTGGCAATGTGAGGTTTGATTTCCTTGATCTTCTTGAGCGCTCGCTCCATGTCGATCGGATAGATCTGGCTCTTGTCGACGCCGTCTGCCATCAGCGCCGCCTCGAACACGAAGCGTGGCCAGGCCGGCATGCAGCGGCGGCCGGGAAATTTCTTCACATCCCAGAAATCGGCCCAGCTCGTCGGTACGTTGGCGCCTTTGAATTTGTCCTTATTATAAACGATGCCGACGCCGATCACCTGAAGCGCAACACCCTTTTTCCGCTTCAGATTGTCAGGCATGGCAGCGAGCGTCTTCTGCGCCGGCTCGGATAGCTTGGTGTAGTCGATGTCGGCCAGGCAGCAGTCGCCGAGCAGCTTGGTCTCCTGATCGAAGATAAAGGTCAGGTCCCACTGCGCCTTTCCGGCCTCGCCCTGCGCTTTGATGCGCGGGCCGCTGCGCGCTTCCTGGACCGTCACGACCTTGATGCCGGTCGCCTTTTCGAACGGATCGTACATCAACTTGCGCAGCGCGTCGCCGTAGCCGCCGCCAGGGTCCTGCATGATCACGACGTTGCTCTGCGCGGACGCCAGACCGGTCCCCATCAGGAATACGGCAG